>NZ_JBSGTG010000019.1:37972-224414 GCF_053607285.1 Streptomyces sp. NPDC055140 | reverse complement strand
GGTCAGGAGCGGGAGCGCCCAGGTGCCCGAGAAACCGAGCACCACCAGTGATCCGGCCCATCCCGTGGCGTGCATCCAGCGACCGAAGAGCGTGTCGACGGGGAGCGAACTCTGCTGACTCACCGCGGCGACGAAGAGCGCCGGCGCGATCCAGCAGGCGAGGACCAGCAGCCGGATCCGCCACTGCGAGACCAGCTTGACCAGCTCGAAACGGTAGCCGCGCGCCACCGAGACACGGGGGGCGGCAGCGGCGACGGGGGCGGCAGCGGCGGCGGGGCCGGCGGCGACGGTTGCGGTCATCTGCTGTTCTCCTGCTGCTCGGTGAGGGCGAGAAACGCCGCTTCGAGCGGCGACACCACGGGCGAGAGCTCGCGCAACGCGATGTCCGCGTGCACGAGCCGCACCACCAGTTCGTCGAGGGCGGGCACCAGCGCGCGCACGACGAGCGCCTCGGTGTCGTGCCGTCCCACGGCGTCGTCGACGACGCGGATCCCGGAGGTGTCGGCCGCAAGGCGGCGCGCGGCCTGCGGGTCGGAGGTCAACAGCCGGTAGTCGAGCTCGCTGTTCTCGGCGGCCAGTTTGCTCAGCGGGCCGGAGAAGGCGATCCGTCCGGTGGCGAGGATGGTGACCTCCGAGCACAGCGCCTCGACGTCGTCCATGCGGTGGCTCGACAGCACGACGCCGGTGCCCTGCGTCGCGAGCCTGGCCAGGACGCCGTGTACGTGCTTCTTTCCAGCCGGGTCGAGGCCGTTGGACGGTTCGTCGAGCACGAGCAGCCGGGGCTTGGTGAGCAGGGCCGCGGCGAGCCCGAGCCGCTGGCGCATGCCGAGGGAGAAGCCGCGGGTGCGGTCGTCGGCGACATCGGTGAGCCCGACCTGCCCGAGCACGTCGTCGATCCCCGACGCCTGTGCGCCGAGGCCCCGCAGGGAGGCCAGCGCGGCCAGGTTCTGCCTGGCGGTGAGTGAGGGGTAGAGACCGGGACCGTCCACGAAGCCGGCGACACCCTCGGGCGCGGCGAGCGCCCGCCCGACGGGCGTACCCAGGATGTCCAGTCGGCCGTCGTCGGCGACGGCCAGCCCCAGCAGCAGGCCGAGCAGCGTCGTCTTCCCGGCGCCGTTCGGTCCGACCAGGCCGTGGATCTGCCCCTGCGCCACATCCAGATCGATGCCGTCGAGCGCGACGACGTCGCCGAAACACTTGGTGATCCCGCGAGCCCGTATTGCCAGGCGTTCGTCCATGAGTGCCTTCCTTGGAAGCCTCCGAGGACCCTAGGGACGGCACACGACGCAAGCGGGGACGGATGCTGGACGTTCGGGGAACGGGAGACGACCGGAATCCGTCATGCCGATGCCCGGCCGGCAACGGTCGATATGTCGAACAACCCGTTTTCCAGAGGGAGTTGACGCGAGATCATCCAGAGCCTGCGCCACACGTCCGCCCCGGTGGACCTGACCCCGTCGGGGATCCGCGCCGACCCGGCCGGAGCGGTGGCGCTGCTGCGGACCGCGTCCTGGCGCGTCGACACGGCGGCCGCGACGACAGCCGAGCAGGCCGCCTCGCTCAGCCGCTCCGACCTCTACTGGACCGCCTTCATCACAGCCCTCGAAGCAGTCGTCGTATCAACATGACCGTCCACTGGTGACCACCGGCGCCACCGGGCGCAGGCGCACAAGTGCTGACGAGCATGACAAGCTGTCCTTCCCATTGCCCGAACCCAGGAGGTCACCATGGCTGCAGAGTCTGCATCGCAGGAAGGTTCGGAGCCGACCGAGGCCGCGAACGAAGGCCTGGCGCCCGACGCCGACGGCCAGTACGACCTGAAGCGCAAGTTCCGCGAGGCGCTGGACCGCAAGCGTGGCATGCAGGCGGACGCCGCCGGCGGCTCCGCGAAGACCGGTTCGAAGATCCGCGGTGCGCACGGTCCGGCGTCGAGCCAGAAGTCGTTCCGACGCAAGAGCGGCGGCTGATCACGGCAGCGCTCCGTCGAAGCTGACGCGCCGCATGGCACGCTGAGCCCCCTGGGTCTGTGATCGTCTCGGAGGTTGCCACGTGGCGCAGCATCAGCCGGCGGGGACGGTGGGTGACGCGGAAGCCCACGCCGAGGAGAACCGGCTCCGCAAGGACCTCGGTTTCTGGGGCCTGACCGCGATCGGCTTCTCCAACATCCTCGGCTCGGGCTGGTTGTTCGCCGCCCTGTACGCCGCCCAGACCGCCGGCCCCGCCGCACTGCTGTCATGGATCGCGGCCGGCGCGCTCTGCGCACTGGTGGCCCTGGTCATGGTCGAACTCGGTGCCACCAGGCCGGAGGGCGGCGGCACCGTCCGGTGGCCGCTGTACGCGAGCGGCCGGCTGGTCGGCACGGTCGTCGGCTGGTCCGTCCTGCTCTCCGTGGGCGGCACCGCCGCCGAGATCAGCGCGATCATGCAGTACGCCGCCCACTACGTCCCCGGGCTCTACGAAGGTGGCAAGCTCACCGCGTCGGGCCTGGGCGTAGCCTCCGCGCTCAGCGTGCTGCTCACCGCGCTGAACTGGTTCGCGGTACGGATGTTCGCCCGCCTGAACAACCTGGTGTCGGTGTTCAAGGTCGTCGTCCCGGTGGTCACCATCGTCGCGCTCTTCCTGTCCGGCACCCACTCGGGCCGCCTCACCGAGCACGGCGGCTTCGCCCCTTACGGCTTCGCCGCCTGCCTGACCGCGCTCGCCGGCGGCGGCATCGTGTACTCCGTGAACGGTTTCCAGGCCCCCCTGGACTTCTCCGGCGAGGCCCGCAACCCCCGCCGCAACGTACCCGCGGCCGTGCTCACCGGCATCGCCCTCGCGGTGCTGGTCTACCTCGGGCTCCAACTCGCGTTCCTGTACACGGTGCCGGACTCGCTCCTCACGCACGGCTGGCAGGGCGTGAACTTCGATTCGCCGTTCGGCCAGCTCGCCCTCGTACTCAACCTGCACTGGCTGGCCACGCTGCTCTACGCCGACGCGGTGGTCTCCCCGGGCGGTTCGGCCTACGTGGGCGTCGCCATCGACGCCCGCCACACGTACGCCCTCGCGAAGAACGGTCTGGTGCCCCGGTTCTTCATGCGCATCGACCCCCGCTCCGGCATCGCGCGCCGGGCCCTGGTCCTCAACCTCGTCGTCATCATCCTGTTCATGCTGCCGTTCGGCGGCTGGCAGGACATCGTGAGCGTGATGGGGGACATGTACCTCCTGATCTACGCCGCCTCGGCGGTCGCCGTAGCGTCCTTCCGGGCGCACGACCGCGAGCGCGGAGTGCCCCTCGCGGACGGTCAGGTGCCGGGCGTGCGCTGGATCGCGCCGGTCAGCTTCGCCGTGTCCACCGAGTTCATCTACTGGTCCGGCTGGGAACACCTGCGGCTCGCCCTGCCCCTGGTCCTGGCCGGTGTCCCGCTGTACCTGCTGCAACAGGGCCGGACGGCGGGTCGGCCCGTACGCGAGGAACTGCGTCAGGGGGCCTGGATCGTCTTCCATCTGGCGGCGCTGACCCTGCTGTCATGGCTCGGCACGTTCGGCGGCTCCGGGCGTCTGCCGGCCCCGTACGACACCGTCGTGGTCGGCGTCCTGGCTCTCGCGGTCTTCGTATGGGCGGTGCGCTCGGGCGCAGCCCATCTCCGTACGGATCCGTCAGCCGAGCGGGCGTTCTAGAGGTGTGAGGGTCAGGCGCCTCGCGATCAACTCCGCACCGGCGCCGGGCTGTTCCGGTCCTCGGTCGATTGCTCCGGGGGCAGCGAGCGGAGAGCCGCAGCCATGACGTAAACCCATCGGGCGGCCTGTCTGACCAGGTCAGGTGCCATGGCCACATCCGGGTGCCGGGAGTAGATTGGTTGATGTCAAGCAACTAACTCCGGCGGGAGTGATGCCCTGTGGCAAGGACAACCGCTGAGTCGACCGCCGCACGTCCGGGTGGTCTCCGTGAGCCAGGACCGCGTTACAAGTGGATCGCGCTCTCCAACACCACGCTGGGCGTGCTGATCGCGACGATCAATATGTCGATCATGCTCATCGCGTTGCCGGACATCTTCCGGGGGATCGGCGTGGACCCGCTGCAGCCCGGCAACACGAGCCTGCTGCTGTGGCTGATCATGAGCTACATGGTGGTCACCGCCGTGCTGGTGGTCAGCTTCGGCCGCCTCGGTGACATGTACGGCAGGGTCCGGATGTACAACATGGGGTTCGCGGTGTTCACCGTGTTCTCGGTGCTGTTGTCGGTGACCTGGATGCACGGCACGGCGGGCGCCCTGTGGCTGATCGGCATGCGGGTCCTGCAAGGCGTCGGCGGGGCGATGTTGATGGCGAACTCCAACGCCATCCTCACCGACGCCTTCCCCGCCCGTCAGCGCGGCCTCGCACTGGGGCTGAACCAGGTGGCCGGCATCACCGGATCCTTCATCGGCCTCGTCCTCGGCGGACTGCTCGGGCCCCTCAACTGGCATCTGGTGTTCCTGGTGTCCGTGCCGTTCGGCCTGTTCGGCACCGTGTGGGCCTATCTGAAGCTGCACGACACGGGCGTACGCGCGGGTGCCCGGCTGGACTGGTGGGGCAACCTCACCTTCGCCGTGGGCCTGATCGCCGTACTGGCCGGCATCACCTACGGCATCCAGCCCTACGGCGGCGACATCATGGGCTGGGCCAACCCATGGGTGATCGCCGCGATCGCCGGCGGCATGGCGATGCTGGCCGCCTTCTGCGTGGTGGAGACCAGGGTCCCCGAGCCGATGTTCCACCTGTCGCTGTTCAGGATCCGGGCGTTCACCGCGGGGAACGTGGCCAGCCTGCTGGCGGCGCTCGGGCGCGGCGGCCTGATGTTCATCCTGATCATCTGGCTCCAGGGCATCTGGCTGCCCCGCCACGGCTACGGCTTCGAGCAGACCCCACTGTGGGCCGGCATCTACATGCTCCCGCTGACGGTCGGGTTCCTGGTCGCGGGGCCCTTCTCCGGCTGGGCTTCGGACCGGTTCGGGGCCAGGGCCTTCGCCACCGGAGGCATGCTGCTGGCCGCCGCCACCTTTCTGGCCCTCCAGGCGCTGCCGGTCGACTTCAACTACCCGGCGTTCGCCCTCGTCCTGCTGTTGAACGGGCTCGGCATGGGCCTTTTCGCGGCACCCAACCGGGCGGCCATCATGAACAGCCTGCCGCCCGACCAGCGTGGCGTGGGCGCCGGGATCAGCACCACGTTCCAGAACTCGGCCACGGTGCTCTCCATCGGCATCTTCTTCTCCCTGATGATCGCGGGCCTGTCCAGCGCCCTCCCTGCCGCCCTCAACCACGGCCTGACCGCGCAGGGGGTACCCGCCGCCGACGCCGCCAAGGTCGCCGCCCTCCCGCCGGTCGGCGTGCTGTTCGCCTCGCTCCTCGGCTACAACCCGATCCAGACCCTGCTCGGCCCGCACGTCCTCGCTCAACTGCCTCCGGGCCACGCCCACTACCTCACCGGGCGCGGCTTCTTCCCGGAGCTGATCTCCCAGCCGTTCGCCGACGGCCTGACCGTGGCCTTCGACTTCGCGATCGCCGCGTGCGTCGTCGCCGCCATCGCTTCGATGCTGCGCGGCGGCCGCTACATCCACGACGAACGGATCCTGCCCCGGCCCGCCCCGCTTCTGGCCCCCGCCCCGCCCGCACAGACGCCCTCGCCCCCGGCAGCCCCGCCGAGGCCCCGATCCGAGGGGCCATGATGACCTCCCCCTTCGACTCTGACGTCGTCGACTCTGATCCCTTCGACTCCGAGCAGTCGGCGGAGCTCGCCGAACGACTCCGTGCCGCTATCCAGCAGCTCCTCCCCGAACTGCGCGCCCAAGGCATGCAGAGCCAGCTCACCCCCAGCCGGCTGGCCGCGCTGGCGGCGCTCTCCGCTCACGGGCCGCTGCGCATCAGCGACCTCGCCACACGCATGGGCATCGCCCTGTCCACCGTCTCCCGCATGGTGGATCTGCTCGACGGCTTCGGATGGATCGAGCGCGAGGCGGACCCGAAGGACCAACGGGCCACCTTGATCGCGCTCAACGACACGGGCCAGGCGCTTCTTGACTCCACGCGCCGCCAGGCAGCCACCCGCCTCGCCGAGCGGATCGACCAGCTCACCGTCGACCACCAGCACGCCCTGCACGACGCCCTGCCTGCGCTGGAGGCCCTCTCCGCGCAGCGCCCCGCCGAACCGCCGGGCGAACCGCCGGGGACCGGCCGACGCTAGGGCCTACCCGTCGGTGCCGCCCGGCCGAGGGACCGGATTGCGCTGGACGGCGATGATGGCGGCGTCGTCGCTGAGGTGTCCTCGGCAGTGGGCGAGGAGGTCCCGGTGGATGTGATCCAGGAGTGCTTCCGGGCTGCTCGTGGTCCACTGCTCGACTCGCTGCGCGAACGGATAGAAGACTCCGCCCTCATCGCGGGCTTCGGTGACCCCGTCCGTGTAGAGGATCAGGGTGTCACCGGCGTCGAAGGCGAACTCGTCGACGGGAAACCCTTCGGCCGGCAGCCCGGACACGCCGAGGGGCGGGGCCGGGTGGGGACTGGTGAGGGTGCGGACCTGGTGCTCGTGCAGCAGTAACGGCGGGGGATGTCCGCAGCAGGTCATGCGGGTCGTGTGCCCGTGACTGGGGATTTCCAGCAGCAGGGCGGTGATGAAGTGCTCGTCGATCTCGTCCTCCGCCTGGACGAAATCGGCGAGGTAGCGGGACACACTCCGGTCCAGGGCCGCGGCGAGCGCGGGCAGCGTGGCGTGCTGGTCGGCGACCACGCGGAACGAACCGAGCAGCAGCGCCGACTCGCCGACGGCGGACAGCCCGTGTCCCCGTACGTCACCGATGATCATCCGTACGCCGTCGTCGGTGCCGGTCGCCGTGTAGAGGTCGCCGCCGATCTCGGCCTCGTCCTCCGCCGCCAGGTACAGCGAGGCGATCCGCAACGGGCCGATGTGGTGGGGGAGCGGCCGCAGCAGGGCCTTCTGAGCGGCCTCGGCCACGGACCGCACTTTGGCCAGTTCCCGTCTCCGGTGCTCGCGCACGCGGCAGAAGAACGCGATCAGGGCGGTGAGCACGGCGAGGGAGAAGATCTGCACCATCACATTGCGCGAGGTCAGGACGCCGAAATGGACTCCGATGAACGCCTGGGCCCCAACGGCCAGGGCCCCGATGAATGCCGTCAGGCGAGGCCCGGCGAACGAGGCGGTGAGCGCGGGCGCCACGACCAGCAGCGGCCCCAGATGCACGTCGGCCGGAACCAGGAAGTCGACGACCGTGATCACCACGATGAGCGCGAGCGGAAACATCACCAGCGCGTGACTCGGCTGCCACCGCTGCCACAGACCTCCCAAGCGCCGCCGTAGGCCCACGTCATCCACTGTGCACCCTCGGAGCGTGACATGGGCATCGAGAGGGCCCTCACCTGCGCTGATTGCACAGGGTGACGTTATCTGATCGCAGGGCCGCCGCGGCGACACTCTCCGCGTCGAGGAGTTCCGCCGTTCCACGTCGTAGAGTCCGGGGCCATGGCTCGTAACACCGCGCAGGCGGCAGCGAAGTGCACAGCCGCCGGGAATCCCGGCCCGGCCCGTCCTGGAGCGGCTTCGTGAGCGTGTCGATCGTGTTGTTCACGTCCGACCTCCGAGTGCACGACCACCCGCCGCTACGGGCGGCGCTCCGCGCGTCGAGTGAGGTGGTGCCATTGTTCGTACGGGACAGAGGGATCGCGTCCACCGGGTATGCGGCGCCCAATCGGGAAGCGTTCCTCGCGGACTGCCTGGGTGATCTCGACGCG
Source organism: Streptomyces sp. NPDC055140 (assembly GCF_053607285.1). Lineage (NCBI taxonomy): Bacteria > Bacillati > Actinomycetota > Actinomycetes > Kitasatosporales > Streptomycetaceae > Streptomyces > Streptomyces sp. NPDC055140. The sequence continues at coordinate 216,650 of NZ_JBSGTG010000019.1, read as the reverse complement.
GCGCTGCGCGCGTGCGGCGGGCGCCTCGTGGTGCGGTCGGGGGACGTGGCCGATGCCGTGGCCGGCGTCGCGGCCGAGACCGGCGCGGACGCGGTGCACATGGCGGGCGGCGTCAGCGCGTACGCGCAGCGGCGTGAGGAGCGGCTGAGGAAGGTCCTGGAGACGCAGGGGCGGAGGCTGATCGTCCACGACACGGTCGTGACCGCGGTCGCGCCGGGCGCCGTCACCCCGGCGTCGTCGGACCACTTCGCCGTGTTCACTCCGTACTTCCGGCACTGGTCGGAGCAGCATCTGCGCGATGTCCTCGAGGCGCCGCGCGCGATCCGGGTCCCGGACGGTGTGGCCACGGAGGGGACGCCGTCACGCGCGCGGGTCTCCGGGACCTCGCCGGGCCTCGCGGCGGGCGGGGAGAGAGCGGGCCGCAAACAGCTGACCGCGTGGCTACGGCGTGGTGTCGGAGGCTACGAGGACGGGCACGACGACCTCCCCGGCGAAGCGACGTCACGACTGTCGCCCCACCTGCACTTCGGCACGCTTTCCCCGGTCGAAGTCGTCCATCGGGCGCGTGGAGCCGGTGGTCCGGGCGCCGACGCGTTCGTACGTCAGCTCGCCTGGCGCGACTTCCACCACCAGGTCCTCGCCGCGCGCCCGGCCGCCGCGGCGCACGACTACCGCACCCGGCACGACCATTGGCGCTCCGAACGAGCGGCGGCCCGGGACGTCGAGGCGTGGCGCGAGGGGCGTACGGGCTATCCCGTGATCGACGCGGCCATGCGGCAACTGCGCCACGAGGGCTGGATGCACAACCGCGGCCGCCTCCTGACGGCGAGCTTCCTCACGAAGACGCTGTACGTCGACTGGCGGGTCGGCGCCCGTCACTTCCTGGACCTCCTGGTCGACGGCGACATCGCGAACAACCAGCTCAACTGGCAGTGGATGGCGGGGACCGGCACCGACTCGCGCCCCAACCGCGTCCTCAACCCCGTGACGCAGGCAAAGCGTTACGACCCGGACGGCGCGTACGTGCGTCGCTGGGTGCCGGAACTCGCGGGTCTCGCCGGGTCCGCCGTGCACGAGCCGTGGAAGCAGTCGGGACCCGAGCGCGCGAAGTACGCGTACCCGGACCCGATCGTCGAACTCGCCGAAGGACTCGAGCGGTTCAGGCGGGCGCGCGGGCTGGACTGAGCCCTCTCGATGCGGGGCCCGTGTCAGGGGCCCCGTTTCGGCGGGCGAGGGAAGAATCCGCTCGTGCGGGCGGCATACGCGGCGTATCCGGGGCGCTCGGCCATGTGCCGTTCCAGGAGCGGTTTTCCGCTGCCCCTGAGCAGCAGGTAGCTCATCGTGACCGGGGAGACCACGGCGACGGCGGCCGCGCCCGCCCCCGCGTCGCAGGCGACGAGGAAGACGCCCCACCACACGCAGAAGTCACCGAAGTAGTTGGGGTGCCGTGTGAGGCTCCACAGACCGTGGTCCATGACGCGTCCCCGGTGGGCCGGGTCGGACTTGAAGCGGGCGAGCTGGTGGTCACCGACCGCCTCGAAGAAGAGTCCCACCGCCCAGAGCGCGGCTCCGGCCACCGCGAAGGCGGACATGGGGCGTGTGCCGTACTGCGCTGCCTGGACCGGCAGTGACACCAGCCAGACCAGGGCGCCTTGCAGCAGATAGACGATGCGCAGGGCGTACAGGTCGCGGTTGCCGCGGGATCTGGCGAGCAGTGCCTCGTAGCGCGGGTCCTCGCCGTGGCCGCGCCCTCGCCGTGCGATGTACAGCGCGAGGCGCAGGCCCCACACCGCGGTGAGCACGGTGACCAGCAGGCGCCGTCCCGGGTCGCCGTCGCCGGCCGACATCACGTAGGACACGAGAGCGACGGCCGTGAAGCCGATGCCCCATGCCACGTCCACGATCCGGTGCAGACGCATGCGCAGGGCGACGGCGAAGGTGACCGCCATGACGAGGAGCGCCGCGCCCGCGGCCGGTGCGAGGTTCCGGGCGAAGGCGGCCCAGGCGAACCCGTTCACTGCGCGGCCCCGCCCGGCCGGGGAACGGTCGCCGAACCCCCGCGCGGGCCGTCCTTCGTGAACAGGTACTGCTGGACGTCCAGGTAGCCCGCGCGGAACCCCGCCTCGGAGTACGCGAGGTAGAAGGTCCACATGCGGCGGAACGTGTCGTCGAAGCCGAGCTCTTCGACCTCGTCGGCGCGCTCGGTGAACCGTTCGCGCCACAGCCGCAACGTCTCGGCGTAGTGGGCGCCGAAGCCGTCGCGGCGGGCAGCGCGCAGGCCGGTGCGGTCGCGGGCCGTCTCCTCGATCGCTTCCACGGAGGGCAGCTGACCGCCGGGGAAGATGTACTTCTGGATCCAGGTGTAGGTGCTACGGCTCGCGAGCATCCGGCCGTGCGGCATGGTGATGGCCTGGAGGGCGGCGCGGCCGCCCGGCGCGAGCCGTTCGTCGAGCGTCCTGAAGTAGACGGGCCAGAACTCCTCGCCCACCGCCTCGACCATCTCCACACTCACCACGGCGTCGTACGTTCCCCGGGCCTCCCGGTAGTCGCACAGCTCCACGGAGATCCGGTCGGCCGCCCCCGCAGCGCGGATGCGCTCACGTGCCAGGTCACGCTGCTCGGCGGAGAGAGTGAGCGTGGTGACGCGGGCGCCACGCCTGGCGGCTCTGATCGCCAGCTCGCCCCAGCCGGTGCCGATCTCCAACAGGCTGGTGCCGGAGGTGACTTCGGCGAGGTCGAGCAGCCGGTCGATCTTGGCGTGCTGTGCCGCTTCGAGGTGCCGCCAGGTCGCGGGGAAACCGCGGAAGACGGCGGACGAGTAGCTGAGCGATGCGTCGAGGAACAGGGCGAACAGGTCGTTCGACAAGTCGTAGTGGCGGCTGATGTTGTCGCGGGCACCGACGGGGGTGTTGCGCTGGGAGGCCGGCTGGCGCGGCGCCCAGAGTCCGCGCAGCCGCTGGAGGCGGCGCGGGATCAATTCGGCGGCGTGGCCGGCGAGCACGCTCAGGGCGGCCACGAGGTCGGGGGCGTCCCACTCCCCGGCCATGTACGACTCCCCGAAGCCGACGAGGCCGTTCACGCCGATGCGGCGGAAGAAGGCCTCCGGGTCGTGGATCCTCAACAGGGGCCCACCCCGGCCGAGTTGACTGCCGTCCGCGAGTCGCACATGCATCGGCAGGCGGTCGAGCGCGCCGCGCACGACGGCCTGGGAGACGGCGGTTCTCGCACGCGAGGACCGGGGCGGCGACGCGACGTCCGGCCATCGGTTCGCGTCCACGGCCGCGTCCACGGCCGCGTCCACGGCCGTGGTGTCGGACTGCCGCTCGGCGTGGCCGCGATGGGTCACCGGGAAGTTCATTCCATGCCTTTCTGTACTCGGTGTCGGGGGCGGGGCCGCAGGGGCAGCCCCTTCAGATACAGGCGGATGCCGTGCACACGGATCGCGGCCGAGACGGCGAGCGTGGGCCACGGGTGCCGCAGCGCGGCGCGGACCAGCGCTCCCGAGGTGGCTTCCAGCCGGAGGCCCCGGACGGTCGCCGTGAACGGCCTGCCACCGGCCCGCTCCAGATGCACGGCGAGATCGAGCCGTTCCCCGGGCACGGGCAGACGCATCCGGTACTGCCCGTCGACGGGGAAGAACGGCGAGACGTAGAACTCTTTGTCCACACGCAGTTCCTCGTGGAACCCTTTGCGGAACGCCTCGTCCGGGCTCAGCAGGTAGCAGTGCCGTTCGCCGTACGTGTTGTGGACCTCGGCCACCACGCAGCGCAGTTCGCCGTCCCGGTCGTGGCACCAGAAGAGGCTGAGCGGGTTGAAGACGTGCCCCAGGACGCGGGCCTGCGCGAGCATGACGACGGGCCCGGTCGGGGCCGGGACACCGTGCGCGGCCAGGAACTTCTCCAGGCCGGCCCGGATCGTGGGCCCCGCTCCGCCGAAGTGGTCCCGCGCCTCGAACCGGGCCAGGGGACGCAGCGCGGCGGGGAGACGGGGAGGGCGGTCCACGTCGATCAGCCACAGGTAGGTGCGGTGCCGCAGCACGTGACGCCTGGGCGCGGTGCGCACGTGTGTGACCAGGCACGGGTACAGCGCGGGCGCGTGGCCGGGCGGGAGACCGCGTGCCGGGGCGGACGAGGAGCGGGGGGCGGGGATCACCAGACCACCCCCAGCGCCGCGGCCGCCGCCGCGCCCGAGCGGCAGCCGTCCTCGTGGAAACCCCAGCCGTGATAGGCGCCCGCATAGGCGGTGCGTGGCCCGCTGAGGGCGGGGAGCCGCTGCTGGGCGGCCACCGACTCCGGGGTGAGGACCGGATGTTCGTATGTCATGCGGGCCAGCACCCGCCCGGGGGCGACGCGGTCCTCGCCGCCCAGGGTGACGACGAAGGTCTCGGGTGCGGTGAGGCGCTGCAGACGGTTCATGTCGTAGCTGACGCGGACCCGGTCGGCCGCGACGCCGCAGGTCGGCATGAGGTAGTTCCAGGCGGCGCGCGCCCTCGCGGCCCTGGGCAGGACGCCGGTGTCGGTGTGGAGGACGGTGCTGTTGCGCGAGTAGCGGAAGGCTCCGAGGACCTGGCTCTCCTCGGGCGTGGCATCGGCGAGGATGCGCAGGGCCTGGTCGGGGTGGGTGGCGACGACGACGGAGTCGTACGTCGTCGTCAGCCCGTCCTCGGTCGTGAGCTCGACGCCGTCGGGGTGCCGGCGCACGGACCGTACGGGCGTGCCGGTGTGGACGGCGCCCAGCTGCTTCACGACGCGGTCGACGTAGCTGCGTGAGCCGCCGGTCACTGTGCGCCACACCGGCGAGCCGGTGACCGACAGCAAACCGTGGTGCGCCAGGAACCGGAACAGGTAACGCGCCGGAGCGCGCCGGGCCGTGGCGGCGTCGCACGACCATACGGCGGCGACGAGCGGCGTCATGAAGTGGGCGACGAAGTACGCGGAGAAACGGCCCCGGGTCAGGAACTCGCCGAGAGTGAGGGCGTCGTCGTCGCTCTCGGCCAGCAGTCGGCGAGCGGACCTGTGCAAGGCGGGCACCTCGGCCAGCATGCGCAGATAACGCCCGCGGGCCACGTTGCGCGGCTGCGCGAACAGGCCTGCAGGGCCCCGGGCCCCGGCGTACTCAAGGCCGCACCCTTCGCACCGTACGGACATGCTCATCTCCGACTCCTGCGTGGTGACGCCGAGTTCGGAGAAGAGCCGCAGCAGGTTCGGGTAGGTGCGGCGGTTGTGGACGATGAACCCCGAGTCGACCCGGTGCAGGCTGCCGTCGGCCGAGGGCACGTCGTGGGTGTGCGCGTGACCGCCGGTCCTGTCGTCGGCCTCGTACATCACCACGTCGTGGCGGCGCGCAAGGATGTGTGCGGCGGTGAGACCCGCCACGCCGCTCCCCACGACCGCCGTCCGTATGCCCTGTGCCGCACGCGTCACGATCCACTCCTCATGCTTCGCGCCTCCGCTCGGCCGTCCGCTCGGAGGACTCCGTAGTGATCCGGAGCCGAGGCGGGGACGGATTGGCCGAGATGTTCGCCGCGGCAGCGGTGACACAGGACCTGGACACGGAGCGCGTACCGCGTGGAAAACTCGTCCGCATCAGCACCAATCCATTGGCGCCCTGGCTACGCATTACCGGTGTCCCGCCGTTCCCTCCCGGAAGATCGCCACGTGAACCGAATCGCACCCCTTGGGGCGTCACCCGCGCCGGAGCCCGATCTCCAGGCGCTCATGGGCCGGACCGCCAAGGGCAGCCAGGAGGCATTCGCCGCCGTGTACGACCGGGTGGCCGGGCCGGTCTTCGGAGTGGTGCGCAGCGTGCTGCGTGACCACGCGCAGTCCGAGGAGGTGGCCCAGGAGGTCCTGATCGAGGTGTGGCGCAGCGCCGCCCGCTACCGCCCCGACCGCGGTACGGCCATGAACTGGGTACTCACCCTCGCCCACCGCCGTGCCATCGACCGGGTGCGATCGGTCGAGGCCTCCGCCGCCAGGGAGCGGCAGGCCGCCTTCCTGGACCGCACCCCCGAGTTCGACGAGGTGACCGAGCAGGTGGAGCACCGCCTCGAACGCGAGCAGGTACGCCGCTGTCTGCGCGGCCTCACGGAGCTCCAGCGTCAGTCGGTGACGCTGGCCTACTACCGCGGACTCACGTACCGGGAAGTGGCCGAGCTTCTCGCGCTGCCTCTCGGTACGGTCAAGACGCGACTGCGGGACGGTCTGATCCGCCTGCGCGACTGCCTTGGGGTGAACGCATGACGAACGCCGATGTCCACACGCTGACCGGCGCCTACGTGCTCCACGCGCTGTCCGAGGACGAGCGGGCCGCGTTCGAGCGCCACCTCGGGGCCTGCGAGGCCTGCACCCAGGAAGTCGCTGAACTGGCAGCCACGGCAGGCAGGTTGGGGCTCGCCGTCAGTGAGATCCCGCCGCCCGAGCTCAAGGCCAGGGTGATGGGGCGGATCCCCAATGTCCGCCAGGAGTCGCCGGTTCCGAAGCCGCCCTCGCGGGGCGGCGGGAACCCGGCGCGGGGCCGTCGTGCGTCGCGCTGGGCACTCGCCGCGTGCCTGGCGGCAGCCGCCGGTCTTGGCGGCGTCGCGGTGTGGCAGCACGAGGAGGCACGAAACGCGCGGGCCGAGGCCGGCGCGGAGCAACGGCGGTCGGCGGAGCTCGCGGCAGTTCTGGGGGCGCCCGACGCCAAGACCGGCACCGCGCGTCTCGGCGACGGCGCGAGCGCCACAGTGGTCGTCTCCAAGAGCCGCGACAAGGCGGCGTTCGTGTCGTCCGGACTGGCCACGCCGCCGTCCGGCAAGGTCTACCAACTGTGGTTCGCCGACGGTGACACGATGCGTCCGGCCGGCCTGCTCGACCCCGCCTCGCGGGCGCAGGCCGTCCTCCTGGACGGCCCCGTCGACCAGGCGTCCGGCATGGGCATCACCGTCGAACCGGCGGGCGGATCCCCCGAACCCACCTCCGCGCCGGTGGCCCTGATGAACTTCCCTGCCTGAGCGTGCACGGCACCGGCGAGGCATGGAAATGCCTCGCCGGAACGTGTTTTGAGTGGACGCCGGCACTGAATTCGGCATGCCGCGCCCGCATGGCGTAGGCGTCGTTCCGCTGTCCGGGGGAGGGGGCGGGGCAATGGGCGGACCCGCCGGAAAGGGGACCGGGAGGCCTATTCATTCGGACCCGCGAGCCCTTCGGATTGGTCGGAAAGAAATTCTCCCCCGATCGAGTGGGAGACCAATCCGCGCCCGGTCACTGCTCCGGATGGCCGGTGTGAGTACAGAAGCGAAGACATCAAGTCACCCCCGCGTGTGGCGACTTGTCGGGCTCGGCGCGTCGAGCGGCCTCCTGGCGGGCTGCGCAGCGCTCGCGACGGCCGAGCTCGTGTCTGCCGCGGTACGTCCCGAGTCGAGTCCCGTCGTCGCGGTGGGCGGCGCGGCGATCGACCGCACGCCCGCCGGGGTGAAGGACTGGGCGATCCGCCACTTCGGCACGAACGACAAGCTGGTCCTGCAACTTGGCATCCTCGGCGTCCTCACCCTTCTCGCACTTGCTCTCGGCGTGGTGGCGGCGCGGCGCCGGCGGCTCGGCTCGGCGGGTGTCCTCCTGTTCGGCGTGGTCGGCGCCTTCGCCGCGACCGGTCGGCCCGACTCCACGAGCGTCGCCGACGCCCTGCCGTCGGTGGTTGGAGCAGTGGTGGGAGCGGTGCTTCTGTACTGGCTCTCCGGGCGCCTGCAGCCACGTAGGAGTGCGGCTCCAGTCGGCCAAGGTGTGACGGCTCCTGTGGAGGCGGAGCCCGCTCGGTGCGAGGACGAGGCGGGCTGGGACCGGCGGGGATTCGTCGTCGCGGCAACGGCGGCCGCAGCCGCATCGACGGGGATCGGCCTGCTGGGCCGCACCCTGAATGGTTCGCAGGGCGAGAACGCCGTCGCCTCCCGCCGCCGGATCACGCTGCCGCCCCCGGCCTCGGCCGCCGCACCCGTGCCCAAGGGGGCCGCGCTGCGGATCAATGACGTCAGCCCGTTCATGACGCCCGGTCAGAACTTCTACCGGGTCGACACCGCGCTGGTGGTGCCCAAGGTCGACGCGAACTCATGGCGGCTGCGGATCCACGGCAAGGGCGTCACCCGCGAGACGACCGTGTCGTTCGCGGAGCTGCTGCGCATGCCGCTGATCGAACGGAACATCACGCTCGCCTGCGTCTCGAACGAGGTCGGCGGCCCGTATGTCGGCAATGCGCGGTGGATCGGCGTGCACCTGGCCGACCTCCTGCGCCAGTGCGGCGTCGAGCCGCCGTCGAAGGGCGGGCCCGCCGACCAGCTGGTCGCGCGCTCCGTCGACGGAATGACCATCGGCAGCCCGGTCGAGGACGTCATGGACGGCCGCGACGCGATGCTCGCCCTCGGGATGAACGGCGAGCCACTGCCCTTCGCCCACGGTTTCCCGGTGCGCATGGTGGTTCCCGGCCTGTACGGGTTCGTGTCCGCCTGTAAATGGGTCCAGGACATCGAACTCACCACCTTCGACGACTACGACCCGTACTGGGTGAAGCGGCACTGGGCGCGCAGGGCGCCGATCAAGACACAGTCCCGGATCGACACCCCCAAGCCGTTCGCACGCCCCGCGGCCGGCACGGTCATGGTCGCCGGAGTGACCTGGGCCCAGCACCGCGGGATCGACAAGGTCGAGGTCCGCGTCGACGACGGGCCCTGGCGGCGGGCGGATCTGGCCGCCGAGGACACCACGGACACCTGGCGTCAGTGGTCCTTCCCCTGGAGGGCCACTTCCGGCGGTCACACCCTGACCGTCCGTGCCGCCGACCGCACGGGCCAGACCCAGACGGAGAAGCGGACCCGCACCATCCCCGACGGGGCCAGTGGCTGGCATTCGGTGGTGGTCACCGTGGACTGACCGCCGCCTCGACCTCGACCGCACGACCTGGACTCAGCACCCTCATCACCCCTTTCAAGGAGCAGAAAATGAACGCCATTACTCGCCGAACCCGTCGTGGAGCCCTCGTTCTCGCCGTGGCGGCGATGCTGCCGCTGGCGCTGACCGCCTGCTCGAGCGACGACGGCAAGGACAAGGCGGCGTCGGACACGAAGTCGTCCGCCGCGTCCGACCCGGCGTCCGGCAGGGCCAACGACAGCGGTTCGGGCGACATGAACAACGCGGACGAGCCGTTCGGCCCGGCCTGTGCCTCCGTGCCCAAGGACGGCGCCGGCTCCTTCGACGGCATGGCCAAGGACCCGGTCGCGACCGCCGCGTCCAACAACCCCGCCCTGTCCACCCTCGTGACCGCGGTCAAGAAGGCAGGCCTGGTCGACACCCTGAACAACGCCCAGAACATCACCGTGTTCGCGCCGACCAACGACGCCTTCGCGAAGATCCCGAAGGCCGACCTGGACAAGGTCCTGAACGACAAGGCGACGCTCACCAAGATCCTCACGTACCACGTCGTGGGGCAGAAGCTCGCGCCCAAGGACCTGGAGAACGGCTCGTACGCGACGCTGGAGAAGTCCAAGCTGACGACCGCGGGCTCCGGCGAGTCCTACAAGGTCGACGACTCCGCCGGCGTGGTCTGCGGCAACGTCAAGACGGCCAACGCGAACGTCTACATCATCGACACGGTGCTGATGCCGAAGTAGTGACGCGGGCGGCGGCGAGGAGCTGACCGTCGACGGTCGACCGTTGGAGGTCGGCCCCTCGCCGCCGCGTTCCCTTCATCGCCATAACTGGACAGAACGATCCGGTTGCCGTCGGCTGATCATGCACGTCGCCGAGACCTCCAGTTCGGTGCGGCCTATTCCAGTTTCTTGAACATGTGGACATCCTCGGCGCCGCCCGGGATTCCCAGGGTCCGGCCGGTCTCGACATATCCGTGGCGCTGGTAGAACTCCGGTGCCTGGAAGGTGAAGGACGATACGCAGGCGCGGTCGCAGCCTCGCCGACGCGCTTCTTCCTCCGCGGCCAGGAGGATCTTTGATCCCCACCCGTCCTTACGGCTCTTTTCACGGATCCAGAGCATCTCGATGCCGAGCAGCCCGCCCCACGTCCAGCCGGAAAGGCCCCCGAGCAGCTCACCGGCGTCGTCGACCACCTTCACCGACAGCGAACTCTGATCTGCGGCAGTGGTTCCCGTGGCAGGGAAGTTGACCTCGTCCAGACCCTGGGACAAGCGGTCGTTGAGCTCGGAGTCGCGCTGCCCGACGCTCAGCGTGTCACCGGTCTGATCATGTGTCATGCGGCGGAGTGTGTCACAGGCGCCGTTTGACGAGCCCGGCGGCCGCTCGGGTGAAAGGCCGACCGCCTTGTTGCGGGTGTGGCATGCATTACCTGCCTGGAGCCCGAATTCCTCGGCGACCCTCGTTGGCCCGTCCCGGCTCGTTATTGCGGCTACCTCGTATCCGCCGACCGCTGCTGATCACTCCACGCATGGGAAGGCAGCATCATGAGCAGCAGCAAGCTGATCGTCACCGCGTTCATCACCGTGGCGGCCGCCGGGTCGACGTCCGAGACCTTCGACCGGGTCGCCGATGGCCGACACGGGGCCCTGCCGGGCGGTTCGCCGCCGGCCGGCAGTGCACGCCGGCCTGTATCTACTGCTCTCGGCCTTCCAGGAGGCGTTCAACAGCCGTTTCGAGTACGGCGATCCGGTCGGCGAGACTCGCCGCATCTTGCTCGCCCGTATCCTCCCTTTCGCGCAGCAGGTGTTGCACCTGGGCCAGTTGACGTTCCACGTCGGCGAGGCGGTGCTGCTCCTCGGCGGGCTTCGTGGGCACGTCGACCGCCAGAAGACGCGTCAACTGATCGGCCTGATCGGCAAGTTGGCGGTTCTTGCGATGCAGTTCGAGGAAGACGTTGACCTTGGTCCGCAACAGCCAGGGGTCGAACGGTTTGATCAGGAAGTCCGCTGCGCCGACCGTGTAGCCGCGATACGCGTAGTTCGGGTCGACCGCCGCCCCGGTCAGCAGAATGATCGGGATGTCCTTGGTCTGGTCGAGGCCCTTGATGTTGGCGGCGGTCTCGAAGCCGTTCATGCCCGGCATCAGCACGTCGATGAGCGCGACTGCGAAGTCCTGCCGCAGCATCGCCTTGAGCGCTGCCTCGCCCGAGTGTGCGCGGACCACCCGGGCGAGCGAGCCGAGCACGGCTTCGAGGGCGACCAGGTTCTCCTCCATGTCGTCCACGATGAGGATGCTGGAGGCGTCCGCTGCCGCTCCCTGCGGTGTTGTCATGGCTCCCGCCCCGGTGTGTCGTCGCCGGACGTGGCCGGTGGCGGTTGCGAGGGGGTCTGCGGGTCGAGGAGCCGGCAGATCACCGACAGCAGTCGGTCGACGTCAACCGGCTTGGGGATGTAGTCGTTCGCGCCGCTCTCGATGGCCTTTTCGCGGTCGCCGGGCATGGCCTTGGCGGTGAGCGCGATGACCGGCAGGTTCGCGAAACGGGGTGTGCGCCGCATCGCCGCGATCATTTCGTAACCATCCATCTCGGGCATCATGATGTCCATCAGGACCAGGGAGACATCGGGTGTCCGGTCGAGGACTTCGAGGCCCTCGCGGCCGTTCTCGGCGTATTTGACGGTGATTCCGACGCGGCCCAGTACATGGGTGAGCGCGAAGACGTTCCGGATGTCGTCGTCGACGATCAGGATGCGGCGGTCGGCCAGCACCCCGGCGGCGCCGCCGGTCAGCCACTCCTTGAGCCGGGTCGTCTCCGGCCAACTCGTGTGTTCGTCCATGATGTCGGCGAGGTCGTCGGCGGTACGGGTTCCCGTGCGGGGCACGGACACCGGGTCGGTGAACACGTCGAGTTCCGCGGGGGTTCCCGCGCGGGCCTTGGGAGGTAGGGCCGGTGAGTTCGGTCCGGTGACGGCCGGTACCGAGCTGTCTGTGGGGAGAGGTTCCAGCGCGGGGGATGTGTAGTGCACAGGGACGTAGAGGGTGAAGGTGGAACCGACGCCCGGCTCGCTCTCGGCCGTGATCCTGCCGCCGAGTAGGGCAGCCATGTCACGGCTGATGGAGAGGCCGAGACCGGTGCCGCCGTACTTGCGGTTGGTGGCGCCGTCGGACTGCTGGAACGCCTCGAAGATTCCGTTGAGCATCTCCGGCTGGATGCCGATTCCGGTGTCCTTGACGGAGAGGGCGATGATTTCGTCCGCGTCGCGCAGGGTCTCCTCCTCGAAGTCCGCGGGCGTCGCGCGCTCCACGAGCAGTTCCACCCCGCCGGACGAGGTGAACTTCACCGCGTTCGACAGGAGGTTGCGGAGGATCTGCTGGAGGCGCTGCTCGTCGGAGTAGAGCTCGCGGGGGACGTCCTCGCCGACCGTTATGTCGAACGACAGGCCGCGGTCCCCGGAGAGTGGCTGGAACGTGGCCCGAACGTAGTCGAGCAGCTTCTTCAGCGGCAGCGTCTTGGGGTGCACATCCATCCGGCCCGCTTCGATCTTCGACAGGTCGAGGATGTCGTTGATCAGTTGCAGCAGGTCGGAGCCCGCCTGGTGGATGGTGACGGCGAACTGCACCTCCTCCGCGGAGAGCCGGTCGGAGGGATTGTCGGCGAGAAGCCGGGACAGCACGAGGAGCGAGTTGAGGGGCGTGCGCAACTCGTGGGACATGTTCGCCAGGAACTCGGACTTGTACTGGGAGGACGTGGCGAGGAGCGCCGCCTTCTCCTCCAGCTTGGCGTTGGTGATCTGCAACTCGTCAGAGCGCTGGCGTAGTTCGGCGGTGAGGCGCTGGGACTCCGAGAGGAGCGACTCGGTGCGGGAGTTGGCGATGATGGTGTTGATGGAGACGCCGATGGTGTTCACGAACTGGTCGACGAAGGCGAGGTGGACCTCGCTGAAGCGGCTGAACGAGGCGAGTTCGATGACTCCGAGCACCCTGTCCTCGAAGAGGATCGGCAGGATGACGACGCTGGCCGGCGGCGCGGCACCGAGGCCGGAGCTGATGGTGATGTAGTCGGTGGGGACCGCGTCGACGAGGATCCGCCGTTTCTCCGCGGCGGCCTGGGTGATCAGGCCCCAGCCGGGCGCGCCCAGGCTGAGCCGGGGACGCGGCCGGCGGCTTTCCTCTTGACCGGTGCCGTAACCGGCCAGGAGTTCGAGGTCCTCGCCCGGTTCCGCACCGGCCTCGGCCAGGAAGAACGCACCGTACTGGGCGTTCACCAGGGGGGTCAGCTCGCGAAGGATCAGGTCGGCGACCTCGACCAGGTCGCGGTGGCCCTGCATGAGCCCGGCGATACGGGCCAGGTTGGACTCCAGCCAGTCCTTGGCGCGGGTCGTCTCACGGAGGTTCGCCACCATGAGGTTGATGTTGTCCTTCAGGGTGGCGACCTCGCCCTGGGCCTCCACGGAGATGGAGCCGGACATGTCGCCCTGCGTGACCGCGCTGGCGACCTCGGCGATCGCGCGCACCTGGGTGGTGAGGTTCAGGGCCAGCTCGTTCACGCTGGTGGTCAGGCGCTTCCACGTCCCGTAGACGCCTTCCACACGGGCCTGGCCGCCCAACTGCCCCTCGGAGCCCACCTCACGGGCCACACGCGTGACCTCGGAGGCGAACGCCGACAGCGTGTCGACCATCGTGTTGATCGTGGTCTTGAGTTCCAGGATCTCGCCGCGGGCGTCGACGTCGATCTTCTTCGACAGGTCACCGCGCGCGACGGCGGTGGCGACCTGGGCGATGTTGCGGACCTGGGAAGTCAGGTTGTCGGCCATGAAGTTGACGTTGTCCGTGAGGCTCTCCCAGACCCCGGAGGCGCCGTGGACCTGGGCGCGGCCGCCGAGCCGTCCCTCGGTGCCGACCTCGCGGGCCACACGGGTCACCTCGTCCGCGAACGCCCTCAGCTGCTGGACCATCGTGTTGACGGTGTCCTTCAGCTCCAGGATCTCGCCGCGGGCATCGACATCGATCTTCTTCGACAGGTCTCCATTGGCGACGGCGGTCGTGACCAGGGCGATGTTGCGGACCTGCGACGTCAGGTTGAGCGCCATGAAGTTGACGTTGTCAGTGAGGTCCTTCCAGACCCCGGACGCGCCCCTGACCTGGGCCTGACCGCCCAGGTTGCCCTCGGTGCCGACCTCGCGGGCCACACGTGTGACCTCGTCGGCGAAGGCGGAGAGCTGGTCGACCATCGTGTTGATCGTCGACTTCAGCTCAAGGATCTCTCCCTTGGCCTCCACGGTGATCGTCTTCCCGAGGTCACCCTCGGCGACGGCGGTGGCGACCTGTGCGATGTTGCGCACCTGGGAGGTCAGGTTGTCGGCCATGAAGTTGACGCTCTCCGTGAGGTCCTTCCAGACCCCGGATACGCCCCTGACCTGCGCACGTCCGCCGAGCTGGCCCTCGGTGCCGACCTCGCGGGCCACACGTGTGACCTCGTCGGCGAAGGCGGAGAGCTGGTCGACCATCGTGTTGATCGTCGACTTCAGCTGAAGGATCTCACCCCGCGCGTCCACGGTGATCTTCTGGCTCAGGTCTCCGTTGGCGACGGCGGTGGTGACCTGAGCGATGTTGCGGACCTGGGAGGTCAGGTTCGACGCCATGAAGTTCACGTTGTCGGTGAGGTCCTTCCAGACCCCGGATGCGCCCCTGACCTGGGCGCGGCCGCCGAGCTGGCCTTCGGTGCCCACCTCGCGGGCGACCCTGGTGACCTCGTCGGCGAACGCCCGCAGCTGGTCCACCATCGTGTTGACGGTGAGCTTCAGCTCCAGCAGCTCGCCCGTGGCCTCGACGGTCACCTGCTGCGTCAGGTCGCCGCGGGCCACGGCGGTCGTCACCACCGCGATGTCCCGCACCTGTGCCGTCAGCCGTGACGCCATCGTGTTGACCGCCTCGGTCACGTGGAGCCAGTCTCCGGACAGCCCCTGCGCCTTCGCACGGCCCCCGAGACGCCCCTCGGTGCCGACCTCGCGGGCGACCCGGGTCACCTCTCCGGTGAACAGCGAGAGCTGGTCCACCATGCGGTTCACGCCGATGCCCAGGCGGCGCAGGTCACCGCGGAGCTGGCGGCTTCCGTCGTGCAGATCGACGTGCTGGGTCAGATCACCGTCCGCGACGGCGTCGAGGACCCGGGTGGCCTTGGCCACGGGCCCCACCAGCGCCTCGATCGCCGTGTTGGCGGCCTCCACGTTCGTCGTCCAGGTGCCCGAGCCCGGACTCGCCGAGATGCGCTCGTCCAGCCGGCCCCGCCGGATGATCTCGTGCCGGACGCGCTGGAGCTCCGTGGCGAGATGGCCGTTCCGGGCGATGATCTGGTTGAGGACCGAGCCCATCTCCGCCACCACCGGGTCCTGCGGGGCGGCCGCGCCCTCTTCCCGTGAACCGTCCGCACGCGCCGTGAAATCGCCGTCGCAGAGAGCCTTCATCGCGGCGAGAAGCGGGCGCAGCTCACTCGTACGGACCCATGGTCCGGAGTCCGTCGTGGTGGGGCCGGCCGCGTCGGGCCGAGCCGTGTCCATGGTCATGAACCACCCTCCGCCCGGAGTTCGGCACGCACACCAGCGGCCTGTTTAGCAATGTTTGTCATATTATAAGGGGCGCGAAAATACTTCTCCCGCCGCTGTTGGCGCACACAGGGGGCGTCGTGATCCCGTTGCCCGCACACTCGGCAGATTTCGTGTGCAGCAAGGAGTTGCCGGCGAACCAGCTCGCGTCCGCACAGGCGCGAAGATTCGTGCGTGAGGTGCTCACGGGCCGGATGCCGTCCACCGCGACGCCTCCCGGCCAGGACCCGATCCCCGCTCCTGGAACGGTCCCGCAGGGGCTCGTCGACAACGCCGTTCTGCTGGTCAGCGAGCTGGTCACCAACGCCGTCGTGTACGCCGGCACCGACATCGACGTCGTCTGTCGCCTGGAGCGGCACCCGAATGCCGCAGTGGCCGTCGTCGTGGAGGTCGCGGACCGCCACCCCTCCAGGGGCGTACGCGGCGCGGCGGACGCCCGGCACGGTGAGCCTGGCTACGGCCTCCAGTTGGTGAGCGCACTCTCCCAGGCCTGGGGCGTGACCTACCGCCGGTCGGAGAAGCGGGTGTGGTTCCGGCTGGAGTCCTCGTCGGTGGAGCCGGGACCCTCGAAAGAGGCCACACCGCCCCGTACCGGCGAGACCGGCGCACCCGGGACCGTGCAGGCCGCACCCGGTGACGTGAGGCCGCCGGAAGAGCAGGAGCGCAGCCATAGGTACGCCGCCGAGTGGGTCGACCGCAGCGGCCCGTCGTTCCTCGCCGAGACCAGCGAGCTCCTGGCCGGGCAGCTGGACCAGGGCATGGTCGCCGCGCTCGCGGCCCAGCTGCTCGTGCCCCGGCTCGCGGACTGGTGCGGCATCTGGCTGCGCACCCAGGGGAGGGGCCTGCAGCTCTCCCGGGTATGGCACGTCGACGAGCGGCGCATCGTGCCGCTGCGCGACGAGCTGGAGCGGATGCCGCCGTCCGCCGGAATCGGCGCAGGGGGCACGCCCTGGCCCTGGCCGGAGAGCGGCGGGGCCGACCGTGCCGGCGGGTCGGCGTTCGCCTTTCCGCTCACGGTCCGTGACACCGACGTGGGGATACTTCTGCTGGGCCGGACCGGGCAGCTGCAGATGACCGACGCGGTGGTGCGGATGGTGGACGACGTGGCCCGGCGCGTCGCGCAGGCCGTTTACACCGCCCGTCAGTACGCGAGACAGACGTCCATCAGTGTCGCCCTCCAGCGCAGGCAGCTGCCGACGACCCTGGCCAGCATCGCGGGAATCGACAGCGCGATCGTCTACGAGCCGCACGGCGAGGGCCAGACCGTCGGCGGCGACTTCTACGACATCTTCCCGAAGGGCGAGGGCCGCTGGTGCTTCCTGCTCGGGGACGTGCAGGGCAAGGACCCGGAGGCGATGTCCGTCACCGGCCTCGCCCGGCACCTGGTGCGGCTCCTGGCGCGCGAAGGTCACGGCGTCGAATCGGTGCTCGACCGGTTGAACACCGCCATGGCGGAGGACAGCGCCGAAGCGCTCACGGCCGACGGCGAGCAGGCGGCCACCCGCTTCCTCAGCCTGCTGTACGGGGAGCTGGCCGTCGAACCGGGTGTGGCGGGAGCCCGCTGCCGGGTCGCCAGCGCCGGCCACCCCCTGCCCCTCCATCTGTTCACCGACGGCCGGGTGGAGCCGGCCTGCGAACCCCGGATGCTGCTCGGCATCGACGAGGGTGCCGAATTCCGCGCCAGCACCTTCGATCTCGGGCCCGGCGAAACGCTGCTGTGTGTGACCGACGGTGTCACCGAACGACGCCGTGGCAACTGGCAGTTGGACGACAACGACGGTCTCGCGGACGTGCTCCGTCAGGGCATGGGCCTCGGTGCCAAGGCGCTCGCGGAGCATGTGCGGCGAGCGGCACACGACTTCGGGACGGGCCCGGTCGAGGACGACCTGTCGGTACTGGTGCTCCAGGCGCCGGCGGTCGACGCGCCCACGCGCAGCGCTCCGAAGCCGCCGCCCCGCGCCTGACGTCGGGGTTCAGGCCGTTCCACCGCGATTGATGCAAGTCGGGGACGGGGTTCCCCTTCCATCGACGGGTGTAGGGACCATACTGGTCGAGCCCCCGATCACCCACAGAACGATTCCATGGCCAAGAACAGCAGCTCCTCGACCATCACCCCCGACACCGCGTGGCTGGGGCGCGGGCGCCATCTCGGGCCCGAGCCCGAGCAGGACGTCCGGCGCAACCTGATCGCCCTCAAGGCGGCCGGGGTGCTCGACGACTTCCTGGACCTCGACCCCGTCGAGGCGGCCCGCTCCACCGTCCTGCACCCGCGGGACGAATCCGCCGCCCCCGGTCCGACGGCCCGCCGCGTCTTCGAGGCCCGTTGGCGCGTCGCCGACGGCGTCACCGTGCGCGCACAGCTGACGACGTACGACCCCGAGGTCCGCCGCAAGGAGGGCGAGGGCGTCACCTGGGTCCTCGCCGCCGAGGCGGAGCGGGCGTGGGACGCGCACTGGCCCTCGCCCGCCACCATGTTCTGGCCCGACATCGACCGGGTCGACTGGGACCACGACACGGTTCCCGGCGTGCGCCTGCGGGCGGCGAACTATCTGCCGAAGGACGACGACGAGCTGCGCCACCGGCTGCGGGACTGCACCCGGAACAGCTGGTTCATCCATGTCGTGGTGCACGAGGCGATGACGCCGGACGCGATGGGGCAGAAGCCGGTCTCGGCGTTCCTGCCGCCCAGCCTGCGGCACCGGGTGGTCGAGCACCGGGGCACGCCGGACCAGGCGCAGATCGCCGACTTCGCGATGAAGCGGGAGCTGAGCGTGCGGATGCCGCGCGGCGGCGCCGTCGTCCTGCCCACGGTGCCGCCCGTCCCGGGCTACGAGGCGGAACGCCTCACGGTACGCAGCGTCTTCCTGGACGGTTCCGAACCGACCGAGCTCCTCGAAAGGATCAAGGAGTTCGCCGCGCTGCCGAGGCCGCTGCCCGCCGACGCCGAGCGGGCCCTGACGCGGCTGCGCCAGGGCTGGCACCTACTCACCCCGGACGAGGAGCTGGTCCACGCCCAGGGCATGGTCGCCAGGTATGCCGAGGCGCTGGAGGCCATGACGAAGTCCTGTGACCTGTACCGGGAGGCGGCCGAGGCGGCGCAGGCCGCGCTGGCGGAGACGACCGGTGGCGCGGGTGTGCCCCGGCCGGCCGACCCGGGCTCGGTCAGACTGGACGGCTCGCCGCTGACCGCCCTCACGAAGGCGTTCGGCCGCTTCCGGGGCCCGAACAAGTAAGGGGTGCCGACGTCCCTGGGGGGCAACGGCAGGGCAGTGGTCCGGCCGGTGGGCTGATCATGCGGGCCTCGAAGCCGACCATTCGGGCCTCGAAGCTGATCATGCCTTGGAGATGCCGGTAGCCGTCGCCGGTGCGATCTTGCTGGGGGGCGACCGATGACTTCCGGTCGCCCCGGGAGTCGGTACTCCCAGACAGGCACCAGATCCGTCCGGAGGCACCATGCCCACCACCGAAAACGCCCTGCCGTCCGTCGTCGACGCGGCCACCTGGCAGAAGGAGCTGGCGGCGCTGCGCGTCCGGGAGAAGGCCGCCACCCGGGAGCTCGACGCCATCGCCGCCCAGCGCCGGCAGCTGCCGATGGTCGAGATGCCCGACTACGTACTGGAGGGCGAGGACGGCCCCGTCCGCCTCGCGGAGATCTTCGGCGACCACCCGCAGCTGATCGTCTACAACCACATGTGGTTCGAGGACGCGGAGTGGCAGTGCAGCGGCTGCACCGGCTTCACGACCCAGTTCACCCGACTCATGGGCCTGGAGAAGTTCGACGCCCGGTTCGTGATCGTCACCCAGGGCCCGATCGACGAGGCGCTCGCCTACAAGCGCAAGGTCGGCAACGAGATGACGTGGTACTCGACGGCGAACAGCTCGTTCGGCAGCGACGTCGGCGCCCCGCCGAACGCCGGATTCGCGGTCAACGTGTTCCTGCGCGACGGCGACAAGGTGTACCGGACCTGGCACACCGACGGCCGCGGCGTCGAGCAGTTGAGCCATCTGTTCGGCCTGGCCGACCTGCTGCCGTACGGCCGCCAGGAGGAGTGGCAGGACTCGCCGGAGGGCTGGCCGCAGCAGCCGACGGGCAGCCGGTGGGCGCAGTCGGAGGAGATCGCGGCGGCGTACGGCGGGAACAACTGACCTCGCCCGTCCGTGGTGTCCCTGCGTGCGCCCAGCTGATGCCCGTACCGCAGTCCGCGCGGAGGCCGGCGCTCGCGGCCGGGGAGCCGTCCGCCTGGATGCCGGCGACCTCGACCTCGAGCCGGTGGTTGTACGTGCCGACCCGTCCGCGCGGGCAGGGTCCTGAGACGGTTCCGTGGGTCTGGTGTTGGGCGGTTGTCCAAGGGGTGTGGCCGCGCTCGCCGCAGGCGCGCCGGCCGGACCAGCTGTCCCGCCGGATCTCGTGGTCCCGCCGGATCCGAGCGTGATGGCCCGAGCCATGTGTGCGAAAGCCTGCGGAGTGGATCGTCGCGCGGGGCGTGGCGCCGCCGAGCACGATCTCGCCGTCCTGCCCGACGGAGGAGACGGTGGTGATGCACCACCAGCCGTGCACCCTGATGATTCTGACGTTGTCGCACTAGGTCTGGCCGGCGGGTGCGCGACAGCCGCTGCTCCGGACGGACTTGGGGTCCTTGGGTGCGGCGACGACATCACCGATCGTCATGCGCAGGGATTCGCCGGGCAGTTCCTCCGCCCGTCAGGCGATCTTCGTCCGGAGCGGCTCGGCGGCGGCGCTCGGACTCGCGCCGGCGGTCACGCCGCGGGAGGCACAGGGCGTCGGCGTCGAGGGGCGGGCGGATTGCTGCCCCCTGCCTGACCAGCGTGGGGGCGGGTGCGCGGCGGTCTTTGCACCTGGGATAGCGTCCTCTCACTCCGGACAAGTGAGAGGGACGTTGTGCAGGTTCAGGTACGTGGGCGGCGGAGTGCCGGCTGGTGGATCACGTTCGGGGTCATCGCCTTCGGGACGCTGTTCTTCGCCATCGGGGCGATCGTGGGAGGGGTGTCGATCTCGTTCGTGACGGATGCGGAGCGCGCCAAGGGAACCGTGGTGTACCTGGAGTGGGAGGGCGGCAATGTCAGCTCGTCCAGCAAGTCACGGCAGAGCAGCGGGCCCACGGCGCACCCGGTGGTCGAGTTCACGCCGGCCGGCGGAGAGCTGACGACATTCCGGAGCTCAATGGGTTCCAATCCACCGGCGTACGACACGGGCGAGCGGGTTGACGTCCTGTACCGCGCCGATGACCCGGGGGATGCGAAGATCGACGGGTTTGTCTCTCTGTGGCTGATTCCGCTGATCTTCTGTGGGATCGGACTGCTGATCGCGGGTATCGGGACGGCCATTGCGATCGCGACGCGGCGGCGCTCCCGCCTCACCCGAAGCGGATCCGGGACCGCGGTTCCTTCGGTCGGCTGACGGCCCGGTGCGGCGGTCGATGGGCACCCTACGATGAGGAGGTCGCACTGACGCCGCGTCGTAGGGTGAGGTCATGGGCAAGAACGAGAAGGCCTCCGGCCCGTCGATGGACAGCGAACTCACCGCCCGGACACTCGAACGCGCTGCACGCGAACTGCTCGAACGGGACGGCGTGCTCGGCGGGTTGAACCTCCGGGAGGTGGCCGATCACGCCGGGGTCAACCGCGGGTTGGTGTACCACTACTTCGGCTCCCGCCGGGACCTGTTGCGCTAGGCGTTGCGCCGCAACATGCGGGAGCGCATCGCCGCCATCCGCCTCCAGGACAGCCCCACACCCATCGCCGAACGGGCCCAGCACGTGCTGAAGGGCAGCATCCGATACGCCTCGGCGTTCCGGCTCGCGATGCTTCTACTCCTCGACGGCGATACGCAGTTGAGGCTGATGCCCGATCTGGAACGCACCCAGGAGCTGTTCCGGCGGGATCGCCAGGAGGGCCTGATCGACGATGACGTCGACCTCGTCGCCCTGCACGCCACACTCCAGTCCCTCACGGTCGGCTACGTCCTGACCCGCTCACGCCTGGCCAAGGAGTTCGGCGTAGGCGTGCGGGAGCTCGACGACCGGTCCCGCCCGACCCGGAACCGAGCCGCCGCGACCCGGCCGACCGTCTACTGACCCGGCCGGGTCGTTTCACCTTCGCAGAGCCTGAGCTGAATGAGGCTCTTGGCAGTGTCGGTGACGGTGGTCGCCGTATCCCGCGGTGCCCAGCCGAGCACGGTGCGGGCCTTCTCGGTGCGGAGCACGGGGATGCGGCCCAACTGCCGGACGGCGTCCCGCAGTGCGGGGTTGCTGACGGCGGCCTCGCGCACTTCGTCGGGGGTCAGTTCACGGGTCGGGGCGAGCGCCGCCGCCCCGCCGAGGTGCTCGCGGAGGATCCGGGCCAGCTGGAGGAAGCTGATGGCGGGGCCGTTGGAGGCGAGGAACCGTTCGCCGGCGGCGGCCGGGTGGGTCAGCGCCCGGACGTGCAGGTCCGCCACGTCACGCACGTCGACCACTCCGAAGTACACCGGCGGTACGACGGGCATCGAGCCGTCCAGCATCGCCTTGACCAGCCCGGTGGACGCGGACAGATGAGGGCCGAGGAGCGGGCCGAAGATTCCGCTCGGGTTGATCACTGTGAGCTCCAGTCCGCCGCCCTCGGTCTCGACGAAGTCCCATGCCGCCCGTTCCGCGATCGCCTTGGACCGGACGTAGGGGGTGTTGTCGTCAGCGGGGTCGGTCCAGTCCGTCTCGTCGTATGCGTCGCCGGGCTTGCGGCTGTAGCCCACCGCGGCGAACGACGACGTCAGCACGGTGCGCTTCACGCCCGCGTCCCGCGCCGCCCGCAGGACACGGAGGGCACCGTCACGGGCGGGGACGATGAGCTCGTCGGGATCGTCCGGCTGCGCGGGCGGGAACGGCGACGCGACGTGCACGACATACGTGCATCCGTCCACGGCGTCGGCCCAGCCCGCGTCATCGTTCAGATCCGCCTGCGCGAACTCCAGTCGCCCGGAACGCGGGCCCACCATGGCCCGCACCTCGTCGGCCCGGCCCGGCGAGCGGACGGTCGTGCGGACCCGGAAGCCCTCGTCGAGCAATCGCTTGATCACATGCGACCCCACGTGGCCACTGCCGCCTGTCACCAGAACGAGATCGTTGTTCATGGCGTACGCCTGCCTTTCCTTCTCATCAACGTAGGTCGGCGACGACGGGAGTGATCTCGGTGACGGCGCGCTGCTCAGCCGCGGTGTCACCACGTTCGCGCGCGGCCCACAGCTCGGCCTTGAGCTGCAGATAGCGCAGCCGGATCCGCATGCGCTCGATCTCCTGGGCAACGCGTTCGGCGTTGTCCTGGAACAGCTCGCGCAGGCGCGGCGCGTCACCGGTGTCGAGGTGCGCGAGGTAGGCGCGCATGTCCCGCACGCTCATCCCCGTCGACCGCAGGCAGCTCAGCGCCTCGATGGTCTCCACTGCAGCCGGGCTGTAGCGCCGGTGACCGCTGCTCTCGTCGCGCCCCACGGCGCCGATCAGGCCGATCTTCTCGTAGTAGCGCAGAGTCGGCTCGGAGAGCCCGGTACGCCTCGACACCTGCTGGATCGTGAGCGGTGTGGCGTCGTCGACCGCGCCGGACCTGTACGTCATCGCCATGCATCAACCCTCCGATACTTGAAGCGCTTGAAGTCAAGGCGCGCCCCTGAACCGTCGCCGGGTGGGTCGATCGGGCGTAGAGAGAAGGGCTGAGCGCCCGGCGTTGAGTCCGCCAGGCGCTCACGCCGCGGCTTCAGGCGGTGAAGGCCTCGATCAGGGTCCAGATGGCGAGTCCGGCCATGCACGCGGCACCGATGCGCTGCACGGTCTTGAGGGGGACGCGCTTGGAGATGAAGCGGCCGACCAGGAGGGCGAGGGCGGAGACCGACATCAGCGCGAGTGCCGAGCCGAGGGCGGTGGGCAGCCAGGGGTTGGTGGCGGCCAGGTTGGCGGTGGTGATCTGGGTGAGGTCGCCCCATTCGCTGATGAAGACGGCCATGAAGGCGGTGGTGTAGACGGGCCAGAAACCGGTGACGGTCTTGGCGGCGCCTTCCTCGTCGTCATCGTCCCCGCCACGCAGCAGGACCACGGCGCCGAAGGCGAACAGGGAGGCGGAGACCAGCTTGACGGCCATGCCCGGAAGCAGGCTGAGCAGGCTGCCTGCGCCGATGGCGATCGCGACATGCACGATGAAGGCGGTGGAGGTGCCGAACCACACATACAGCGGCCGCATCCGGGTGCCCATGGCCAGCGAGGCGAACATGGTCTTGTCGGGGAGTTCCGCGAGGAAGATCAGCCCGAAGGCGGTGAGGAACGCCAGGGGGTCGAAGGTCATTGCCTTGCTTTCTGCTGGGGCCGGGCCGTCAGCTCATCGGCACCCATGGGGCGACGGGAGAACCACTCGGCCCGGCACGATGGAACGGCCCACACTTCAGTGGGGCCGGATCATGCCTTGGCCGAAGGTCTCGTCCGCCCCCGCACAGTGTGCGGGAGCCCGGTGGCCGGGGTGCCTGGAGCACCCAGCGTGTCGACCAACGGTTCTCGGGACTGCTCCCCTTCGCTGTGATCCAGGCTGACAGGTGGTGTCCTGACCACGTGTGGGCCAGGTGGCGCACCGGGAGGGATGCGTAGTCGGCGCGCACTCACCACGGCGTCGGCGGGCGGCAGTTGGGGCGTCATGGTCATCGGCACTCCCGTGGGGGAGGGGCTGATGGCTGCCGACTGAGGCAACTGCACGCCACCTGAGCCAGGTTCCGCAGGCGGCAATGGGGACACGTGCGCCACAGCGAGTCGAGCCCGAGCCGGAGGGGCCCGCGCAGCACGGAGCGAAGCCCGCGTCACACAGGACGTGGTCCGCATCGCGCAGAACGAAGCCCTCGCGCCGCACGGCACGATGAGGCCCCGGCCACCGGCGCGGCCGGGGTCCCTCGCGAAGCGAGCCCTACGGGCTCAGCGTCGCACGGAGAGCCGTGCGATCCGGGCGTCGGCGGGCAGTCGTCCGTCGACCTGCACTGCGACGTATCGCGCAGACGTGTCGAGGGTGAGCTCCCGGTTGCGCCCGCGCCCGTCGACCCGGCCCGCACTTCGGTAATCGACACCGTCGTCGCTGACCTCCACTTTGAGAGCGGGCGCACCGGCCACCGTCCAGGCCACCTCGACCGAGCGCACCGGCAGCCGTGCACCCAGATCGACGACCATGCGCCCGTCGGAGCCGGGCCGCCACGCAGTCGCCGGATCGCCGTCCACCGCGGCAGCCGGGTCCGACATGCCCGCGGGCAGCGGACTGGTGGGGAACACGGTGCGGCCGAGCGCGAAGTCGTCGAGGGGGAAGGCGGTCGCGCCCTGCAGACGGACGGTCGTCTCACGGCCCCGCGACACGACAGTGACCTCGCTGCGATGCTGTCCTTCCACCCGGACGCGGCAGGCGGCGCCGGACAGCCGCACAGTGGCCCCGTCCGTGACCTGCACGCGCAGCCCAGTGGGCAGTCGGCCCACGCCCGACACAGGAGTGACCGTGAGTCGGGGTGGGAGCAACAGGGCCTCGGCCGACGGGAGTTCGGCCTGGTAGGACGTCCCGCTGTCAGTCAGCGTCTGGTCCCCCTGGAACACCACGCGACCTGCACCGGACTGCGGCACGTCCACCGTCGTGGTGACCGCCTCGCCCGACAGGTTGAACAGGCTCAGGTGCTCCTCCGTGAACGCCACCTGGATCGCCTTGTTCCCAGCCGTGGGTGAGGCCTTCCGTGTGAGCGCGCGCAGCGTCTTGGCCGACACGCCTGGATACCCCTCGACCACCACGGGCGCCGCGGGGCCGTCGGCCGCCAGGATCGTGTCGCCGTACACCGCGATCGGGTGGTCCGAGCCGCGCACGACAAGGCCGGCCCGTCCGTCGACGTCGAGCCAGCCGCCCCGGCTGCTCACCTCGGGAACCGGCCAGGCCGCCAGGTCCTCCCAGTACTCGCCGTCGGTCGAACCCTGGACGAGATAGGCGCGCCCGGCCGCCGCTTCCCAGCGCAGCGTGACGCGGTCGACCTCTTGCGCGGTACCCAGGTCCACTGCCAACCAGCTGTCGGAGCGCGGGCGTTCGGCCTTCGCGACCGCCCATCGCGTCGCCAGGTCGCCGTCGAAGGCCAGCTCCGGGCCCTTGCCCGGATCGTACGAGGACGTGGCGGCCGTCCCGCCGCGCGCGAGGTCGGAGCCGTCCGCCCCGTCGCGCACCTCGAACGCGTACAGCGAGTATCCGTATGTCGGGTCGGGTCGCACCCCGAGCATGCGGATGTGCCGCACAGTGGTGCGCGAGAAGCCCACCTCGTCGACGCGCGCCGCTGCCGTGGCCGGCGTACCTGCATCCTGCGCACGCAGGGAGACCTCTCCCTCCTCGAAGCGGTACGTGCGTGCGCCGTCGAGGCCCGCCATCCCCGGCATGGTGAGGTTGTGCACCTCGAGATGCCCCTCCCCGGCGGCCGTTCCGGAGGTCGCATAGACGACCCCGCCCGTCGGCAGCGTCGTGAAGCCCGCGTAACCGGTGTCCAGACGCAACACGGTGGCACTGCCGTCGAAGCCGTCGCGCAGCGACGTGTACAGCCGGACAGTGCGCTGCCCGACCTTGCCCGTCGTCGCAGGCAGGAACATCGGCGTACCGCCGCTGAGCTTGAACAGCCAGTCGTCGTGGCCCGGCTGCCAGGCGAACTTCACAAAACCGGACTTGCTGACAGCGCCCGCCCACGCGGCCCGCGTCTGGTGCGAGACAAGGCCCGGTCCCGTGCCGAAGTCCGCCACTCCCGAAGCCTGGGCGAAGAGCTCGTCCTCGGACAGCGGGCGGACCCGGTGGCCGTTCGCAGCCGCCCACACATGCAGCAGATAACTGATGGCCACCTCGGCCCGGGCCTCCGGCTCATATTTCGGCTCACCGGAGAACTTCGCCAGACGGTACTCAGGCGGATACTTCTGGTACGCCTCCAACCGCTCGGCCAGCGCCTGTTCGGCCCGTGCCGCCGCCCGGTCACCGGCCACCTGGGCCAGGAACGCGAGGGGGATCACGTCCCTGCCGTACAGGTGCTCGCGGTCGTTCACCATCGGCATCAACGGCTCACCGGCGTCACTCATCACCCCCAGCAACGTGTGCCACAGCGGCAGCGCGTTGGGCTGTGCGGTCAGCACCTGCGGCAACGGCTGCCCGGCGGCCAGGAAGTGCGCCGCGTTGCGGCCTGAGGTACGCCACAACTCCTCCTGGTAATGCGGGCCGAAGGAGCCGTGGTTCTCGACGATGAACGTGTCGTACAGATTCCGGGCCGTGTTGCGGGACACGGCAACGCCGTCGACGAGCGCTGGATTCGCCAGGTCGGCAGGTGGCAGCCCTGCCTCGTTGCGCGACCAGGTGCCGTAGGCGGACTCCCACTCCGGGCGGCGCGCATCGTCGGGCGCCCACGCGAGGGCGGGTGCGAGGGTCTGCGCGTACAGGCCCATCTCCTCCAGCTTCGTGTCGCCCACGTAGCCGCCCTGCAGGCCGTTCGGCGTCCAATCGCCCGAGTCCGGGTCGTCACCGGTGCCCAACTTCGCGGTGTAGGCGGCCTGTTCACGAACGATGGTGTCGACGTTCGCACGCGTCGCGCTGTCGAGGTCGTCCCAGAGCAGCCGCGCCGCAAGGACGAAGTACGACTGGAACGTGGTGTCGAAGAACAGCTTGCGGCCCCACTGGGTCCCGCCCGTGAGTCGGTTGGACGCCGCGAAGTGCCGGATGGTGGCGAGCGTGCGCGCCTTGAGGACGTCCCGGTCGATGCCGGCGGGCCCACTGTCGTACGTGCCGTGGGTGAGCAGCACCGCATGGCCGAGGACGACGGCGAAACCGAAGTCCTTGTCCGTGTAGTAGCCCCGTGCCTCGTCCCACTGTGTCTCGGACCAGTGGGTGTGCTGGAGCAGAACGCGGTGGTACGTGGCGGCTATCTCGTCCGGGGCCGAGGCGGACCCGGCAGATCCGGCGGAACTGCCCAGTGCCGGGGCGGAGTTCACGCCGACGATGGAGGGCAAGGCCGCCAGGGCGCCCGACAAGCCGAGGAGTTGCAGGAATCTCCGGCGGTCGACCTGCTTGGGGTGGTGCGACATGTGCGGGACCTTTCACAAGACAACGTTGTCAGGTGGGGGTGGCGCTCATTCTTCGGCCTGTCGGGCGGAGCGTCAATGGGTGGGATCTCGCTGGTGATCGAGGGGGGATGCGGTATGCGGCCGGCCCGCGGCGGCCTGGAGCCGGAGTGCGAACGGCGACCGCGGCGACCTGAGCCGGAGTGTGAACGGCGGACGGGGATGCCGGTGTCGGACCGGTCGTCATGCTCCGGTGCCGGCAGGCCTGTTGCGGATCGGCGACGGCCTCGAGTATGTTGCTGAACATGTTCAGTGAACCTGTTCAGTCACGTGCGGAGCGGCGTGAGTCAAGCCGGCAAAAGGTGCTCGCGTCGGCCGAACGGCTCTTCCGGGAGCAAGGGTTCGAGTCGACGACCATCCGCCAGATCGCCGTCGACGCGGGCGTCAGCGCGGGGACTGTGATGGCGGTCGGAGACAAGGGCGCGTTGCTCGTGTCGATCTTCGACGGCTGGATCGAAGCCGTACACAAGGCGCGCAGCAGCGATCACCGCACTGGCGAACCGCCGTGCGTATTGGCTGACGCCGTCGACGAAGCCATGGCGCTGTTCGAGCCGTTCGTCACCTATTTCGCTCGGAACCGGGAGCTCTCGCGCGAGTACGCCGCGATCATCGTGCGGGGCGGCCATGAGTCGGAGATCTTCCAGGACCTGGCCCTGACGCTGATCGCAGAAGTGCAGGAGGTCCTCGCCCGATCCGGCCTCGGTTCGGACGAGGCCGGGGCAGGAGCGCGACTCGTCTACTTCTCCTATCTGGGGCTTCTGATGACCGCGGCGAACGGCGCCCTCGACGAGCAGGCCGCGACTGCCCAACTGCGTGACGTCGTCACGTTCGTCATCAGCAAGTCAGGAGAGGAAGAATGACAGAGACACCCCAAATGTGGTGGCCCACGGCAGTGTTGGCGCTTGTCCTGTTCGGCGACGCGCTGATCTCCGTCCGCCCGCCCGGCTTCATCCAGGGCTGCCTTGACGGGGTCGGCTTCCCCCGTGACTGGTGGTGGACACTGATTGCGATCAAACTGCTGGCAACGGCGGGACTGATCGCCGGACTGAAGTACGACGGGATCGGCTTCGCCGCGAACGCAGGGGTCATCGCCTACTTCCTGGCCGCGTCGTACGCCCACTACCGCGCACGGTTCCTCAAGCAGGAGTTCTGGGTGAACTGCCTCGGCATGCTGGGGCTCTCGGTCGCAGTGCTGGTGTTCTCGTACGCAGTCTGAGGACTGGGGGCGGGGTCGGAGCATCGCGGGCGGGCCCGGCATCGGTGTGCCGGCTGGAAGGCGACGACGCCGGATCAGCTGTGGACAGCGCTTCTCTAGAGCACCGGCGGCCCGGCCTCGATGCGACGCAGCACCGGGGGCAGGCGATCGAGGTCGGGGCCCGTCTGGATCTGTCGCTCGTCCCACCAGGTGGCGCCGGCATCGTGCAGCGGACCGATCACGTCCTTGGCTTGGGCCGCGTCCAGGGGTGTGGCGCCGCCCAGTACGAACTCGAAGGGGCGTTCTTCCTCGTCCGTACGGTGATTGCGCACGTAGCCGACCAGTTCCCGCACCTCCGCCGCATCCGGCACATGCCCGTGCCGGGCCGTCTCGAACAGTGGCACCGCGCCGTCCCACCGCGCTGCCCGCCGCATGGGTGCACGGCGCGGCCAGAACCCGCCGAGCCACACCGGGGGGCGGGGCTGCTGCACGGTGGCGGGCAGCATCGTCACGTCCCGGACCTCGTAGTGGCGGCCGTGGTGGTTCACCGGTTCGCCGGACCACATGTATCCCAACAGCTCCAGTCCCTCGTCCAGTCGCTCGGCGAGGACGCGCGGCTCGGCGGTGTCGCCGAAGCTGCGGTACTCGTCCTCGACCGGACCGCCCAGCCCCGCGGCAAAGATCACCCTGCCGCCGCTCAGCTGGTCCAAGGTGGCTACCTGGCGGGCGAGTTGCTGCGGCCGGTAGCGGGGGACCGGTGTCAGTAGGGTGCCCAATCGGATCCGCGAGGTAGTCAGCGCGGCGGCGGTCAGCAGCATCCAGGGATCCCCGAAGGGTCGCCCCTGGTGCTGCCGGTG
The DNA here is from genome assembly GCF_053607285.1 of Streptomyces sp. NPDC055140. Lineage (NCBI taxonomy): Bacteria > Bacillati > Actinomycetota > Actinomycetes > Kitasatosporales > Streptomycetaceae > Streptomyces > Streptomyces sp. NPDC055140. Next base: position 186,975 of record NZ_JBSGTG010000019.1, on the reverse strand, counting down.
CAGAACGTGATCCCACACGAAGAGCCCGTCCCAGCCTGCCTGTTCGGCGGCGGCCGCTACGGTGGCGACGTTACGAGGGTCGGCGAAGTCGCCGAAATTCGGGATGTTGATGGAGAAGCGCATCCCAGCAGGATGCGCAGCAGGCCGGGAAGGCGCAATCGGATTCGCATTCTGGCGGCTCAGTATGCTTGAGAGGGGCGTAGGACGTGGGGCGCCGACAGCGCGGAGCCGGCCCTGGCGGGGCGCCACAGCAAGAAAGCCCGGCGTCTCGTGGTCGACGGTGAGACGTTCCTCTGGTCATTGAGACATGCGCACCAGGTCGATGAGGGTCAGTTCTTTGAGCGTCGCGAAATTCTGACCATCGGCCTCTTCGGGCCGCAGTGTGAGGCTTTCGCGTCTGGTCGGAGTCCTGGTCCGGTGCTCGGGCCGCCGTCCTGGCCTCAACCGGCGTGCCGCGTGCGCGAGCTCGTCAGGCGGTTTTGACGGATCCGCCGTCGATGAGGTGGTCGGTGCCTGTGGTTGCGGCGGCGAGTGGTGAGGTGAGGTAGGTGACGAGGGCGGCGACCTCGTCCGGTTCGATGAGCCGGTCGATGAGCATGCCCGTCGCTGAGGGGAGTCCGGCCAGGAGATCGGCGTGCGGGATGCCCATGGATGCCGCGAGTTCTGCTCCGTAGCCGGTGGGGCTTTCCCACATGGCGGTTCGGACCGGCCCGGGGGAGACCGTGTTCACCCGGACACCGCGCGGGCCGAACTCTTCCGCGAGTGCCTTGCCGAAAGCGGTGAGCGCGGCCTTGGCGGTGGTGTAGGCGATCGGTCCGCTGTGCGGGACGCGGGCTCCGATGGAGGACACGTTGACGATGGCGCCGCGTGTGGCCAGCAGGGCGGGCAGAGCGGCGCGGGTGACACGGACCGTGGCGAAGAAGTTGAGGTCCACCACCTCCGTCCACTGCGCGTCGGTCATGTCGAGGAAGCCGCCGCTGAGGCCTCCGTCGCCGCCGCCGACGTTGTTGACCAGGATGTCGATGCCGCCCAGTTCGGTCACGGCCTCGGTGATCAGGAGCTCGGCTGACGCGGGATCGGACAGGTCCACCGTCACGAGCGTGGCACCGGTCGCCTTCAGTTCCGGCGTGGGGGTGCGGGCGGCTGCGACGACGCGGACGCCTTCGGCGACCAACGCTCGAACGACCGCCAGCCCGATGCCCCGGCTCGCCCCTGTGACCAGCGCAGCCTTGCCGTTCAACTGCAGGTCCATGATGTACCTCCGTAGATAACTGCGTCTCACCTGATGCATCAAAATTAGAACATGCATCATCAGTGTTGCAAGTTATCTATGAATCGCCACACTGTCGTATCCTCGTGGGAGTCACCCACGGACCCGGAAGGATCGGCACCCCATGGCGCTGCCCGCCTCTGCCAAGCCGCTGCGCGCCGACGCCGAGCGGACCGTACGAGCGATCCTCGAAGCTGCCGAGCGGGTGCTGTCCGTGAACCCGGCAGCGACGATGGAGCAGATCGCCGAGGCCGCCGGGGTCGCGAGGACCACCGTTCACCGGCGGTTCGCCTCGCGCGACGCCCTGATCACGGCCCTGGCCACCTGGGCGACGCAGAGGTTCTACGAGGCCGTCGAAGCCGCAAGGCCGGACACCGCCCCGCCGGCGATCGCCCTCTATCAAGTCACCGCGAACGTGCTCCGCGTGAAGATCGGATGGGGCTTCGCCATGGGCGGCGACCCCGCCGACGCCCCGGAGGCTGCGCGCGTGCACGCTGAGGTACTGGCCCGGTGCGAGCGGCTGTTCGCGCGCGCCCGCGATGCGGGCCTCCTCGCGCCCGACACGGATCTGGACTGGGCGCGGCGCGTCTACTACGCACTCATCCATGAGGCCGCCGCCGAGGCGCCGGACACCGACGCCGACGTGGACGCCCTGGCCACACGCGTCGTCGACACCTTGCTGTGCGGGATCGGCAAGCGGGCCACGCACTGACCCGGATGCCTGCCCCGCGCTGTCCCGCCCCGGCGCGGGGGCTGCGCGGTGGTTCCCCGTTCGAGTTGTCGGGGATCGTGACCGCGTCGCCGGGCGGCGGTCAGGGGCGTGTGCCGTCCGCCTTCCCGGCCGTCGTCGGTCGGGAAGGCGGTCCGGGGTCGGGAAGTGTCACATCCTGTCAGGACCCTGTGACGGTGTCCGCCGGTCGCAGGACCCGGGCCAGGAACTCGCGGGTGCGAGGGTGCTGGGGGTTGCTGAGGACCTCGTCAGGGGTGCCCTGCTCGACGATGACGCCGTCGTCCATGAAGACGACACGGTCGGCCACTTCGCGGGCGAAACCCATCTCGTGGGTCACGACCATCATCGTCATCCCGTCGTCCGCGAGGCCGCGCATGACGGCCAGGACGTCGCCGACCAGTTCGGGGTCGAGCGCGCTGGTGGGTTCGTCGAACAGCATCAGCTCGGGGCCCATCGACAGGGCGCGGGCGATGGCCACCCGTTGCTGCTGGCCGCCCGACAACTGGGCCGGGTAGCTGTCCTCCTTGTCCGCGAGTCCGACGCGGGCCAGGTTCTGTCGGGCCACCTGGACTGCTTCGGCTTTGTCGCGGCCCAGCACCCGGCGCTGGGCGATCGTCAGGTTGTCCAGCACGCTCAAGTGCGCGAAGAGGTTGAACTGCTGGAAGACCATGCCGATCCGGCGACGCAGCCGGTCGATGTCCACATCCGGGTCGGTGATGTCGGTTCCGGCGATGAGGACGTGGCCCTGGGTGGGCTGTTCGAGGAGGTTGGTGCAGCGCAGCAACGTCGACTTGCCCGACCCGGAAGGGCCGATGACGCACACCACTTCGCCTGTGTCGACGGTGAAGTCGATGCCGCGCAGGACCTGAAGGTCACCGAAGGACTTGTGGAGCGCGCGGATCTCGATCGCCCGGGTCGGTGTGGGTGTGTCGGCGGTGGTGGCATTCGTCATGCCCGTCCCCTTGTGTTCTCTCATGCTGCCGGAGGGCTCGCTGGCGGCGCTCATCGTTCACCGTGCCTTCGCATGGCCCGCCTCCAGGCGGCGCACCACGTAGCCCAGTGGGACGGTGATCAGGAGGTAGCAGAGACCGGCCACGAAGATGGGAGTGGTGTTGGCGGTCTCGCTGGCCAGGTCCCTTCCGAATTTGGTGAGTTCACGTGTTTGCAGGGAGACGCCGAGGAACAGCACCAGTGACGAGTCCTTGAAGAGAAGGACCAGCTCGTTGGTGAGTGGCGGAACGATGATCCGGAAGGCCTGGGGAATGACGATCGACCACATGGCCCTCGCGTGGGACATGCCCAGCGTCCGCGCGGCCTCCATCTGACCGCGGGGCACGGCCTGGATGCCGGCCCTGATGGTCTCCGCCATGTAGGCGGCGGCGACGAGCCCCAGGGCCACGGCGACCTGCCCGTACGCGCCACCCGGGATGGCGAGGCCGGGGAACGCCAGGGGGACGCCGACCCCGATGAAGATGAAGATGAGCAGGGCGGGCAGCCCGCGGAACACCTCGATGTAGAGAGAGGCGAGCCACCGATAAGGGGCGACCGAGGAGAGCCGCATGAGGGCGACGATCAGCCCGAGCACGAGGCCCACGCCGAATCCCGACAGGGTGTACGCCACCGTGTTGGTCAGCGCCACCGTCAGCAGGTCCGGGAACATCCGCTTGGCCACGGAGAGTTCGAGGAACTGCTGCTGCAGCTGGTGCCAGTCGGCCAGTACGGCGACGGCGATCACCGCACCGGCCAGGACGACGTACTGCGCAGCGCGGAACATGCTGCGCCGCCGACGCGGGGAGAGGCGGGGGCGCGGGGCCGTCTGGGTCGGGGCCTTCCCGACGACGGGAGTGGGCGAGGAGGTCACTGGGACACGGCCTTCGCGGGCATCGGGCCGATCCACTTCTCGTACAGCTTCTTGTACGTGCCGTCCTGCTTGGCCTTCTTGATGGCCTTGTCGATGGCGGCGAGGAGCTTGGGGTTGCCCCCCTTGCGCACGGCGAAGCCGTACTGCTCACCCGTCTGGACTGTGCCGCTGACGGTGAACTTCGCTGCGTTGGCAGGGTCCTTGAGCCAGGTCTGGACCACCGGGTAGTCCTGAATGACGACGTCCACCTGGCCGGTGCGCAGCCCGTTCAGCTCGGCGTCCGAGCTCTCGAACGACTTGGAGTCGATGCCGGCGGCGTGCGCGGTGTCCTCGCCGGTGGTGGCCGACTGCGATCCCAGCTTGATCTTGCCGCTCTTGATGTCGCCCAGCGACTTCGCCTTAACGCCCTTGCGGGCCAACAGGGCCTGGTTGGCGTCGAAGTAGGGGGTCGAGAAGGCGAGGTGCTGCTTGCGCTCGGGAGTGATCGTCATGCCCGCGGCAGCCACGTCGCAGACCCCCGCGTTGAGGTCCGCACCCGTCTTGATCGTCTCGAAGGGCTTGTCCACGATCTGCTGCTTCAGGCCGAGGTCGTCGGCGACCAGATCGATCAGGTCGACGTCGAAGCCGACGATCTTCTTGCCCTTCTCCGACTGGAACGGGGCGTACGGGAGATGCGTACACGTCGTCAACTGGCCGGATTTGACCAGCTTCACGCCGCCGGCCGTCGTGGTGGCCTGTTCCTTGCTGCAGGCGGTGGCCGACAGGGTGAGCGCGGCGGCGAGCACGAGCGGGGTGGAGCGGCGGACGAGTCTTCCGTGAGTGCTCACTGGACTTCCCTTGGGCATGGTGAAATGCAACTTTCCCCGGGCAGGGGGAAGTTGACCTGGAATGGGACGGGCACCGACGGGTGCCCGCGCAGCCGTGACCACGGGCCATTGGGGGACGGGCCGAACGGAGCTCCGACTGCGGTGGGCACACCCTGCATCAGCGCGAACACGAAAGTCCAGGGCTGTCACCAGCCACTCCGGAAGCCTTCACATTTTCGATCTTGAGTGGCGCGGGTCGTGCCCAGGAGGCTGTCATCGGCCGGGTGCACGGTCTCCGGCCGGGTCGTATGCAGGGATGACGTGCACATGTCTTGACGAGTGGTCTCGACCACAAGCACCGTTACGGGAGAGCCGTTCTTCGTCCTGTGGGGGGCACGTGAACAGCAGACTGTTCGGCGTGGGCGCGGTGTTGTCCGTCCTCGCCGTCGTGGGAGGCCTGGCGGTTCCGGCCTCGTCGGCGCCGACCCCGAGGCCGGCCGGCGCATTGCCTCTCGGCCCCGCCGACCTGACCGAGACGCGGACGACGCAGCAGCTCCAGCCCGGTGTCACCCTCACCCGAATCGTGCGCGGCGCCGATGCCCCGGCGCTTGCCTGGACGGTCGAGGTTTCCATCCCCGGCGGCGCCGGCTCACCGGACCCCGATGCGCCACCGTCGGCGCTCAACGACCGGGCGAGCGCCGACGACCTGGTCGCCCACCTGCGCGAACACGGCTTCGAGGCGCGGACCGAGGAGGTAACCACACAGGCAGCGGCGGACTTCGCGGGCGGCACGCTCGGATGGCGCGTCCGCGTCGGTGAGTTCGGCTCGCAGTCCGCGGCCACGGCCGAGCGCACCCGGCTGCGGACGGCCGGATACGCCGGGGCCGCCGTGTACCAAGGGTGGGACGGGGAGCCCGCGGACCGGGGGCCGTGGCGGATCGACGTTCTCACCATCGACCCGCACCGCTTCCGCGGCGCGCTGAGAGCCTCGTACGGGCCGGATCTCGAGAACCGGGAGACGACCAGCCAACTCGTGGCCGCGGCCGGGGCGACCGCAGGGGTCAACGCCGGGTTCTTCGTCCTCGACCCGAACGCCGGCGCTCCAGGGGATCCGGCCGGCGTCGGTGTGTACGACGGCCGGCTGCTGAGTGAACCCGTGAGCGGGCGGCCCTCCCTCGTGATTCACCATTCCGGGAGGCGGACCGGCATCGCCCGGCTCGCCTGGCACGGCAAGCTGTCCGGCCGGGGCACCTCGCTCCCGCTGGACGGGATCAACCGCGTCCCCGGCCTGATCAGGAACTGCGGTGGCACGGCCGACGACACGCCCACCTCGCTGCCCCTGCACGATGCGACCTGCACGGACGACGACGAACTCGTCGCCTTCACACGCGAGTTCGGCGGGCGTACTCCGAGCGGCGAAGGACTCGAGGCCGTGCTCGACGGCCACGGAGAGGTACTTGAGGTGCGCTCGCCGCGTGGCGGATCGCTGCCGGAAGGCGGCAGCTCCGTGCAGGCAACCGGACGCTACGTCCCCCAGCTGGCCGAACTGGCGCAGCGTGGACGCCAGTTGCGGATGCAGGCCGCGTTGAAGGACTCTCACGGCCGCACCGTCTCCCCGTCCCCGAGCACCAGCATCCTCAACGGCGGCCCCGAGCTCGTCCGGGACAGGCGTACATACGTCACCGTGGCCGCCGACGGCATGGTCCAGCCCGGCAACCCCAGCTTCTATTACGGCTGGGTGCACAAACGCAATCCGCGCACGCTGGCCGGAGTCGACGCCGCGGGACGAACCGTCCTCGTCACGGCCGACGGACGCAGCACCGGCGCGCTCGGACTCAGCATCCCGGAGAGCGCCGCGGTCGCCAAGGCGCTGGGCCTGCGCGACGCGATCAACCTCGACGGCGGCGGGTCCACCACCATGGTCGCCGGCGGAGGCGTGATCAACGCCCCGTCCGACGCGACCGGCGAACGCCCGGTCGGAGACGCCCTGTTGATCCTCCCCGGCCGAAAATGACCCCACTGACAGGAGCAGCCATGCCCGCCGCCACGATCCGCCGTGCCAGATGCCTCCTGCTCGTCCTGGCCGTCCTGCTGCTCACCCTGACACCGAACGCACCGTCAGTGGCTGCCGATGCCCGCGGTGCCGAGGTCGTCGCCGTCACCCAGGTCGCCGACCGTCAGGTGGATCTGTCCGTACGCTCCCCGGCTCTCGGCGGCCGGACCGTCAACGTCCGACTGCTCACGCCCGACGGCTGGAACCCGGACGACCGCCGCCGGCACTGGCCGACCCTCTGGCTGCTGCACGGCTGCTGCGGCGACTACACGTCGTGGACGAGCCAGACCGACGTCGCCCGCATCGACAGCCTGCGCGATGTCCTCGTGGTCATGCCGGAGGCCGGCTGGAACGGCTGGTACAGCGACTGGTGGAACAACGGGAACGGTGGTGACCCCGCCTGGGAGACGTTTCACACCAAGGAGCTGCGCCGACTCCTCGAACGCGACTGGGGAGCGGGCCCGCGTCGCGTGGTCGCCGGACTGTCCATGGGAGGGCAGGGCGCGCTGATGTACGCGGCCCGGCACCCGGGCATGTTCAAGGCGGCAGCGGCGTACTCCGGATCCGTGCACCCCTTGCTGAACGACGAGTCGGTGAACCGCATCATGGGGTTCTTCGCGGGCCAGGGCGACGACCCGCGCCGGGTCTGGGGCGACCCCGTGGCGCAGCGGGATGTGTGGGCGGCCCATGACCCGTACTACCTGGCCGAGCGACTCAAGCCGATCCCCGTGTACCTGTCGTGCGGCGACGGCACGGCCGGCCCCCTGGACCCGCCGGGTGCCACGAACGCCCTCGAAGCGGACTTCAACCGGCAGAACCACGCCCTGGCGGACGCGCTCGAAAAGGCGGGTGCCCGGCACGTGACGACCAACTTCTACGGGCCGGGGACCCACAGCTGGCCGTACTGGCAACGAGAGCTGCATGCCTCACTGCCGATGCTGTTGGGGGCGTTGCGGGTCACGAACTGACCTGACGCGCGGCCGCCCCTCAGGTGGGGGCGGCCGGAGCGGGTGCCGAACTATGTCATCATTCAATGACATCGCCTGATGACAAGAACGGTACCCCTCCCTTGCAGCCCTCCATACCGGCGTCCGCGCGTACCTCTGCCATATCGGCACCCGCACTCCGCCACCCACGGGCTCTCGTGCCCGTCCTCGTCTCGCTCGGCATGCTCGTCGCCGTGGTCAGCAGCCTCGGCGCACCGCTCATCCCGACCATCGCGGCCGAGGACCACGTCGCCGTCTCCACCGCACAGTGGGCGCTGACGGTGACGATGCTGGTGGGAGCCATCGCCACACCGGTCATGGGGCGCCTCGGCGACGGCCCGCACCGCAAGAACGTGATCCTCACCGGCCTCGCCGTGGTCCTGGCGGGCAGTCTCCTAGCGGCCCTGCCCCTCGGGCTCACCAGCCTCCTCGTGGGCCGGGCGCTGCAGGGCGTCGGCATGGGCCTCGTCCCGCTCGCCATCGCCACCGCCCGCGACGCGCTGCCTCCGGAGCGGGCACGGTCGGCGGTGGCGACCCTCTCCCTGACCACCGCTGCGGGCATCGGTCTCGGCTATCCGATCACCGGCCTGTTCGCCCAGTACCTCGGCATGTACGCCGGATTCTGGTTCGCGGTCGCCACGGCAGCCGCCGCTCTCACCGCCACCGTGATCGTCGTGCCCGCGGCGCCGAAGCGCCCCGCCATCCCGATGGACTTCCCCGGCGCGCTGCTGCTCGCCGGTGGCATGGCGGCCCTGCTGGTGACGCTGGCCGAGGGGGAGCGGTGGGGCTGGGGATCCGCCCCGCTGCTCGCGCTCGCCGTCGCGGCCGTCGTCCTGCTCGCCGGGTGGGTCCTGCACTCGATGCACTCCACGCATCCGCTGGTGCGGGTACGGCTCATCAAGGATCGCGGCGTACTCGTCGCCAACCTGACCACGATGGTCGGCGGTGTCGGCACCTACCTGTTGATCGCCCTGGTCACCCGCTACGTCCAGACGCCCGAGTCCGCCGGATACGGCTTCGGCTCGTCCATCGTCGTCACCGGTCTGCTGCTCGTGCCGTTCTCCGCGGCCAGCCTCGTCACCGGCCGCCTGGTGCGGATGCTCGGCGCGGCGGCGACGCCCGCCCGCATGCTGCCGCTGGGCTGTCTGCTCTCCCTCGCGGGTCTGGTCTGCTTCCTGCTCGCCCGCTCCAGCCTGTGGGGCATCGGCACGATGATGGCGCTCGCCGGACTCGGGGTGGGCGTCACCTTCGCGGTCACACCCGGCCTGATCGTCGGCGGGGTGCCCGCACAGGAGACGGGCAGCGCGATGAGTTTCAATCAGGTCATGAAGTACATCGGGTACTCGACCGGCAGCGCGCTCAGCGCGGTCATCCTGCAGGCCGCCACCGACCCCGGCGCGGCGCTGCCGAGCAACGACGGATATCGCACCGCGGGCCTCGCCGGCTGCGCCGCCTTCGTGATCACCGGCATTCTCGCCGTGGTACTCACCCGCACGGGCACCCGGCTGCGGCCGTCCGTGATCGCGGCGGGGCACGTCGCTCCGGTCGCCACGGGTGAGCGGGCGCGCCCCGAACCGAGCCGCCGGTGAGCGACGCGGCCGCCGGCCCGCGCCGGAACTCCGCCCGCACCCGCGAGGCGCTGCTGCGGGCGGCGACCGAACTCTTCTCCGAGCGCGGCTACGACCGCACCACCATCCGCGAGATCGGTGAGCGGGCCGGGGTGGACCCGGCCCTGATCGCACGCTACTTCGGCAGCAAGCCCCTGCTGTACGTGGAGGTGCTGCGCGCCGAACACGGTGACGCCGTGCCGGACGACCTGCTCACCGAGCCCCGCCTGCGCGAGGTCGCCGAACGTGCGGAGCGCCGCGGTCCTGTCCCTCTGCTGAGGGTCGCCGTCCAGCCGTTGAGCGATGGGGCCGCGCAGGACGCCACCCGCGCGGCACTGCGGTCCCGGCTCGTGGATCCGTTGCGCGCACGCTTCGCCCGGGAGGGCAGGGACCGGCCGGGGCTGCGGGCCGACGTGCTGGTGGCGGCGGTCGCCGGGGTGTTGCTCGCCCGCCATTCCGGGGCGTTCGAGGACCTGGCCGACGCGGAGGTGGACGAGGTCGTCGACGTATTGCTGGAGACGCTCGGTGGAGACGGGCCCGCCGGCGATCGGTGAACGCCGGCAGGACCACCGCGTTCACGCGTCCGCGAGCCAGGTCATTGCGGCTACGACGAGTGCTTCCACGCCCGTGCTCAGGGTGGGCTCGACGACCGGGGCGAAGTGGGGGGAGTGGTTGCTCGGCAGCTCGTCCAGCCGGCCTTCCTGGAGCGCGCCGAGAACCGTTTCGGTGTCCAGGCCGCCCCAGAACCAGAAGACGGTCGGCACCCCGAGCACCTCACCGAACACACCCACGTCCTCGCTCGCGTTCACCTGAGGCATCGGCATGATCCGCTGCTGCCCGAAGTGCTCCGCGAACGCGGCGACCGTGGCCTGCGTCGCCTCCGGATCGCTCACCAGCGCCGGCGCGGCGCCGGTCCAGGCGAACTCCGGCGGCTCCGCCGCGCCACTCGCCTGCGACTCCGCAGTGGCGATGCGCTCGATGGCGTTGCGGACCTTGTCGCGGATCGCCGGGGTGAAGGTGCGGACGTTGATCCCCAACTCGGCCTTGTCGGGGATGATGTTGTCCTTCGTGCCCGCCTGCAGGCGACCCACGGTCACCACGGCGGTCTCCGCCGGAGGCACCTCCCGCGCGACGATGCCCTGCAACCGCGTGACCACGTTGGCCGCCATGAGCACCGGGTCGATGGAGGCCTCGGGCCGGGATCCGTGGGCGCCGCGACCGTGCAGGGTGAGGTCGAGGGAGTCCGCGGCAGCCATCACCGGTCCTGTGCCGTAGCCGATGACCCCTGCGGGCAACGGCCCGACGTGCTGGCCCAGCACTACCTCGGGCTTGGGGAACCGTTCGAAGAGCCCGTCGTCGACCATCCCGCGTGCGCCGACCGCGAGTTCCTCAGCAGGCTGGAACACCACCAGCAGTGTGCCGCGCCACTGGTCACGCGACTGCGCGAGCAACATGGCCGCGCCGGTCAGGCAGGCCGCGTGCATGTCGTGACCGCAGGCATGCATCACCGGTACGTCACGGCCCTCGTGGTCCACGCCTCGCGTCTGACTGGCGTAGGGAAGGCCGGTCTTCTCCTCCACCGGCAGCGCGTCGAAGTCCGCGCGGAGCATGACCACCGGCCCCTCGCCGTTGCGCAGTACCCCGACCACGCCGGTGACGCCGATCCCTTCGGCCACCTCGTCGAAGCCCGCCTCGCGCAGGCGCTTAGCCAGTAGACCGGCGGTGTGTGTCTCCTGGAGCGAGAGCTCGGGATTTCGGTGCAGATCCTTGTAGAAGGCGGCGAGTTCATCGCGGATCTCCGGCAGTTGTGCGGTCACCGTCTTCGACATGGCTACCTGACCTCTCTGAGTACCGATGTGCGTACCTTGACGTACTCCCCGTCTTAAGGACGGGGATTTCGGCCTGGGTCGGCTGACCCTTCCGGAGGCTTCCTGCTTCAACGCGCTGTGCCGGGACTTTCGCCCTGGTCTTACCAGCGCTCCACGAGGCGTTTAGCCTGTCCGCTCGTCCAGCGGCCAGGATGTTTCGTGCGGCGTTGATGTCCCGGTCGTGGACGGTCCCGCAGTTTCCGCAGATCCACATACGGACATGCAAGGGCTTGGGGCCGTCCTTGACGCCGCAGGCAGAGCAGACCTGAGAAGTCGGCTCGAAGCGCGCGATCTTGGCGAAGTACCGGCCGTGCTTGATGGCCTTGTACTCCAGCATGTCGACGAACGCCGACCATCCGGCATCGTGCACGGACTTGGCGAGCCGGGTACGGGCGAGGCCCGACACCGCGAGGTCTTCCACGTACACCGCTTGGTTGTCGCGGATGATGCGTGTGGATTCCTTGTGGTGCCAGTCTCGGCGCCGGTCCGCCACCTTGGCGTGCTGACGTGCGACCTTGATACGGGCTTTGGCCTTGCGGCATACCTCCTTCTGTAACCGCTTGAGCTTCTTCTCGGCGCGCCGCAGGAACTTCGGAGAGCTGATCTTTTGGCCGTCGGAAAGGACGGCGAACGCGGACAGGCCGAGGTCGATACCTGTCTCGGTGTCCAGCTCGGGCAGGATCTCGGGTTCGGTGTCCACGACGAAGCTCATGAAGTACCGGCCCGAAGAGTCCTTGGCCACCGTCAGGGAGGTCGGTGCGGTCGGCAGCGCCCGGGACCACTTCACCTTGATGTTGCCGATCTTGGCCACATACACAGTGCCGTTACCCTGGAGGGAGAAAGCGTTGTTGTTCAGCCGGATCGCCTGGCGGGTGTCCTTCTTCGACTTGAAGCGGGGCGGCGAGACCTTGCGGCCTTTGCGTTCTCCCCTGAGCGAGGCGAAGAAGTTCTTGTAAGCGGTGTCCAGGTCGCGCAGGGACTGTTGCAGGACGACCGCCGATACGTCTGCCAGCCATGCCCGTTCTTCGGTGCGCTTGGCCTGCGTGATCCGCAGCCGCGACAGATCGGCCGACGTCACATACGGCAGACCGGCGGCGTGTGCTTCCTTCCGGTCGCGTAGGCAGTCGTTCCACACCACGCGGGCGCAGCCGAACGCCTGGGCCAGCGCACGGCGCTGGGTGGCGTTCGGGTACACCCGGTAGGCGTAGCGAAGCTGCATGACCATGATCGTAGTACGTTGGTCCGTTTCAAGTCTTAACGTGCACATGGTCTTTGTGACGAAGTACCGGCGCGGTGTGTTCAACGACGAAATGCTGACCCGCACCGAAGAGATCATGCGGAAGGTGTGCGAGGACTTCGGGTCCGAACTGAACGAGTTCAACAGCGAACGACGACCAGGAGGTACGCATCCGGCGCTGCCGTGATCCGGCAGTCGTACGCGCGCGGCGAGGCGTCGCGGGTCACGGTCGCCGTCCCCTCATCGACACGACCGCCAGCAGCGGCCCCCTGGATCGCGACGTCGAACGCGATGCGGGTCGGCGGCCGCAGACTGTGGCGGCCCCTGCGGCTCACCGAACTCATCGCAAGTCCCTGATCCGAGGAACGAGTCCGCCCTGTCAGGGCTTCCAGTCGCCCATGCGGTCCAGACGGCGGAGCTGCTGGCGGGCGGTGGGTACGTCGAGTGCCTCGCCCCGTGCGGTGAGGCGGTCCGCGACCGTGGTGCGGTGCTCGGTGGGCTTGTGGTCGTCGTACTTGAACTTGGCGACCACATCGATGACGTCCAGGCGCAGGCCGCGGATGCCGGGCAGCATGCGGCCGTACGGAGGCTGGTCCACCAGGACGGGGGCGTGGTCGCCGTCCGGCTGGAAGTGGGCGAGCTGGCGGCGAAGGAGCTCGGCCTTGGCCTCGGGGGCGTCGACGATGTGGGCGTGGCAGGTGAACTGGACGGCCGCGTAGTAGCTGGTGGGGACGCCGTCGGTGGGTGTCGTGTCCGGCTTGGCGCGCCAGGGGCCGGGGATGAAGGCGTAGTCCCCGATGACGGTGAACGTGACGTTCGGGTCGTGCTCGATCGCCTTCCAGACCGGGTTGGGGCGGGCGAAGTGGATCAGGAGCTGGTTGTCGTCGCCGGTGAAGTGGGTGGGGACGACCACGGGGGCCCGGCCGGGAAGGCCGTTGACGCCGAGCTGGCCGAAGTCGTGGCCGTCGGCGATCCACGCCTGCCATTCGCCCTCGTCCAGTGCGGCGTCCCAGGGTTGGATGAACACGCTCTTCTCCTTGCGGGGTGGTGGGCCGGTTCAGGTGAGGGCGAGGAGGCTGACGGCGACGGCCGCGGTGCCCAGGCCGACGAGCTGGCCGCGATGGATGCGTTCGGCGAGCACACTCCGGGCGAGCAGAACCGTGCCGACCGGGTAGAGGGCCGTGATCACGGCGACGACGGTGAGGTCTCCGCTGCGGACGGCGATGAGGAACAGCAGGTTCGCCACCGAGTCCAGCACGCCTGCCGCGGCCGACATGGCGTAGGCGGGCTTCTCGCGGCCGAGCCTGCGGCGCATGACCCCGGCCGCGGTCAGGGTGACCCCTGTCGAGACCGCCCTGCCGACGATGAGCGGGGCCACGCCGCTGTCCGCCGGTGCCTGGTGCAGGAAGACCAGCTGGAGGGCGATCGCGGCGCCCGCGCCGAACGCCAGTTGCAGCGCTGTGCGCGACGGACGCGACGAGCCCGCGCCGTGCCCGGCACTGACCAGAACGACGGCGATGAGCGCGAGCGGCAGGCCCAGCAGCCCGGCCGCGCCCAGCCGCTCGCCCTGCATCAGACCCACGCCGACAGGCAGCGCGGCGGACATCAGCGCGGTGACCGGGGACAGCACGTTCATCGGGCCGATGGCCAGGGTCTTGTAGAGCAGCGCGAACGCCACCGCCGAGGCGACACCGGAGGCGGCACCCCAGCCCACGGCGCCCGGGCTGAACGACGCGCCGAGCACGGGCCACAGCAGCAGCTCGACCGCGAGGCTGGCCGGGGCGGCGACCATCACGGTGCGCAGCACGTGCGCCTTTCGGGCACCGAGGCCGCCGAGGAAGTCGGCGCAGCCATAGGCGAGTGAGCTGCCCAGAGCCAGCAGCAGAGCGATCACGGGTACATCCCTTAGTCTTCAGTGGAACGACTGAACCGTACATTGGACCGACCGCGCGTGTCAACCAACCGACCGGACGGTGCATTGCAGTGGTCCACCGGCGAGGATGAGGATCGGATGGCCGAGACAGAGGAAGCCCTGCGTACGCTCGCGCACAACGTCAGGGCGGCCCGTACCCGAGCGGGCCTGTCCCTGGACGAGCTCGGCCGACGCGCCAAGGTCAGCAAGGGGGCCTTGGTCGGACTGGAGAAGGCTCAGGGCAACCCGAACTTCGCCACGCTGGTCCGGCTCGCCGACACCCTCGGCGTCTCGGTGTCCGCCCTGATGGAGGGACCGGCCGAAGGGCGCGTCCGCGTCGTGACCGCCGGCGCCGTGATGCCGCTGTGGACGGGGGAGCGGGGCAGCGCGGCCCGGCTCATGCTGACGACCTCGGGCCCCGCCCCCGTCGAGGTCTGGCGCTGGCAGCTGGCACCCGGTGACGCATACCCCAGCCACCCCCACCAGGCCGGAGTCGTCGAAACGGTCAGCGTCACCGTCGGAGAGATGATCCTCGAGGTCGATGGCACCGAGCACCCTGTCGAGGCCGGACAGACGGCCACCTTCGACGGCAACGCCCCCCACACCTACCGCGGTTCAGGTACGGAGACCTGCCACCTCATCATGACTGTCCACCTGCCGCCCGGCCCCGCGGGCACCGTCTGACGACCGGTGAGGTCTCCATGGGCGGTGGTCACGGTGACCCGGGTCTCGGCCGGTCCGACCAGCGTCAGTTCGTGAATCGCCGCAGGGTGCATGTCAAGGGCCGACTTGCGACGCGCCTCGGCCCAGGGTGCGGGTCCGGGTGAGAATCTCGCGCAACTCCCCGATGGAGAGCTTCGGTTGACGGTCCGCCGAGAACAGGCCGTTGATCTCCTGCTCCGTGTCGGTGAACTGGGTGAAGCAGAACCCGGCGAGCCCGGAGTTCACTGTGGCCTCCACCAACCCGGCCAGCCGCTCGGCGAAGTCCTCCTTCGTGCTCACGGTGTCGTAGCCGAACCACTCGGCGCCCTCGGCCGGTTCGAAGGTGGCCCCGCCGAACTCACTCAGTACGACAGGCTGCCCCTGGTGGCGTACGCCGTCCAGAAGGAGCCGCTTGGCACCCGGCCACTGCTCGACGATCTCACCCTGCCGCAACGAGGAGTGCCCGTAACGCTCGCGCAGTACCTGCGCGTTCTGTGTGTAGTCGTGCACACCCCAGATGTCGGCGGCGGAGATCTCCCAGCCGTCGTTGGACACGGACGGGCGTGACGGGTCGAGGGCTTTGGTCAGGTGGTAGAGGCTGTCCATGAAGTGCCGCTGGGCGGGGACGA
Source organism: Streptomyces sp. NPDC055140 (assembly GCF_053607285.1). Classification (NCBI taxonomy): domain Bacteria; kingdom Bacillati; phylum Actinomycetota; class Actinomycetes; order Kitasatosporales; family Streptomycetaceae; genus Streptomyces; species Streptomyces sp. NPDC055140. The sequence goes on along the minus strand of NZ_JBSGTG010000019.1, from coordinate 171,314 downwards.
GCGCCGGGTTCGGGACGGACCAGGACTCGTTGACCGGAACCCACGCGACGATCGACGGGTGGCTGAGGTCGCGGGAGATCGCCTCGGTCCATTCGCCGACCACCCGCTCGACGGTCTGCGCGCCGAACGTGTACGCCGACGGCATCTCCTCCCAGAGCATCAGCCCCAGTCGGTCGGCCCAGTAGAGGAAGCGGGGATCCTCGATCTTCTGGTGGATGCGCAGCCCGTTGAGGCCGATGGACTTGGCCAGTTCGGCGTCGCGGCGCAACGCGTCGGACGGGGCCGCAAGATGGGATGCGGGCCAGTAGCCCTGCTGGAGTGCGAATCGCAGGAAACACGGCTTGTGGTTGAGCAGGAAGACGCCGTCGTCCCAGCCGATGTCGCGCAGGCCGAGGTAGGACGTGACGCGGTCGACGGGGGTGCCGTCGGCCGCGTCGTCCAGCGTCACCGTCGCGTCCACGAGATGCGGCCGGTCGGGGCTCCAGAGCAGGTCGTCGAGGTCCTGAGCGTGCCGAAGGGCCGGTACCGCGACATCGAACTCCGTCTCCTGTTCGCCGGTCAGCGTGCGCTGCTCGGCGAGCACCCGATCGCCCTGAGTGAGGCGCACCGTGACGGCCGTCGGACGTTGCGGCCACTGGCTGAGCCGGATCCGGCAGCGGACGCGGGCGCGGGCGACGTCGGGGGTCCAGTGCAGGACCGTGATGTGCTCGTCCGGGACGTCCTCCAGCCACACCGGCTGCCATATCCCTGAGGTGCGGTGGTACCAGATGACGTGCGGATCGCGTCGCCAGTCCTGCTTGCCGCGAGGCTGCGCGGCGTCGAGGGGCTGGTCCTCGGCCCGGACGACGACGCTCTGCTCCCCGTCCCGGAGCACGGCGTCGGTGAGATCGCACGAGAAACCCGTGTGACCGCCTTCGTGACGCCCAACGAGCTGTCCGTTCACCCACACCTCGGCCCGGTGGTCGACCGCACCGAAGTGCAACAGGAGGCGCCGACCCGCAGCCGGACGGGTGACCTCGATCGTGCGCCGGTACCAGAGCACGGGATGGAAGGAGGCGTCTGCGATGCCCGAGGCCTCGGACTCGGGCGGGTAGGGCACGATGATGGTGGCGGTGAACGGCTCGGTGGTGTCCGGGTCCATCCAGCGTCCGGAGCGACCGCGGTCCGCGTCGTCGTAGGCGAACTGCCACGGACCGCTCAGGTCACGCCAGTCGGGGTCGCGGACGAGCTGCGGCCGCGGGTGGCCGGCGGCGTCCAGGTGCGGGTACGGCATGCGAGAACTCCGGTGGTGTCGTACGTGAGTGCAGGGGTAGAGCGTTGCCGCGGATCAGCCCGCAGGGGATCGCAGCGCCACGACCGTGGCGGCGAACGCCAACGGCCCGGGCAGCAGCGGCGTCAGCAGGGGGATCGACCAGGCCAGGACCACGCTCAGGAGCACGGCGCCGGCGAGCAGGAGGGTGCCGCGCGGATCGGCGACGCTGCGGAGAAGTCCCTCTCGCGCGGACAGCCGGTACGGGGCCTCCAGTGCCGTCGCGCGCAGCCCCACGACCATGGCGCCCAGCGTGAGCAGCGCCAGCACGGGCGACATGATGGCCGCTCCGGGCAGCGAACTGCGCAGCAGCGCGGCGTCGATCAGGAGAACCAGCGCGAGCAGCGGAGGAACGCACCCGGCGGCCAGCACCCGCGCGGTCAGGTGTGCGCGCAGGTGCCCGACGTACGCGCCGGCCCTGACCGGGAGGCCATGGTCGGCGGACTGACGGAGGGTGGCAGAGGCGGCGGCGAACGCGGCGGGTGCGGTGACGACGGGGAGGCAGGACCACGAACACCGAGAGGTCCGGATTGCCCACCCAGCCGCCGGCGTGAATGCCTACCGAGTCCAGAATCCCGGACACCGTGCCGCCGTCGTTGAACAGTGCGCGCCATACCAGGGCGATGGACATGCTCGCCCCGAGCAGGGAGGGCGCGTAGAAGGCGGAGCGGTAGAAGGCCCGGCCGCGGTTGAGGTTCTTGAGCAGTATCGCCACAGCGAGGGCGAGGCCCAGCTTCAGCGGGACGGCGACGACGACGTACAGCATCGTGGTGCCGACCGACCGCCAGTAGCGGGGGTCGTCGGTGAGCATCTCGGTGTAGTTGCGCAGGCCCACCCAGTGCGGCGGGTCGAACAGGGTGTAGTCCGTGAAGGACAGGTACAGGGAGACGGCCATCGGCACGAGGGTCAGGAGGAGCGCGCCGATCATCCACGGCGTGAGGAACACGTAGGCGGGCCACTGCCGTTCACACACCTGGCGGCGCTGACGGGCCGGCGGCTTCCGGTCCATGGTGGGGGTGGGGCGCGCGGGCGCCCTGGTCGACACAGTGCTCATGACCTCAGCTCCCGGGTGGCCTCGTCGATGAGTTCGCGTGTGGCCAGGCCGTACATCACGCGCTGGAATTCGCGGATGAACGCGGTCTGGACGGCGACATCGCCGCGTGGCGGTGCGGTGGGCGGGGCGTCCAGGCCGTACTGCTCCATGGTCTGTGCGTACTCGTAGATCTCCCGCTCGGGGCCCTTGAGTGTCTTGGCGATGCGGGCGGCGATCTTCCGGTTCGGCGGGGTGGAGCGGGAGAAGGCGAGGATGTCGCCGACCCTTTGGTCGTTGAGGAGGAAGTCGACCAACTGGGCTGCCTCCTTGGGGTGTTCGCTGTGTGATCCGATGCCGATGAGCATGCTCGGCTTGAAGTACGCGCCCTGGTGGCCGTCCGTCGTGGGGTTCTGCGACCGGCTCCGCAGGCGCGGTACTGAGGCCGACGGCGGCCGCGGCCAGGACGGCCCGGCGGGGGAGTGGGCGCCGGCCGCTTCGGGGCTCGGGCATGGAGGCCTTCCAGGGGACGGTGCGTGGATGGGGGGCGAGGGAGGGACAGGGGCGGCCCCGGTGCCGGATGTCAGATGCCGGGGTAGACGTCCAGCCGGCCGCACATGCCGAAGCGTCCGCGGGCGGTGGGCCCGGTCGCTGTCACCCTGGCTCGGTCAAGGTGTCCGGCGCCGTTCGCGCGCAGGGAGGCGAGTTGGGACCCGGTCGCCGCCGCCGCGGCGTGGGCGCCGTCCTTCCAGCGCCGCTCCCATGCGTCAAGGCGCGGGCGGATCAGCTCGGCGGCGGCCCGCTGGAACGCGGCCAGCGGTTCCGGATCGCCGCCCTCGGTGGCTTCGCGCAGTTCCAGGAAACGGCGGGTCGCCAGATCGCGCCGGGCGCGGGCGACCTGCACCTGCTCGGCCTCGAGGGCGTCGGTGGGGATGCGGATCGCGGTCGCGTAGGTCTCGGCGTCGGCGAGGAGGTCCTGGGGGAGGGTGAGCACCGCGTCGCCCGCCTCGGGCAGGCCGCTGTTCTGCATCACGACGGTGATCTGCAGGCCGCCGCCATTGGTGAGGCGATGGATCGTGCCGGGCGTGAACCAGGCCACCGTGCCCGGCTCCAGAGGGGTCTCCTCATAGCCGGAGGTGGTCAGCGGCCGCACCGTTCCCCGGCCGGCCGTCACGACGTAGCCCTCGCTGCACGTGAGGTGCAGGTGAGGGGTGCCGCCGCCGGGCCGGCCGTCGACCGTGGGCCAGTCGTAGACGGTCAGCCGGGACACACCCACCGCCGCCGGGAATCCGTCGTACGTCGCGCTCACCACGCGTGTCCCCGCAGGTGCGCGGCGACCTGCCCGCGGTCCCAGGCGCCGTCGGCGACGGTCACGCGGTAGCTACGGGTGAGGGTGTCGCCGGGGGCGAGGACGAGCTCCTCGTGGAAGGCCCAGGACGGCGCGACCGCGGCGAACGGATCGCTGCGCACGAACCAGTGCGCCGGGTGGGTCCCTTTGTCGCCCGCGTGGTCGTTGGCGGGGGCGTGCTCGAAGACGACCGTGGCGTGGCCGTCGCGCCCGTCGTGCTCGCCTACGTACGCCAGCCACGGGGCTTGACTGCCCATCAGGTCGCCGCCGTCCGCCTCGGCGGTGAAGACCCGGCCGTCGCGGAAGGCCCGCGGTCCGCGCCAGAACAGGCCGGTGTATCCGGCGGCCGGGCGGCCATGGGTGGTGGGGCTGCCGAAGCGCAGCGGCTCGTCGCGCCGGTTGGTGACGGCCGAGGTCCAGGTCAGCGACCAGCTGCCGGTGTCCGCGTCCACGTCGCGCACCTCGATGCGGCGTTCCTCGTCTGCCCACAGCTCCCTGTTGTGCGGGTGCCAGGTCAGACGCTCGGCGATGACGGCGCGGCCGTCCGCGGCGGAGACCTCCTCGAAGGAGACGTGGGCCATCGAGCCGACCTTCTCGGGCAGGGCGAGGTAGCCGTCGCCGTGCACGTAGGTGTTGCCGCCCCAGAGGTTCTGGCCCGACAGGTGGGAGGCCGTCAACTGCAGTCCCTTGTGCCACCGGTGGTCGTTGGGTCGGTAGTCGGTGACGACCGCGCCGGACAGGGTGCGGATCGGGTGCAGATACGGCTTGGGGGCCTCCCAGGCGGCTTCGGGCCGGTACACGTAGGCGAAGAGCTCGGTGCCGGTGGCCGCGTGGGCGACGGTGATGCGGTCGCCGTGGGCATGGGTCAGTGCGAGCGTCATACGGGGTCCTCTTCCTGATGGGGCGCGGCCGGTGCCCAGCCCGGGGCGTCGCCGTGCAGGGCGGTGTAGTAGGGGTCGCCGGGGCCGATGTCACCGGCGCGGACGGGCGTGTCGGTGAACGCGGACTTGTACAGAGCGGTGATGAACTCGAGCGTCCGGCGTCCGCCGGCGCCGCTGGTGGCGTGGCGCCGTCCGGCCTTGATGTCGGCGACGAGCGCCCGCAGTTGGGCGAGGTGCGAACTGGGCTCGTCCTCGCCGAAGTCGTGCCAGCCGGCCACGGTCTCCTCGGGGACGCCGGGAGCGGGCGTGATGCGCCAGTCGGCGTTGCGGTAGCCGTACAGGTGCGTCAGCTCGATGGTCGCGAGCTCGCAGTCGATACGGATGCGGCTGACCTCGTCGGGGCTCAGGACGCTGTTGACGACCGTTCCGACGGCGCCGTCGGCGAACCGGATCTGGGCAGTGGACACGTCCTCGGTCTCCACGTCGTGCACGAGGCGGGCCGCCATGCCGCGCACCTCGGTCCACGGCCCCATCAGATCCAGCAGCAGATCCGTCTGATGGATGCCGTGCCCCATGGCCGGGCCGCCGCCCTCGGTCGCCCAACGGCCGCGCCAGGGCACGGAGTAGTAGGCGGTGTCCCGATACCAGGTGGTCTGGCAGTGCGCGACCAGCGGGCGCCCGAACGCGCCCTTGCGCAGCAGGCGGCGCACGTGCCGGGCGCCGGAACCGAAGCGGTGCTGGAAGACGATCGACGCGTACGGGTCCCCGTCACCGCCCTTCTCCTCCGCCTCCACGGCGTCGTAGTCGGCCAGCGATGGGCACGGCGGCTTCTCGCACCACACCCAGGCACCGGCTCGCAGCGCAGCGACGGACTGTTCGCGGTGCACGGCGGGCGGGGTGCACAACACCACGAGGTCCGGGCGTACTTCGGCGAGCATCGCGTCGAGATCAGTGGACGCGTAGGGGATCCGGAACGTGTCGGCGAACGCGCGGACCGCGGTGTCGTCCACGTCGACCACGGCCACGACGTCCGTCTCCCCTTCCGCGGCCAGCGTCCGCAGGGCGGGGAGATGGCTGGAGCTCGCGATACCCCCTGCGCCGACGACGGCCGCGCGCAGCGGACGGTGGGGACGATCTGGAGACATGGGGACCCTCTCGAGAGGCGGACGGCAAGCGCTTGCCGTGAGGTAGTTCCAACGTTGTAACCGCCGTGTGTCCGCAGGGTCAACCCCCTCGCCGGGAAAGAGTTCCGGGCAGTCGGAACGCTGGTGCGTCGTGCTCGCAGGTGCATAATCTGGAGGGACTTCGAGTACGGGGGGCTGATCAGTGGGGGCAGTGACACTCAAAGACGTGGCGGAGCGCGCGGGGGTGTCGATCAAGACCGTGTCCAACGTTGTACGTGGCGCCCCGAAGGTGTCGGAGACGACGCGGACACGGGTGATGCGCGCAGTGGCGGAACTCGGCTACCGGCCCAATCAGTCGGCGCGAAGACTTAGGACCGGGCGCAGCGGTCTGATCGCGCTGGCCGTACCGGACCTCGCGACGCCCTACTTCGCGGAGCTCGCGCACCACGTGAGGACTGAGGCCGCGGCGCTGGGATTCACCGTCCTGATCGAGGAGACGCTGGGGGACGCCAAGGAGGAGCTGCGCCTGGCGACCGGTGTCGGCGCGTCGTTGCTGGACGGCGTGATCCTTTCGCCGCTGCACGTCTCGCCCGACGAACTCGCGGCCGTCGCCGGCGAGTTCCCGCTGGTGCTGCTCGGCGAGCGCAGTTACGAACGCGATCGCGTCGTCGCCGACCACGTCCTGATCGACAACGTCGCCGCGGCGCGCGAGGCCACCGCGCACCTGGCCGGTCTCGGCCGCACCAGGATCGCCGCGATCGGCGTCGACCGACCGGCGTCCGCGACCAGCCGCCAGCGCCTTGAAGGCTTCCAACTAGCCCTGCATGAGGCGGGGTTGACATACGACCCGAGACTCTCGCCGCAGGTGACGGAGTTCGGCCGTCGCAACGGACTCCTGGCGATGCGCACCCTTATCGGCCTGCCGGCGGATGTGCGGCCCGACGCGGTCTTCTGCTTCAGCGACCTGCTGGCGATCGGAGCCCGACGGGCCGCGTTCGAAGCGGGCTTGAGCATCCCCGAGGACATCGCCCTGGCGGGCGTCGACGGATCCGAGGAAGCCCGCTACGGCACGCCCTCCCTCACATCGGTGGTTCCCGACAAGACCGCGATCGCCTCCCTGGCCGTGAAGTGTCTGGCGACCCGCATCCGCGCGGATGCGGCCCCGCCTTTCGAGGTGCACATGGCCCCCTACTGGCTGGAGGTGCGGGAGTCCACGAGCGGTGAGCGACAGCAGCCGACCACCCCCTGAAGGGACCGCCTGCGGCCCGCACGTGCGGGCCGCAGGCGGCCAGGCCAGGATGGGAGACGGTGCACAAACCGCCGGTTCAGGAACGGGCGTCACCCATGGGTGACGCGCACCGGCTCAAAGGCCACGACGGTCTGCGGGCCGTCGGCCCACCGCACCCGCAACTCCCTCTCGTCGACGATCACTTCGGAGACCGCGTCGGCGAGTGACGCACTCGGCTCGTCGGCGCTCAACGACGCCAGCGCCACGAACACCGCCGTTCCCTCGGCCGTGCCCGAGAGCCGAGGCACCCGCACCCACGGCTCGTACGCCGTCCCCTGCGGTGCCCGCACCTCGTCCCGCTCGCCCCATCCGTACAGGCCGTGCAGCTGCGAGCTCAGCGCATCCGAGGCCCATCCGGTGAGCCTGACCCCCGCTCCGGGCGGCGCCGCCACGACCCGGTGCACCCGCAGCTCGTACCGGCCCCGGGCCACGGTCAGGCTCTCCACCCGCAGCCCCGGCACCATCGGCGCGCCCGACGCGAACACCGGAAGGTGCGAGGAAGCGGCCCAGCCCCACCCGTCACCCTGCCCCGCGCCCAGCGGACGGATCCGGCGCCGCACGCTCGCGACGCCGGCGATCACGACCGACAGATGGTTGTCGGCGACGTTCGTCCGGGACGTCGGGCCTGTGTGCGTCGAGTACGCCTGACGGCCGTAGAGCGGGTCTTCCTGCGCGGCCGACTCCGCTTCCTGCGGGCGGACATGGTCGCTGCCGTGGTTGTGGAGCCGTACGATCCCATCGGCCCGGGTCGACTGGACGAGCAGCCCCGGCGCGGGCAGCGCGAGCACCCGGTCCGGGCCCTCGCTCGGCGCCGGCTCCTCCGTCGCCGTCCACAGCGGGTCGTCCTCCGGCGCGAGCAGCGACACGAACCCCTTCGACGCCCAGTACGGGGACGCCGGCCCCGAGTAGGTCTGCAGCGTCGCGTCGTGCGGGCCGTGCCAGCCCAGGCTCAGCAGCCCGTCGTCCGTCACCCCGCCCCGGTCGAGGAAGTAACGCAGACTCCCGCTGATGAGGCGGCGCGACGTGCCGGGCGTCAGCGGGGTGTGGCCGGTGACGGCGCCGATGCCGACCGCCGCCGACGCCGCGAACCGGTACGTCAGCGAACGCCCGAAGTGGATCGGCGCCCCGTCGGCGCCGAAGAGCAGCGAGAACCCTTCGAGGTGTTCGCGCAGCCGCGGCCCGAATCGCGCAGCCAGCGCGGTGTCCCCGGACAGGTGCGCGTGCAGCAGCGGATACAGGTGCAGCGCCCACCCGTTGTAGTGGTCGAAGGCCCGCCCGTCACCGTCCGCGTACCAGCCGTCGCCCCGGTACCACGTCTCCATCAGCCCAAGAGCCCGTTCCATGGCGCGCGTTGTGGCCTCGTCGCCACGGCCGACCGACTCCAGGAACGACGCCACCGTGAACGGGAACAGATACCAGTTGTTGGGCGCGGGCGTATGGTCGATCGCGCCGCGCAGCCAGGTCTCCGCCCGGTCCTGCACGTCGCCGTCGAGCCGGTCCCACAGCCATGGCCGGGTCAGCGACAGGCCGAGCGCCACGGACGCCGACTCGACCATCGGCTGGCCCTGCACATGGTGGTCGAGGATCAGCGGCCATGACTCGGCGTCGTCCCGGCCGGGCGTCCGCGTGCCCGCCGTCAGGCCCTGCGCGTACCGCTCCAGCCAGCCGTGCGGGTCCTTTCCGCCGGCGCCCGCGACCCGGAAGCCCGCCGCCAGGAACGTACGGGCGAAGCCTTCGAGGCCGTCCGAGCGGACGCCGGACCCGGAGGGGCGGCCCGGCAGGTCGAGCAGGGCGCCCCCGGGGGTCGCCCAGCGCCACGCGGCGCCGAGCAGCCCGTCGGCGACGGCCTCCCAGTGCGCGCGCGTGTACCCGGTGGTCGGGCTCAACTCACGGTTCTCTTCGGGCAGTTCGAACGGGATGGTCATGCGAGGAACGCCAGCCTTTCGCGTCGTACGGGATGGGCGAAGCCGTCGCCCGCGGCCCACCGCGCCACCTCGCCGACGGCAGTGTCGGCGAGGCGTTCCCACTCGTTGCCCTGGGAACCCGCGAGGTGGGGGGTGATGAGTGCGTTCGGGCAGTCCCACAACGGGTGGGTCGGGGGCAGGACCTCGGGGTCCGTCACGTCGAGGACCGCGCCGATGCGGCCCGCGCGCACCACGTCGGTGAGCGCGTCCTGGTCGACGACGGCGCCGCGCGAGGTGTTGATGAGGGTGGCCCCCGGCCGCATGGAGCCGAGCAGCTCCCGACTGACGAGGCCACGCGTGGCCGGCAGCAGCGGCGTGTGCACGCTCAACAGGTCGCTGCGCGCGAAGAGTTCGGACAGCTCCACCCACTCGACGCCCAGTTCGGCGGCCTCCGCCTCGGTGATGTACGGGTCGTGCAGCAGCACCTCGAAGTCGAAGGGCCGCAGCAGCTCGATCACCCGGCGGCCGATCAGCGACGCGGACAGCAGGCCCACCGTGCGACGGTAGTTGCCCACCTCCTGCGTGGTCAGCAGCCAGTTGTCGCGCTCTCGGGTCCGCCGGAAGTCGCGGGCCCGTTCCAGGACGTTCTTTCCGTGCAGCAGGATCATGGCGAGGGTGTACTCCGCGACGGGCAGCGCGTTGGCCGCGGCCGCCGACGACACCTCGACGCCCCGGTCCCAGCAGGCGTCGGAGACATGTCCGCGCACCGAACCGGCCGCGTGCACCACGGCCTTGAGGCGCGGCGCCGCTGCCAGTACGTCCGCGTCGAGCCGCGGACAGCCCCAGCCGGTGACCAGGACCTCGGTGTCGGCGAGGACGTGCATGGCCCGTACGGTCGTCAGGTCGTCCAGGACAGGCAGCGGCGCCAGGTCGCACACCTCCGCGAGCGCGGCCACGGACCGCGGCGTGAAGACGGCCGCCGCGGCCTGGGGGGACATGGCCAACGCCACCCGGGGCTTGCTCACTTGACCGCCCCCGCCGTCAGACCGGACCGCCAGAACCGCTGGAGGAAGATGAACGCGAGGACGAGAGGAAGGACCGCCAGGAGCGAACCCATGATCACCACCGGGTAGTACTCGGGCGAGACGGTCGCCTGGCTGTTCCACTGGAACAGGCCCAGGCTGACGGGATAGAGCTTCTGGTTGGACAGCATCACCATCGGCAGGAAGAAGTTGTTCCAGATCGCGGTGAGCTGGAAGAGGAAGACCGTGATCAGGCCGGGACCGAGCATCCGCAGCGAGACGCGGACGTACGTCGTCAGCTCACCGGCGCCGTCGACGCGGGCCGCCTCCAGGACTTCGTTCGGCACGTAGCCCTGGGCGAAGATGCGGCCCAGGTACACACCGAAGGGGTTGAACAGGACCGGTATGAAGACCGACCAGAAGGTGTTCACGACGCCGGTCGCGGACGCGAGCAGGTACAGCGGCAGCGCGAGCACCGTCTGCGGCACCATGACCGCCGCGAGCACCAGGCCGAACAGCTTCTCCTTGTGCCGGAAGTGGTACTTGTCGAAGGCGTAGCCACAGGCGACGCTGATCATCGCGCCGATCGCGGCGCCGAGCACCGCGTACAGCAGGCTGTTGCCGTACCAGCGGCTGTAGAGGCCGCCGTCCATCGCGAACAGGTCCTTGACGTTCTGGACGAACGAGAAGTCCTTGAAGGAAAGGATGTTGCTGCTGAACAGCGCGTCGCGGGACTTGCCGGCGGCGAGCACCAGCCACAGCGCCGGCAGCATGGTGTAGAGGACGGAGATCGCGACGACCACGTTGACGGTCGTCCGGCCCAGCAGACGGGGACGCAGCAGGGTGGACCTGCTCAGCTCGGCAGTGGTCATCGGGCGCTCTCCTCGGCCGAGTTGACACGGTTGGTCCAGCGGGTGACACCGTAGGAGACGGCGATCGTGATGATGAGGAGGATCACCGACGCGGCGGCCGCGAGCGAATAGTTGTTGCGGCTGAACGCCGCGTCGTAGATGTACATGCTCGGCGAGAACCGGGCATCGACGACCTGCGAGCCCGCGCGCAGCAGCATGGGTTCTGTGAACAGCTGCAGCGCCCAGATCAGTGTGAACATCGCGACCATGACGATCGAGGAGCGCACCAGCGGTGCCTTCACCTGGAGCGCGGTGCGCACCGGACCCGCCCCGTCGACCACCGACGCCTCCAGGACCTCCCGGGGGACCGCTTGCAGGGCCGCGTAGAAGACGACCATGTTGTAGCCGAGGTTGCTCCACACCGCGATGTTCACGATCGACGGAATCGCGGTGTGCAGGCCCAGGAAGTTGACGGTGATGTCGGCCTTGCCGAGCACGTCGATGATCGGGCTGATGCCGGGGGTGTAGAGGTACAGCCAGATCAGCGCGGCAATGATGCCGGGCACCGCGTGCGGCAGGAACAGGCCCAACTGGGCCCAGGAACGCAGCCGTACGAGACCTGAGTCGAGCAGCAGCGCCAGCGCCAGCGAGCCGATCGTCATCACCGGGATGTAGATCAGGCAGTACAGCGCGACAGTGCCGAGGCCGGACAGGAACGACGGGTCCGTGAGCACGGCGGCGTACGAGCGCAGGCCGACGAAGACCGTGCGCTCCGGGCCGAAGCCGAGGCCCGGCTGGTCGTCGCTGAAGAAGCTCAGCCAGACGGCCGTGCAGACCGGGATCAGGAAGACGAGCGTGAGCAGCACGAAGAACGGGGCCATCAGGACGCCCGCGGCGCCGCCCCGGCGGCGCTTGGCCGCACGCTGCGCCTTGCGCCGGGAGCTGTCCGCCTCCCGCGGGGGAGCCGCCGCCGTAGCGGGGACCTGGGTTGTCGCGGTCATGGGACTCACCTGCCTTTCGGGATGCGGGCGTTCACGTGGAGTGCTGGGTGGTCTTGAGGCCGAGCGCCTTGAGGTCGGGCATCGTGCCGTCCTGTGCGGCGCGCATGGAGGACTCGATCGTCCCGGAGCCCGCCGCCGCCCGGGCGAAGGCATCCGACATGACCTGCCCGGTCGCGGTCATCCGGGGGCCCCAGACCCAGCCGTCGCTGACCTTCTGGGCCTCCTGCTCGAACAGCGCGTAGATGTCCTGCCCGCCGTAGTACGAGCGGTCGAAGGCCGCGCGTCCCACCTTGATCAGCTCGGTCGCGGCCGGGTACTGGCTGCTCGCGCCGCTGGAGAGCCGGGCCTTGAGGGCGTCGGGGTGCGAGACCTGCCACTCGATGAACTCCATGGCGGCCTCGGGGTGCTTGCTGTCCTTGGTGATCGCGAACGTCGAGCCGCCCTGGGTGCCGAGCGCCGGCTTCGAGGGGTCCCACTGGGGCTGCGGGGCGATCCGCCACAGTCCCTTCTGCTGGGGGCGGGCGTTCATCTGCGCCCCCGCGTCCCAGGCGCCGCTGTGCCGGGTCAGGACGAGGCTGTTGCCGACCTGGGCGTCGGCCTCGCGGCTGTTGGGGGGATTGACGTAGACGAGGTCCTCGTCGATGAGCCGCTGCCAGTACGTGGAGACGCGGCGCGTGGGGGCGTCGGCGAGCGACACGTTCCAGGCGCCCTTCGAGGTGTCGAACCAGTGCGCCCCGGCTCCCCAGCACCAGGCCGAGAACTGGCCCATGTCCGTGGAGAAGAAGGTCACCCTGCGCTTGCCGCCGGTGCGGCGGACGGCGCGTGCCAGATCGGTGTACTCGTCCCACGTGGTGGGAACCTCGAAGCCGTACTTGTCGAAAAGGTCCTTGCGGTAGTGCAGCACCATCGGCTCGACGTCCAGGGGCACGCTGTACGTGCGCCCCTCGAACGTCGTCAGGCCGAGCGCCTGCGGCAGCAGCTTGGCCTTGAGCTTGTCGCTGATCACGTCCGTGATGTCGCGGGCCACACCGTCGATCGCGTAGCCCGGGACCTGCGGGTACTCGATGGTGGCGACGTCGGGCGCGTTGCCCGCGCGAGCCGCGTTGCTGAGCTTGAGATATCCGCCGGAGGTACCGGACGGTATCTGTTCGAAAGCGACCTGGATGGTGTCGTGCGTCTTGTTGAACGCGTCCACCACTTCCTGGCTGCCGCGCAGCGCGGACCAGAACGTGATGGTGGTCGTGCCTTTGGTACCGGACTTGCTGCTGCTCCCGGATGACGCGCTGTCGTTCCCGCTGCAGGCGCTCAAGGCGCCTGTCAGGGGCAGCGCGGTGATCGCGGCGAGCACCGATCGACGGCTCTGTCGACCAGGCATGGGCGCCTCCCGCGGCTCCTGCGTGTTCGAGTCACGGGAATCCTGATCGGCTGACCGGACGTGGTCAATAGATCGATCAGAAGAAAATGAAACGGTCAAACGCTCATTATGAAGCGGAAGTTGTGCCGGAGGTTCCTGTGGCGCCGAATGCCTGTGAATCCGTGGCGTTCGGGGCCTGAGTCGAACCGCGCACCTTCAACGTGGGCAACAGCTCCAGGCGCCGCGCCGGCCCACCCCCGGAGGCCGGTGACTGTCCGCCGAGCCGCCGAAGGAGCAACTCCGCCGCCGCCCGGCCCACCTCGGCCTTCGGTGGCGAGACGGCCGAGAGTGGGGTGCTGCCGAGACCCGCCACCACGTCGTCGTACGCGATCACGGAGCAGTCCTCCGGGACCCGCACCCCGCCGTCGCGCAGCGACTGCACCAGCATGAGCGCGTCCACATCACCGTGCAGCACGGCCGCCGTAGCCCCCAACTCGGTCAACAGCGACGGGAGTTCAATGGGCTTCTCCGTCGTCTCCGCCGCCGGGTCGGGGGCCGCCCCGGGCGAGCTGAGCGCCACCGCCCACTTGTCCACGTCCGGATGGTCCGCGGCGATCTCGACGAACGCCGCCCGCAGGGCACGGGCGGTGGGGCTGTCGTCCCTCGCGGCGAGCACGATGCGCCGGTGGCCAAGCCCGGTGAGGTGTTCGACGGCGAGGTGGATGCCGTACCAGTGATCGGTACAGACCGTGTCGACGGCGTGCAGCGCGCTGCCGCGCCGGGGCCTGCGCTCCATCACGACCGCGGGCACCGGCAGGCGCGCGAGCCAGGCGTAGTCGGCCTCCTCCGTGGCCCGGCTGCGCCAGCGCGGGGCGATGAGCAGTCCGCGGGCGCCGGCCGCCAACGCCTGTTCCACGATGGGCTGTTCGGCTCCTGCGACGGCCGGAGCGATGTGCAGTGCGATGCGGATTCCCGCTTCCTCGAAGGCGGTCCGGGCGCCGTGCAGCGCCTCGTACAGATACGAGTGACGCTCGGGAACGACGACCGCGACCGGACCGCCGTCGGCCGTCGGTTCGACGGGGGCGGCGGCCCGTCCCGTCTCGGGCAGCACCGGGCGGGCGACGCCGTGACCACGGCGCAGCTTGCCCTCCCTGGCCAGTTCTTCGACATCGCGGCGCAGGGTCACCACCGACACGGCGAGCTCCGCGGCGAGATCGCTCACCCGCGTCGCCCCGCGCGACTGCACCACGGCGAGAATCCGCTGCCGCCTGAGATCGACCGGCTCACGCATGCTGATGGCCCCCTCGACACCCACTGTTCGTTTGAGCGCTTCCATGAACGCTTCGGCCGCAGCATAACCAGCAGGTGGCCGGGAAGGTCAGCCCTTGGACGGCTGAGACGTCACCTCCTTCTTGCGAGGATGCCCCCGCGTTCACGCCGGGGAGGAGTCGCGGCGCGGAGTGCTGCCTCCTTTGGTCCGTGGTCGCGGAGCGCCCGCATGACTGCCGGCGGAGCCGGGGGGATACGAACGCGCGTAGCGGTAGTGGCTGGTTGGAGTGGTGATCGCACGATCGGGGTACGGGCGTGCGGCTGTCGTACGTACGGCCTTGTCGCAAGGCATCGGCAAGCTGCGAACTTTCGGTCCGAGGGCCGGGGATGGGGTGAGGGTGTGGCGGGTGTGGACGTTCCGCCTGCGCGTGTGGAGCGAGTGCGTGGCCAAGTCGCAGCAGGTCCACGACTGGCGCGTGGATCAGTCCAGAAGCCCCAGCTGTCCGGCCGCCCGGATCGCCAGCCACACCTCCGCGAAGGACGCCGTGGCGGACAGATCCCGGCCCGTCAGCTCGCTGAAGCGGCGGAGACGGTAGGAGAGCGTGTTGGGGTGGATGTGGAGCGCGGTCGCGGCCTCGTCAGTGCGCCGGTCGCGTTCCATCCACGTACGCACCGACGGGAGCAGCCGGGAGCCGTGGCTGCTGTCGTAGCGCAGCGCGTCGCCCAGCACGTGGTCGACGAGTGCGGTGAGCGCGGCGGGGTCGTCGGGCAGCCAGCGGCCGGTGGCGTCGTCGGCGTAGCGGACGAGGGGGCGACCGGACGCCGCGGCGTGGGATGCGGCCCACAGGGCTTCACGCTGGGCGACCCGCAGCGAGGCGCCGGGCCGGACGGGGCGGCTCATGCCGGCCGTCACCCCCGGGAGGGCGGCGATCGTGTCGCCGAGGCGGGGTGAGCCGAAGAGGTAGCGGTCGTCGCCCCGGTTGAGGAGCAGGCAGGGCTCGTCATGGAGGGCTTCCAGCACGGCCTGCTGCGTCACGCCCCTGACCACCGCAAGGGCGGCCTCGCCCTTGATGGAGTGACGCAGCAGATGACGCTTCGCGACGGCCGGATCGAGCGCGTCCTGCAACAGCTCTGCCAGGATCTCGGTCCCTTCGCGGCGCAACGTCTCGCGTTCGGTGCGGACCATGGCGAGTTGAAGCGCGGCCACGGTGGCGATGTGCTGCACGACGGCGAGGCCCGCCGGGCGCGCGCCGTCGTGGGCCATGGCGATGAGGAACCCGGCGGGTCCGCCGGGTGAGGGTACGGGAAGCGCGAATCCGCCGGGGATCGTCGGCGGGGCGTCCGCCGAGCGGGGCAGCAGGGACGGGTCCGGTGCGGGCACGCCGGGCAGCAGGGGCCGGCCCTGCCGGGTGCACAGGTAGATGGCGTATCCGGAGAGGTTCTCCAGGCGGCTGAAGAGCTCGGCCGTGTCCAGGTTCTCCGAGGTGAGCCAGCGCAAGGCGCCGAAGACCTGGAGCTGGGCGCCGAGCCGGTGGCGGGCGTCGTCCTGGACTGCGGCCGCGACTTCCTGCGCGACCGCGATGAAGGGGACGGCGAGCGGTACTTCCAGGACCGGCATGCCGCGCTCCTCGGCCGCGGCGCGGAACGCCTGGCGCAGCGGAGGCATGTGCAGCTGGGCGGAGACGGCCAGGGCGGCCACCCCGGCGTCGTCGAGCCGTTCCAGGTAGGCCCGCTGGCCGGCGGCCGAGCGGGGCATCGCGAGACCCGTCGTCATGATCATTTCGGCGCCCAGGAGCCAGGGCGTGGGGTCGTCCAGCTCGCTGACATGGGCCCACGACACCGAGCGGGTCAGGCCCGCCGCGCCCGCGACCAGGCGCAACTGCAACGCGGGGTAGGACAGCAGATCCGCGACGGTCACCCGCTGGCGGTCCACCCCGTCGGTGCGGTGTTCTTTGTGCTCAGCCACAAAGTGAGGCTATCTCTTCGTGCCTGCACCGATTGCCGTGGCAATCCCTTGCCGTGCACACTCACCCGACCACCTGCACATGTTTCGCTGTCGCGCGAGAAACTGCCCGCCGCGTCCGCCGACGACCTGATCGACCTGCTCGCTCTCAAGGAGGACGAATGAGTGATTCCCCGGCTCTGACGGAGGTGGAGCAGTACGGCGTCGAACGCATCCCTGACTCGGACCGCTCCGCCAAGCCCCTGGACCTGTTCCGGGTCGCGTTCGGTGGTGCCAACACCTTCGCCACCTGCGTGCTGGGCGCCTTCCCCATCCTGTTCGGCCTCTCGTTCTGGCAGGGCCTCGCGGCGACCGTGCTCGGCCTCGTGGCCGGCGCGCTGATCCTGGCGCCGCTCGCGGTGTTCGGCCCGCGCAACGGCACCAACAACGCCGTGTCGTCCTCGGCCCACCTGGGTGTGCACGGTCGGATCGTCGGCTCGTTCCTCTCGTTGCTCACCGCCGTCGCGTTCTTCTCGATCTCCGTGTGGTCCTCCGGCGACGCCCTGGTCGGCGGCGCGCACCGGCTGATGGGCGTGCCGCAGAACGACGGCGTGTTCGCGCTGGCGTACGGGGTGTTCGCACTGCTCGTGCTGACGGTGTGCGTGTACGGCTTCCGGTTCATGCTGTTCGTGAACAAGATCGCCGTCGTGGCGGCTTCGACGCTGTTCGTCCTCGGCTTCTTCGCCTTCGCCGGGGACTTCGACCCGGGCTACCAGGGGGCGTTCTCGTCCGCCTCGTCCGCCGGGTTCTGGCCCGCCTTCATCGGCTCCGCCCTGATCGTGCTGTCCAACCCGGTCTCGTTCGGCGCCTTCCTCGGGGACTGGGCCCGCTACATCCCGGCACAGGCCTCGAGCCGCCGGGTCGTCACGGCCGCGTTCGCCTCGCAGATCGCGACCATCCTGCCCTTCTTCTTCGGGCTCGCCACCGCCTCGATCATCGCGGAGAAGGCGGCCAAGTACATGGACCCGAGCGCGTCGAACTACGTCGGCGGGCTCCTCGCGATCGCGCCCGGCTGGTACTTCCTGCCCGTGTGTCTGCTCGCGCTGATCGGCGGCATGTCCACCGGCACCACCTCGCTCTACGGCACCGGTCTCGACTTCTCCAGTGTGTTCACGCGGTTCAGCCGTGTGCAGGCGACGCTGTTCGTCGGTGTGCTGTCGATCGGATTCATCTTCGCCGGGCGCTTCGCGGCCAACCTGTCCCAGTCCATCTCGACGTTCGCGACGCTGATCATCACGTGCACCGCCCCCTGGATGGTGATCATGATGCTCGGCTGGCTGACCCGCCGCGGCTGGTACGACCCCGACTCGCTCCAGGTCTTCAACCGGCGCCAAAAGGGCGGCCGTTACTGGTTCACGCACGGCTGGAACTGGCGCGGCATGGGCGCGTGGCTGACCTCCGCGGTCCTCGCCCTGATGTTCGTGAACCTGCCCGGCCAGTTCGTCGGCCCGCTCGGCGACCTGGCCGGCGGCGTGGACCTCTCGCTCCTGGTGGGCCTCGGCGTCGCCGCCTTCCTCTACCTGGCCCTGCTGTGGTTCTTCCCCGAGCCGCGCGAGGTCTACGGGCCCCAGGGGCCGCGCCTGGTCCGCGCCTCGAACACGCCCGTCCCGCCGATCACCGACGACGTCCCCGCGCCCGTCGCCGCGGGAAAGGCGTGACGGCCATGCGCCTCGTGGACCTCTCCGTCGAGCTCGCGACCGGAATGCCGGTCTACCCCGGCGACCCGCGCGTCACCCTCACCCCCGCCCTGAGCGTCGCGGCGGACGGCGTGAACGTCCTGCACCTGGACATGGGGTCCCAGTCCGGTACGCACGTCGACGCGCCGTTCCACATCGACGACTCGCTGCCCACCCTCGACCAGCTCCCGCTGGACCGTTTCGTGGGAGAGGCCGTCGTCGTCGACGCCCGCGGCGCGCAGCCACGTTCACCGCTCGGGCCGGACCTCTTCGAGGGGCGGATCCGGGCCGGGGCGATCGTCCTCGTCGCCACCGGCTGGTCGGCACACTGGGGCACCGACGACTACCTCACCCACCCCTACCTGACCCGTGAGGCGGCCGAACTCCTGGTCGCCGCGGGAGTGCGTACGGTCGGCATCGACGCGCTGAGTGTGGATCCCACGCCCGCAGACGAGTTCCCCGCCCACCAGATCCTGTGCGGGGCACACGCCGTGATCGCCGAGAACCTGACCGGACTCGGCCCCCTGGTCGACGCACAGTCGGCCGGCGAGCCCATCGAGGTCTCGCTGCTGCCGCTGAAACTGCCCGCCGCCGACGGCGCACCCGTACGCGCCGTCGCCCGCATCGGCTGAACCGCCCGCATTCCTGCCGGAAGAAAGGATCACGACCCATGACCGACGAGGTCCTGAAGGCCGCCGACGCCCTGGTGTCCGCGTTCGGCGAAGGCCGTCTCGACGACTACTTCGACGCTTTCACGCCGGACGCGACGTTCGTCTTCCACACCACTTCCGAACGCGTCGCGTCCACCGCCGACTACCGCGCCCTGTGGAACCGCTGGGTCGCCGAGGACGGATTCCGGATCGTGCGCTGCACATCGGCCGACCAGCTGGTGCAGCCCTTCGGCGACACCGCCGTCTTCAGCCACCGGGTCGCGACCACGGTGGCCACCACGGCCGGCGAGGAGACGCTCCACGAACGCGAGACGATCGTGTTCGCCCGCCAGGACTCCGGCCGCTGGCTCGCCGTCCACGAGCATCTCTCACCGGCGCCCGAAGCCTGACCTGCAGCTCCACGACGTCGCCCCGGAACGCCTCAGGTGTACCGGGGCGACGTCGCCGTCGTTCCGGCGCGTTCGCCTGGCCACTGGTCGCCACCGACGGCGCGGACCTGACGGACATTCAGGTGGGCATCGCGGCCTTCGGCACCCAGTACGGCGCGAACTGGAACTACGTCCTGGCTGCCGCCGTGAGCGCGGTGATACCCGTGCTCGCCCTCTTCCTCGTCTTCCGGCGCCAGATGGTCGAGTCCATCAAGACCTCGGGCCTGAAGTGACCCGACCAGCGCAACGATCCGGAACGAACCGAGAAGTACGGTGCTCGCATGCCTCAGTCAGCAGTCATCGGTGTGGACATCGGAACATCCAGCAGCAAGGGCGTCCTGGTCGGCCTCGACGGCACCGTGCTGCACACGGCCGTCCGTGAACACGCCGTCGACCGTCCGGCTCCCGGACACGTCGAGATGCGCGCGGACATCTGGTGGGACGAATTCGTCTCCCTCACCCGCGAGTTGACCTTCGCGAACGACACGGACGTGGTCGCGGTCGGGGTCAGCGGCATGGGTCCCTGCGTGCTGCTCACCGACGAGAACGACACACATGTACGCCCCGCGATCCTGTACGGCGTGGACACCCGCTCCGTCCCCCAGATCGAGCGGCTCGAAAGTGAGCTGGGCGCTGACGAGATCGCGCAGCGCTGCGGCTCGCGGCTGACGACCCAGGCGGCGGGACCCAAGCTGGCGTGGATCGCCGAACGGGAACCGGAGCTTTTCCGCCGCGCCCGCAGGCTCTACATGCCCAGCTCCTGGCTCGTACGCAAACTCACCGGCGCCTACGTCCTCGACCACCACTCGGCCAGCCAGAGCACCCCGCTCTACGACACCGTGGCCCGCGACTGGTACACCCCGTGGACCGACCGGATCGCCCCCGGCATCGAACTCCCCGAACTGCGCTGGTCCGGCGAGGCGGCGGGCACGGTGACCGCCGAGGCCGCACACCTGACCGGTCTGCCGGCAGGCATCCCGGTCACCACCGGGACCATCGACGCCTGGGCCGAGGCGCTGAGCGTCGGCGCGCACGGTATCGGCGACCTCATGCTCATGTACGGCACGACGATGTTCCTCGTCCACACCGTGCCGGGACTGCTGCGCGACCCCTCGCTGTGGAGCACCGTCGGAGCCCTCCCCGACACCCGCAACCTCGCCGGCGGAATGGCAACATCCGGCGCCGTCACCAGCTGGCTTCGCGACCTGTTCGGCAGCGACGACTACCAGCAACTACTGTGCCTGGCCGAGGAGTCGGGCCCCGGGGCGGGCGGCCTGCTGATGCTTCCTTACTTCGCCGGGGAACGCACCCCGATCGCCGACCCACGGGCGCGCGGTGTCATCGCGGGCCTCACGCTCTCCCACACACGCGGAGACCTGTACCGAGCAGCCCTCGAAGGCACGGCGTACGGAGTGCGGCACAACATCGAGGCCATCGAAGCGGCCGGCGGTGACATCCGCCGCGTCGTCGCCGTCGGCGGCGGAGTCCAGGGACGCCTGTGGACCCAGATCGTCTCGGACGTCACCGGCCGGGCCCAAGAGGTACGCACGACCTCAATCGGGGCCTCCTACGGAGGGGCACTCCTCGCCGCCCAACTCGTGGGCGACGCCCGCATCGACACCTGGAACCCGGTCCAGGAAGTGATCACCCCGCGTCCGGAGATGACGTCCCGATACGACGAGCTTTACGCCCTGTACCGCGAGCTCTATCCGGCGTCTTCCCATGTCGTCCACGCACTGTCCGACTTCCAGTCCCGCTGAACTCCAGGGAGTTTGAAAATGCTTACCACGGGATACACGGCGGCAGAATACGGCGACGTCAGCGTGCTCGTAGGCGCCCGACAGGGTGCCTACCCGTACGGCAACACGCTGCTTGTGCGGGGCACGGCCGAATCGCTCGTCGTCGACCCGTCGTTGTCGCTCCTCGAGGGCGCGCCGCCCGCGGACCTGGTCCTCGTGAGCCATGCGCACGAGGACCACATCGCCGGTCTCGGCAGTTACGAGGTGCCGGTCCACACCCATGAAGGCGACCTCGACGCGCTGCGGTCCCGAGATGCTCTGGTCGCCGGGATCGGCCTGCCGCCCGACGAGGTCGACGCCGTCGACAAGATGATGCGGGACGAATTCCATGTGCAGGGTCGACCGGACGCTGTGGGGTTCGAGGACGGCGCCGTCTTCGACCTCGGCGGCCGCACCGTGACCGTCGTGCACCTGCCCGGTCACACCGCGGGCCACAGCGGTTTCCTGATCGAGCCGGACGGCTTCCTGTTCGTGGGGGACATCGACCTGACGTCGTTCGGTCCCTACTACGGGGACGTCGGCAGCAGTCTCGTGGACTTCGAGGCGTCGATGCGTCGGTGTCGGGAGATCGACGCGCGCTGGTACGGCACGTCGCACCAGAAGGGTGTGATCGAGGGCGCCGAGGAATTCCGGCACCGGCTCGATGACTACGCCGGTGTGGTGGCCAGGCGCGAGGCGACGCTGCTCGCGTTTCTCGGTGAGCCGCGGACCGTCGAGGAGATCGTCGAGCACAGGCTCGTCTACCGGCCCCACGTCGAAGGGCCGCATGTGAAGCAGGTGGAGCGGAGGACGGCGGTGCAGCACCTGGACGTGCTGCTGAGCAGAGGGCTGGTCGCCGAGGTGGATCAGGGACGGTTCCGCGTGACGTAGTCCCGTTGCGGCCGGCTGCAACAGATCCGAGTGCGTCGGTACGTGGAACGGAGACCGGCCAACGCCGGGTGCAGCGCACCCCCGTTGGCCGGTCGGTGGTTGGCCGGTCGACTGTGCCCTGCGCGGATCAGCGGGTCGTGGTGACCCGGTGCTCCCTGAGCGCGGCACAGTTGGACCCGGTCACCTGGACGTACACGTTGCTGATGTTGCCGCCCCAGTCGACGCAGTGGGCCTTGCCGTAGACGTAGGTGGGTCCCGCGTACGACGTGTACTGCCCGTAGTCCTGGTCTCCCTGGTCGGTGTCGGAGACGTAGATCCAGGCGGACATGTCCAGCCGGGTGCCGGGGTTGTTGCGGATCGTCGCGACGCAGTTCTTGCCGTTCGAGGAGTTGTACGTGAGGTAGACCGTGCCCAGTGAGCCGATGGGCGCCGAGTTGACGGTCTTGTAGCTGCTCCCGCACACCTTCTGCGGTGTGGTGTTGGGTGCGGCGGAGGCGGGTCCCGCCAGCGCGGTCGTGCCCCCGATCGCCAGGGCTGCCAGGGCGGCACCGGTCAGGACAGGTCGGCTGAATCGCATATTTCCCCCTTGTGATCTTTGCGAGTTTGCTGCTCTTACATCATGTGACTCGCAACACATCCGGATGGTTGTGCCGCTCCGCGGGAGAATGGCCGGGCCCGGCGCCGGGGGATCAACGCCCTTGTGTGGATGACCTGTTGGCGACGCCGCGTCCCCTGGACGGGGACGCGGCGACGGTGCGAGAGGAGAGCGTCTGCCGGGGGAGGGGTGACGTCGTCCGTGGACGGCTGTTCAGCCCGTTGCCGCCAGTACCTTGCAGTTCGCCCAGTGTGCGAGCGTGAGGTGCCGTGGCTGGGCCGGGCGGCGCCGACCGAGCTTGCGGCGCTGGGGCTCGTCGGCCAGCGCCTTCCGCAGCGGAATCAGGTGAGCCGCCACGGCCGCGAGGCAGTAGTGCTCGTCCTGGCAGGTGGAACAGGTCGCCAGGTGGGCGGTGACGGCACGCGCCTCTTCCTCGGCGAGTGCGTCGAGCGTGTAGTCGGCCAGTCGGTCACGGATGATGTGGCATTCCAGGGTGCTGAACATGTCGACTCCTCTCCTTGCCGCCGCACAAGCGCGGAAACGCAGCTACGGCACCATGAGGCGGGCAGGTGCGGAGGGCCGGTCGTGCCGCGGGGCACTGGGGCTCAAGGACCTGCTTCCGTTCATGCATTCAATGTGGCCGACGCGGGGGTGGTTGCGCGTCGTCCCCCTGGAGCGAATCGCGTCTACTGCATCCGTGGTATCCGGCCCCTGTGCCTACGGCCGACGGTGTCCTGCCTGCCCCATGCGGCCCTCAGGCTTGTGGGCCGGCTGGTTCCACCACCGGGCTGACCAGGCCGCACTGGTAGGCCATGACCACGAGCTGGGCCCGGTCGCGCGCCGCCAGCTTGGTCATGGCCCGGTTGACGTGCGTCTTGGCGGTCAGCGGGCTTACGAACAAACGTTCGGCAATTTCTTCGTTCGATAGACCCAGCGCCACCAGGCACATCACATCGCGCTCCCGCGGTGTCAGGTACTCCAGGCGCTCCTGCACGACGGCCGGGTACAGCTCGGGCTGAGCGAGAAAGCGGGAGATCAGCGCGCGGGTCGCCACGGGGGAGAGCAGCGCCTCACCGGCGGCCACCGTGCGGACGGCTTCGAGCAGGACCTCCGGCCGGACACCCTTGCCGAGAAAGCCGCTCGCTCCCGCCCGCAGCGCCTCGGCGACGTGCTCGTCGTCCTCGAAGGTGGTGAGGATCAGGACTTTCACCCCGGCGAGGTCCTCGGACTCGCTGATCAGGCGCGTTGCGTCGAGGCCGTCCATCTCGGGCATCCGGATGTCCATCAGGACAACGTCGGGATGCAGCGACTCGGCGAGGTCCACGGCCTCCCTGCCGTTGGCGGCCTCACCCACGGTCTCCATGTCGTCCGCGGAATCGAACAGCATCTTGAAGGTGCCCCGTAGCAGAGCCTGGTCATCGGCGAGAAGAACACGGATCGTCACGCTCGTCCTTCCTCGGTGGTGCCCTTCGTAGCCGGCTCATCGGCATCCGCCGATGTCGAGTCCTCTGCGGTGCCGGACAGTAGCGGCAGCTCGGCAGTCACGGTGAAACCGCCTTCCGCGCGCGGTCCCGCTTGCACCCTGCCTCCGACTGTGCCGGCCCGTTCGCGCATCCCGATCAGCCCGTGGCCGCTTCCCGGGTCGGAGCGGGTGGGCTGCGACGGGCCGTCGTCCTCCACGGTGATCATCAGCCAGTTCGGGCGGTAGGACAGATCCAGTCGTGCCTGGTCCGCACCTGAGTGCTTGCGCACATTGGTCAGGGCCTCCTGGATGATGCGGTACGCCGCCAGGTCGGCCGCCGGTGCCAGCGGCTTGGGGTCGCCGCTCAGCGTCTGTTTGACAGCAAGCCCAGCACGTTCGAAGGACGCCAGAAGGTCAGGTACCTGACTCGTGCCCGGCGTCGGATCGCGCGGGGCGGCTGTCTCGTCCGGCTGCCGCAGCAGGCTCACGGTCACCCGCAGCTCGTCCAGCGCGGACTGGCTCACGTCGCGGATGCCCTCCAGCGCGGTGAGTACGTGTTCGGGCCGCTGCTCCACAAGATGGACGGCGACGCCCGCCTGGGCGTTGATCAGGGCGATGTGGTGGGTCACGACGTCGTGCAACTCACGTGCGATCCGCATCCGTTCGGCCGCCACCCGCTGACGGGCTTCCTGCTCACGGGTGCGTTCCGCGTGCTCCGCCCGTTCTTCCACGGCCACCACATAGGCTCTGCGGGATCGCACGCCGTCCCCGACCGCCGCCGGCAGAGCCGTCCATGCCAGCATCGCCGCGTTGTCCGGGGAAAGCCAGGTCCGTGGGTCGGTCGCCAAGGCCGCTGCCACCAGCACGGACGCCGTCACGCCCGCTGTCGTCCAGGTGGTACGCCGGTCGGTGCACGCGGCGACGGTGTAGATGGACAGGATGACCGAGCTGGTCCCCAGCGGACCTTCCCGGAACCCGAGCGCCTGAAGGATCATTGCGCAGCCGATGGCCACGACGAGTACGCCGAAGGGGTGGCGGCGCCGCCACACCAGCGCGAAGCAGCTGGTCCCGACGAGCACCACGGCCTGCCATCGGATGGAGATCCGGTGCTCCTGATGAACGATCGAGACCGCCACCATCGACAGCAGAAAGACCAAGGCCGCCAACAAGACGTCCACGACGCGAGTCCGAGCCTGCGCTCCCGGACGTTTAACGGTCATCACTGCCATGTCACCAACCTAGGGCTGGTGACCGGACGAGGCATCGCGAGCGCAGGCGTCGTAACCGCGGACACGTCCTGCTCAGTCGTCCTCGGCCAGTTGGAAGGCGGGTGCCAGGACCGTCTTCGCGCCGGGGGCGCTCGGAATCCGCATCAGCGCACGCGCCTGCTTGCCGAGGACTTCCATCTGCCGCTGGGCCCGGCGGAGTTCTTGGGGGTGGCCGTCGAACACGCGGTTGAGTGTCCTGAGCATGTCGGTGTACACGCGGTCGCACCGTTCGGACGCTTCGCGCGCTGCCGAGCCCTCCTCCAGCTGCTGGGTGTCGGGATTCTCGACCAGGCGGTACACCTCGCGCGGATCGAACGGGATTTCCGGCCCGTCGAACGACCAGTAGCCGTGCGTCTTGACCAACCGGCGCCCTTGCACGATCTCCCAGAACCGGTAGTAGTGCGCCAGCTCATCCGCGCCTGCCTCGGCAGGGACGGCCGGCGGTGGCCCCTCGGCCGCCGATGGTTCGGCAACGGCGGCCGATGCGGAGGACGACACCCCTGCGCCGGTGGCGAGCACCCCCGACACGGCGACAGTGGCAGCCAGTTGCAGAGCGGTACGTCGGTCGGGCCCGCCGACGGCCCCGTCCTGTTCGGTGCCGGTCATGACGCCCTTCCCGGGAGCGGGCCTACGGTCGGGTCCTGGGCGTGGCCCTCGCCCTGGTCGATGATCTCCAGGATGGCCCAGAGCGCTGTCTGCAGGTTGGTCACCCGGTACAGCCGTCCGGGAGCGTGCGGCCAGCTGACCTGCCTGCGTGGATCGCCGCTGAACAGATTCTTCTCACGCCCGTCGAGGTCGGTCAGCACCTGTGCGATGTGCTGGTAGAACCCGCCGATGGTGGTCTCGTCGTAATCGGCCAGGGCAAAGAACTTTCTAGGGGCGTCGAGGGCCTCTTCGGTGAGGTTCTGGATGTTCCCGGCCGCGTCCAGCTGAGGGTTGTAGCCGGAAATGGACTGGAGTTCTCTTTGGCCGGCCGGGGCGAGGGGGGCCTCGGGCAGCTCGATGCCCATGAAGACCTGGCGTACCCGTTCGATCGAGCAGGCGCCGAGCGAGACCTCCAGGTCGGGCATCACCCCGCCGGGCAGCCGCCCCGGGTAGGCGGGAACCAGGTCCGGGTCGTCGAATCTGGGGGTGGCACCGACCGCGTTCATGATGTTTCCGATGAGCGCCAGGTGCAGCATCTCCTCCATGACGACGCTGCGGATGATGCCGCCGACCTCTCGGTTCTTACCGCCCTTGAGGGAGTACATCGCCGTGAGATAAGGGGGAATGGTGGCGTGTTCGATGGCGAGGGCTGTTCGGAGGAGCGAGTGCAGCTCTGCCCGGTCGGTCGCCCTTGTGGTAGCCCCGGCGAAGGCGTGATCCCCGGCCTCGGGCGTTCTGGTGGGAATGGAAACTGTCTCGTTCATACGTCCCTTTTGATCGCGTCGCTCTGACGCTGCACGATCGCACGATGTCAACGCGCCGACGGGGAATGCCGGTGCTCAGTACCGCGCCCAGGGGAGCGCCGGACAGGCAAATGGAGTAACGCGGAAGCCGTCTCCGGGCTTACGGACGCGACCGCCTCGCGGGTGGTCGCACCCCAGCGCGTCCGGGCCCGCCGGTCGCACCCGAATGGACACGCGATTCGTGCGGTCGCACGGCACCGCAGTTGCCGTTTGAGCAGCCTGCTACCACCGTGGAAGTGGAGTCCTGCTGCGGCAGACGGAGCGCCCTCGGCCTCCACTGCGTCGGACCGAATCGATGCCGCCGGCGGCTTGCCCGCTGATCGGCAGCCATCGGGAACGAAAGGCACGGCCCAGGACAGGCCGGCCGCGCGACGTGCGTACACCTCCGGGAGCCTGGTGCTCTCCCCGCCGTGTTCTCCCGGCTCCAGCGCAAGGGAGCAGTACATGACCGAGGCCCTTCCCAGAACGGACGGGTACAGCGCCGACGGACCGGCGGGTTTCCCGCCGCGTCCGGTGGACGAACGTGGCGAGGCCGTCGCCGACCTGCGGCGCATCGGGATAGACCCGGATTACTGGTATCCCGTGGCCGTGTCACGTGCTGTGCGCAAGGAACGTACCTTCGCCGCAGTCTTCGCCGGCGAACGGATCGTGCTCTACCGCGGCCGGAGCGGGAGCGTCCACGCCCTGGAGGACCGGTGCGCGCACCGTCAGGTGCCGCTGAGCCTCGGCGTCGTGGAGGGGGACGCCCTGCGTTGCTGCTACCACGCCTGGGCCTACCGCGGAGACGGCCGCATCTCGCAGATCCCGTACCTGCCCAAGGGGTGCGAGCGGCCGCCGCGCGGCGTGCGGTCGTATCCGGTCCGCGAGGCGTTCGGCCTGGTTTTCGTCTTTCCCGGAGACCCCGAGAAGGCCGAGTCGGCGCCGTTCCCGGTGCTGCCGGAGTTCGGCGCGGCCACGCACCGGACCATGACCTTCTCCCGCACCGTGAACTGCCACTACTCGTTCATGCACGAGAACCTGCTGGACATGAACCACCAGTTCCTGCACCGCAGCGTGCTGGGCAGAATTCAGCCCAAGCTGCTGGGGTACGAGACCGGCCCGCAGTTCGTCGAGGCCCGCTACCTCTTCGTCCCCGCCGGGGGCAAGAAGGACCGCGGCGCCGGTCTGCTGTCGGCCGAGGGGCTCGGTGGACAGCAGACACCCGACGAGATCACCATCCGCACCCAGTACCCGTACCAGACCCTGCAAGCCGTCCCCGACGGCGCCGAACTCCCGTCGTTCTCCCTCTGGGCGGCCTACGTGCCGGAGGACGCCGAGCAGCGCGTCAACCACGCCTACGGCCTGCTGATGATCGCGAAGCCGCCTGTCCCGGGGGTGCTCCAGCTCGCCTGGCCGCTCATCCGCCGCTTCACTGAACGGGTGTTCGCCCAGGACCGCATGGCGGTCGAGGCCGAGCAGCGGGCCTGGGACGAACAGGGCGAGGACCGGAACCATGAAGTGTTCCCGCTGATCCTGGACGTGCGGCACATGCTGCGGACGAACGGCGTGCCGCTCGACCCCGAGACCGTCGGCGACGGCGGGCAGCAGGGTGCCAGGCTGGATGCCGACGGTCGCGAGAAGGACCCCCGGCAAACGAACTGACCATCGCCGGCCGGGAGTTGGTGGTCAGCTGGGAAGGGCCGTGCCACGGGTCTCCGGGGCGAGGCGTACCAGCAGCATGCCGATGACGAAGACGGCCGCGGTCAGAGTGAGGGGGAGGGTGAGGGAGCCGGTGGCGTGGATGCCGTAGCCGATGAGGAAGGTGCCGCCCGCTGCGACCCAGCGGGAGAAGGTCGTGGTGAAGGCGAAGGCGGTCGCCCTCATGCGCGTCGGGTACTGCTCCGGCAGCCAGATGGTGAAGACCGCGAAACTCGCGCCGCCCAGGCCGAGTACCGGCAGGAAGGCGAAGAGCAGGGCGATCGAGTGGTGGGGGTAGGCCCAGCCGTAGGAACCGACGATTCCGACGATCATCAACGCGAAGAGTGAGGCGAGCGCCCCGCGCCGCCCCATGCGAGCCGCGAGGCGGGGCACCGCGAAGCAGCCCAGGATCGTGAAGGCGGCCACTGTCATGGACGAGAGGCTGGCCAGGCGCACCGTGGCGGCGTGGCTGTAACCGGCCTCCTGCGAAAGGGCGGTGATGGCTGTGGGGACGTAGGTCGAGCCCGCCCACAGGCCGATGACACAGACCACCAGGAGCAGCAGATTGCCCACGGTGCGGGCGCGGTAGGGCGGGGAGAGAACCTCGACGACGGGCTGCCAGAAGGACCGCTCCTGTCGGCCGGAGGTCTCCTCCTGCCAGCGCTCCGGCTCGGGGGTGGTGCGCCGGATGAGGAAGACGGCCAGTGCCGGGAGGCCGCCCACGAAGAACATGCCCCGCCAGCCGAGTTCAGGTCCGGCGAGCAGATAGACGACGGAGATGGCGAGGACGCCGAAGTAGGCGGCGGAGTGCATCAGACCGCCGAATCGCGCCCGTACCCGCTCCGGGATCACTTCGGAGAGGAGGGTGCCGGCCATGGCCCATTCGCCGCCGACACCGACGGCCGCCAGGAAGCGGAACGTATTCCATTCCCACAGGTGGGTGGCGGTGCCTGCCAGGGCGGTGAAGACCCCGTAC
Organism: Streptomyces sp. NPDC055140; assembly: GCF_053607285.1. Classification (NCBI taxonomy): domain Bacteria; kingdom Bacillati; phylum Actinomycetota; class Actinomycetes; order Kitasatosporales; family Streptomycetaceae; genus Streptomyces; species Streptomyces sp. NPDC055140. The sequence continues at coordinate 142,061 of NZ_JBSGTG010000019.1, read as the reverse complement.
ATGAGGATGGAGGCCATCATCGCCGGCTTGCGGCCGAAGCGGTCGGCGATGGGCCCCCAGATGAAGGCACATCCCCAGCCGAGCAGGAACACGGCGGCGCTGACCTGCCCGTGCCAGCCGATGTTGTCGGGCGTGACGGGAATGTTGCTCGCTGGGAGCAGTGCGGTCAGGGCGGGGGCCAGTACGAGACCGGGGATGGTCCAGCTGAAGCCGTCCATGGCCCAACCGCCGAACGAGCCCCAGAAGGCGTGCCGTTGGGGACCGGTCAGCCGTGTAGGGGTGGGGGTTCCGGTGGTTGCGGTGGACTGCTCGTTGATCGTCACGGGTACCTCGATTCGGCTCAGGAGGTGACGACATGGGGGGATGTCGACGGAGGGGACGGGGGTATCGATCGAGGCCGTGCGGCGGCGTGCCTCTCAGAAGTCAAAATTGGATGGACCACTGGGCCTCTAGGCCTGCGCTAGAGTGTCGGCAGGGTCTGATCTGCTGTCAAGGGCCGGCGACAGCAAGAATGTTGGGAGAAGGGACGGGTAGTCCGTTGTCCGAGTCACTGCGTCCGGTTCCCCGGCCTCGTCTGTACGAGCAAGTCGTCGAGCGGCTCCGTGAATACGTGCAGGCGGAAAGCCTCCAGGCGGGCGACAGGCTGCCCCCTGAACGCGACCTCGCCGAACGCCTCGCGGTGAGCCGGACCTCGGTGCGGCAGGCCATCGTGGCCCTGGAAGTGCAGGGCCTCGTCGAAGTGCGCCACGGTGGCGGCACCTTCCTGCTCCGCGACCGCCTCGACGCCGAACCGCTTCAAGCCATGGTGGAACGACGCCGTCGACTCCCCGATGTCCTGGACGCCCGGGACGCCCTGGAGACCAAACTCGCAGCACTCGCAGCCGAACGCCGCACGGACGAGGACCTGAACGAGATCGACGCCGCACTCGAGGCCATGGCCGGCGCCGTCCGGCGCGGGGAGCTGTGCGTCGCCGAGGACCAGCGCTTCCACGCCGCCGTCACCGCAGCGGCGCACAGCCCGCTTCTCGCCGAGTTCATGGCGGAGATCGCCGAGCCGATCGCGGAGAGCCGCAACGAGTCGCTGCGCCAGCCCGACCGCCCCGCCCAGTCCCTGCAACAGCACCAACTCGTCGCCGACGCCGTGCGGGCCGGTTCCCCCGAAGACGCGGCCCTGGCCATGCACGCCCACGTCGACAGCGTCGGCAAGGTCAAACTTCTCCACTGGCGACCTGAGGAGGAGTGACCGCCCTCCAGTCACTCCCCCTCAGGTCGCTACGCCCAGCTCGCCTGCATCAGAACCGCCGAGACCGCTGTGACGCCGGGCACGGCCGTGAGAAGTGTGCCGAGGGTGGTCCGTTCCGCGTTCTCGCCGGCGGCTTCCATGCCGACGAGCAGCGCCTGCCACGGCACTTGGGTGTCGTCTGCCTCGACCGTGATGACGTCGCCGTCCCGCCGCGTGCGGAACGTGGCACCCGCGAAACCGTCCACGGCAGGGATCTGCGCGACCCTCGTCGTGCCGTCCGCCGGGGTGTGGACACGCAGCGTCACTCCGTGCGCCCAGTCGTACACGGCGCTGTCATCGCTCTCCCCGAACGGGATCACCGAGCCGGGGCGGGCCAGCAGCGGCAGGCTGTCGAAGCCGTACCGCTCGCGCCGCCAGCCCGGCCCTTCGACCCGGTCGCCCGACAGCAGATGGGTCCAGGACCCCTCGGGCACGTAGTACTCGACGAGGCCGTCGGCCGAGAACACCGGCGCGACGAGCAGGTCGTCGCCGAGCATGTACTGCCGGTCGAGGGTGTGGCACGCCGGGTCCTCGGGGAACTCCAGGAGCATGGCGCGCATCACCGGGGTGCCCCGCTCCTGCGCCTGCTGGGCCGCACGGAAGAGATACGGCATGAGGCGGTGCTTGAGCCGGGTGAAGTCGCGGGTGACCGCCACGGCCTCCTCGTCGAAGTCCCACGGCACACGGTACGACCTGCTGCCGTGCAGCCTGCTGTGCGAGGACAGCAGGCCGAACTGCACCCACCTCTTGAAGACTTCGGGCGTCGGAGTGCCCTCGAAACCGCCGATGTCATGGCTCCAGAAGCCGAAGCCGGACAGGCCGAGCGAGAGGCCGCCGCGCAGGGACTCGGCCATCGCCCCGAAGTGGGACTCGCAGTCGCCGCCCCAGTGCACCGGGAACTGCTGCCCGCCCGCGGTCGCCGACCGCGCGAAGAGCACGGCCTCGCCGACGCCCCGCGCCTCGCTCAGCACCTCGAAGACGGTTTCGTTGTAGAGCTGCGTGTAGTAGTTGTGCATGCGCTCCGGGTCGGAACCGTCGTGCCACACCACGTCCGTCGGAATGCGTTCGCCGAAGTCGGTCTTGAAGCAGTCCACGCCCTGTGCGACAAGCCCGCGCAACTTGCCCGCGTACCACTCCCGCGCCTCGGGGTCGGTGAAGTCGACCAGCGCCATGCCCGCCTGCCACAGATCCCACTGCCACACGTCGCCGTTGGCCCTGCGCACGAGGTAGCCGTGGCGCATGGCCTCCTTGAAGAGCGGGGACTTCTGGCCGATGTACGGATTGATCCACACCGAGACGCGCAGCCCCTGCTCGTCCTTGAGGCGGCGCAGCATGCCTTCCGGGTCCGGGAAGACGTCCGGGTCCCACGTGAAGTCGCACCACTGGTACTCGCGCATCCAGAAGCAGTCGAAGTGGAAGACACCGAGCGGGATACCGCGCTCCGACATGCCCCGGACGAACCGGTTGACCGTCTCCTCGTCGTAGGAGGTGGTGAAGGAGGTGGACAGCCACAGCCCGAACGACCAGGCGGGCGGCAGTGCCGGACGGCCGGTCAGGGCGGTGTAGCGGTCCAGGATGTCCTTGGGTGTGGGGCCGTGGATGACGTAGTACTCCAGCGACTGGCCCTCGACGCCGAACTGCACCTGCCCCACGGCCTCGGACCCGATCTCGTACGAGACGTGGCCGGGGTGGTTGACGAAGACGCCGTAGCCCCGGTTGGTGAGATGGAAGGGGATGTTCTTGTACGCCTGCTCGCTGGCGGTACCGCCGTCTGCCTGCCAGATGTCCACGCTCTGGCCGTTCCTGGTGAACGGGGTGAAGCGCTCGCCGAGCCCGTAGACCAATTCGCCTACATCCAGGGACAGTTGGGCCAGCGAGTGGTGTCGGCCGTCGCCGGTGAGCGCGAAGCCGGCGCCACGGGACCCGACGGACGTCAGGACGCGGCCCTCGGCCGTGAAGTCCAGGTGCCAGGGTGCCGCGGTGTCCACCCGCAGGGACAGCTCCCCGCTGGTCAGCTCCAGCAGGGACCCGTCCCGGGTGATCTTCGCGGTGTGGTCGGGGTCGGTCCGCAGGGCGAAGTCGGGGCCGTGCGCGGCGGCGCCCGCGTGGTGGGTGGAGCGGATGCCGATCACGCCCTCGGCGGGCGACCAGCATTCGACGGTCAGGAGCGGGCTGTTGAGGGTGTGGCCCCGTTGCTCCACATGCCGCACCGGTGCATACAGAGTGAGCCGGCCCTCATCGACGCGCGCCTCGGCGATCTCGGCCGCGTACGACGCCTGGACGCCCTCGCGCATCAGCCAGTAGCCGTCGGTGAACTTCATCGGTGGTCCTTGTCAGCACTGGTACGGGCGCGGTGGGTGGCGATCAGATCCCGGAACCAGCGGTAGCTGTCCTTGGGAATGCGCTCCTGGGTGTCGTAGTCGACCCGGACGATGCCGAACCGTTGGCCGTAGCCGCGGGCCCACTCGAAGTTGTCGAGGAGCGACCACACGTAGTAGCCGCGCACGTCGACGCCCGCGCGGATGGCGGCGGAGAGGGCTTCCAGGTGGCTGCGGAGGTAGTCGATGCGCTCGGTGTCGTGAACCCGGCCGTCGTCCGTGACGGTGTCCGCCTCGGCCGAGCCGTTCTCGGTGATGACCAGCGGGGGCAGCTCGGGGTAACGCTTGGTCAGGTCGACCAGCAGATCCGTGAAGGTGTGCGGGACGACGGGCCAGCCCATGGTCGTGTGCCGCACGTCGTCGCGCCAGGTCTCGGTGGCCCGGATATCGACCGCCGTACGGGTCGCCGGGTCGGGGTCGCGGTGCGGGGCGTCGGCGATGGTGATCGGCCGGTAGTAGTTGATGCCGACGAAGTCCAGCGGGACAGCGATGAGTTCGAGGTCGCCGTCGAGCCTGTATGGCGTGTCGAGCCGGGGCGAGCCGTCGGCCGGCTCGCCCCAGGTCTCCGCCTCGTGCTGCGGATAGCGCCCGGCGAACAAAGGGTCCAGCCACACCTCGTTGTGCAGGGTCTCGGCCCGGCGAACGGCGGCGAGGTCGGCCGGCGAGCCGGGGGTGGCGGGGAGCAGCCGGTCCGGGTTGAGCGTGATGCCGACCTCGCGGGCGCCGGCCTCGCGAAGGGAGCGGACGGCGAGGCCGTGGCCGACGAGGAGGTGGTGGGCGGCGGCCAGCGCGCCGCGGCCCTCCTGTGCTCCGGGAGCGTGGGCGCCCGCCGCGTAACCGACGAAGGCGCTGCAGTACGGCTCGTTGAGCGTGATCCAGCGGCTCACCCGGTCACCGAGCCGCTCCACGACAAGACCGGCGTAGTCCGCGAAGCGCTCCGCCGTCTCGCGCACCCGCCAGCCGCCCCGGTCTTCCAGCGCCTGCGGGAGGTCCCAGTGGTAGAGGGTGGCGGCGGGGGAGATCCCGCAGGCCAGCAGCTCGTCGACCAGCCGGTCGTAGAAGTCCAGCCCCGTGGCGTTGGCCGCTCCTGTGCCGTCGGGCTGGATCCGCGGCCAGGCGACGGAGAAGCGGTAGCTGTCCACACCGAGGCCGTAAAGCAGGGACACGTCCTCGCGGTAGCGGTGGTAGTGGTCGCAGGCGACGTCGCCCGTGGCGCCGCCGGCCACCCGTCCGGGCTCGCGGCAGTAGGTGTCCCAGATGGACGGCCCTCTGCCGCCCTCGTCGTACGCCCCCTCGATCTGGTAGCTCGCCGTGGCGGCGCCGAAGAAGAAGCCGTCGGGGAATTCCGGGAATTCGGGGGTGCTCATGCGGCTGAAGCCCTTATCGCTACGTGATGGCATTACTTGATGGATCCGCCGGTGATCCCGGCGGAGATGTACTTCTGCGCCACGACCAGCAGGATCGCGGCGGGTACCGCGGACAGGACCGCGGTGGCCATGACCGCGCCCCAGTCGCTGACATGCGCGCCGACGAACTGGTAGATGCCCAGCGTGATCGGCTTGACTTCGTCGGTGGTGTTGAGGGTCAGCGCGAACATGAAGTCCGACCAGGCGAACAGGAAGGTGAAGAGCCCGGCTGTGATGAGGGCGTTGCGGCTCATCGGCAGCACGATGCGGACGAAGGCGGTGAAGCGGTTGGCGCCGTCGACCATCGCCGCCTCGACGACCTCGCTCGGTATGGACACCATGAAGGCGCGCAGCAGGACGATCGCGAACGGCAGCCCGAGCGAGGCGTCCGCGAGGATCAGCCCCAGGTAGGAGTTGACCAGGCCCAGTTCCGCGTACGCGCTGTAGAGGGCGTTGGCAATGACGATGCCCGGCACCATCTGCGTGATCAGCGTGGTGAAGACGATGCCCCGGCCACCGCGCAGCCCGAACTGGGCGAGCCCGTACGCGGCGGGCGCGGCGAGCGCGAGGCACACGGTGACGGCGCCGAGGGCGACGACGAAGCTGGTCAGGAGCGAGCCGCCCTGGCTGGAGATCGCCGTGTCGAAGTTCTCCAGGCTGGGCGAGGACGGGAACCACTCGGTCGCGGCGACGCTCGACCCGGGCTGGAGCGCGGTGTTGAGCATCCAGTAGACCGGGAAGAGCAGGACGCCGAGGATCAGCAGCGCGGCAGTGGTGTTCCAGGCGGCCCGCAGGCGGGGACGGTTCGAGTTCGGGTTCACGGTCGGTCACTCCCCCTTGCCGAAGTCGGCGCGGTTGGCCCGTAGGTACAGCACGGCGAAGACCGCACTGATGAGGATGAGGACGTTGCCCACGACGGCGCCCTGGCCGAAGTCGAGCTGGAGGAACGACAGTTGGTAGGTGACAGTGCCCAGGGTCTGCGTGGAGTCCGCGGGCCCGCCCGAGGTCAGCGCCAGGATCAGGTCGAGGATCTTCACCGTGGACATGAAGCCCAGGACGAGGACGACGGTGACGACCGGGCGCAGCATCGGCAGGGTGACGCTGCGGAAGGTCCGCCAGGGGCTCGCCCCGTCGAGAGACGCCGCCTCGTAGAGCTCGCGCGGGATCTCCTGGAGGCCGCCGTAGAGAATCACCATGTTGAACGGGATGCCGATCCAGATGTTGACCAGGATCGCCGACAGCAGGGCCACGCCGGGGCTGTTCAGCCACGGCACGCCGCCCTCGGTCAGGCCGACGGCGTGCAGGGCGCTGTTGAGCATCCCGTGGTCCTGGTCGAGGATGCGCCGCCAGACGACGGCCGACACGACCATGGGCACCAGCCAGGGCAGCAGCAGGATCGCGCGGACGAAGCCGGAGAGCCGGAAGCGGCGGGAGAAGAAGACGGCGAGGGCCAGGCCGATGGTGAACTGGCCGAGCAGGGAGCCGAGCGTGAAGAGCGCCGTGTGCCACAGGGAGCCGGCGAACAGCTCGTCGGCGAAGACGGCCCGCCAGTTGTCCAGGCCGTTGAACGGGGCCTCGCCGGTGAAATACGTCTTGGGCGTGTAGTGCTGGAAGCTCATCACGATGTTGCGGATGAGCGGGTAGCCGAAGAAGAGGGCCATGTAGGCGAGCGCGGGGGCGACGAAGAGCCACTGGAGCAGCCCGCGGCGGCGGGTGCCGGAGTCGGCCCTTGCGGGGGCGGCCGAGGAGCCGGAGGTCTTGGCCGGGGCGGTGGAGGCGAAGGTGCTCATGTCCGGTTCCTCACTTCCCCGTGGAGGCCTGTTGCTGGGCGCGGTGCAGGGCCTGTTCGGGACTGGTCCTGCCGGTCAGCACCGACTGGAAGGCGCCCGCGAGCGCGTCCCCGACCACCGGCCAGCGGGTGCCGACCTCGGCGGTGCGGGAGCGGGCGGTGGTGACGAGGTCGGCGAAGGCGGCGAGCTTGGGGTTCTGCTCGGCGTAGGCCCGCGCGGCGGCGGCCCGGGTGGGTACGTTGTTGACCGACTCGCCCCACTGAAGCTGGTTCTTCCGGGTGTTGAGGCAGTTGAGGATCTTCCCCGCGTTCTTCTCGCGGGCGCTGTCCTCGTTCTTCGGCACTGCCATCACGGTGCCGCCGATCGGTGGGATCGCGTCCTGTCCCGCCTCGGGCACCGGGATGCGGGCGACCGCCCAGTCCACCTTCTTCTGCGCGCTGAGCACCGGCACCTGCCACGGACCGTTGATCATCATGGCGGCGCGGCCGGCCACGAACTGGTCGTTGACGTCCTGCTGGTTCCAGCTGACGACGGACTTCGAGGCGGACCCGTCCGTGACCAGGTCCTTCCACAGCTGGAGTGCGGCCTCGCCCTTGCCGTTGTCGAGCTTCGCCTCGTCACCGCCGCCGGACCAGAAGAACGGAAGGAACTGGTACACCCCGTCGGCGTTGGGGCCGGCGCTGAAGGCCATCCCGTAGGTGCTGCCGTGAGTCATCTTCTTCGCGGCGGTCTTCAGCTCGGCCCAGGTGGTGGGCGGTTCGACCCCGGCCTTCTTGAGGAGCTCGGTGTTGTAGATCAGGGCCAGGGAGTTGACGGAGCGTGCGATGCCGTACTGGGTGCCGTCGTACGAGCCGAGGGAGGTGGCGCTGCCGGAGAATCCGGAGGTGTCGACGCCGACGTCCTTCAGTGGGCGCAGGCCCTCGGTCCCGGCGAACTGCGGCAGCTCGGACCCGTCGAGCTCCAGGATGTCGGTGAGCGACTTGGACGAGGCCATCCGGAGCGCCTTCGAGGCAACCTGGTCCGCGGGCACACTGATCTGCTCGACCTTCAGCCCGAGGGGCCTCGCGCAGCGGTCGAAGAACTTCTGGTTGGCGGTGTGTTCGGCGGTGTCCGTGGCCGAGTTGAGCACGGTGACGGTGTCGGCGTCCGGTGTGGCGGCGCACCCGGTGAGGCCCAGCGACGCGGCCGTGGCAATCGCCAGGCTTGCGGCTATGGCGGGTGGCAGTCTGCGCTGTGCGCGGGAGTGCACGAGCGGTTCTCCAATCGGGGCTGCGGCTTGGGGAGTTGATGGCCTTGACGTGCGGCTCGGGGATCGTGCGCGTCAGTGCGTCGGGGGGCGTCTCGTGAGCGGTTTCCATGCCGAGGTGCGCGGCTTGCGGCCGCCGCTTTGCCGACAAGGCGCTCAGGGATGCATTTTCGGCGGCGCGATGGTGAGCCCGGGCGCCATCTGGGGCGCGATCAGACGGTGAGGGGGGAGGCCGGGGGCCGGATGGTTCCCGGTCCGCGTGCCGGTAGCCGCGGCGATCGCCTTGACCGCGAGTTCGACGACTGCCAGGGACATCTCCGCGACGGGCAGTTCGATGCGCGGCAGGATCCGACCGCCCAGGTCGTCGGGGAGGGTGCCGACGGGCACGACGGCGAGGTCCTCGGGGACCCGTAGCCCGGCCGCGGCCACCTCGGCCAGCAGATGGGGGAGGCGGTGCAGGTGCTGGACGACCAGCGCGGTCGGGGCAGGCCGCGAGCTCAACATCTCGCGTACGCGGCGCCGCAGTACGTCCGGGTCGCCGTTCGAGAGGTGCACCCGGATGTCCGCACCGGTCTCCTTCGCGGCCCGCCGGGCGCCGTCGAGGCCGTGCACTGCGTAGCCGCGGCGGGCCGCGATCTCGTGCTCGGCCGAGGCGACGAAGGCGATGTGCCGGTGGCCGGCCGCGGCGGTCTCGCGCAGGGCGAGGGCGACGGCGGCCTCCCAGGCGAGGTCGACCCAGGGCAGCGCCGAGTCGTCGTCGCCGCGGCCGAGCAGCGCGGTGGGGAAGCCCAGTTCACGCATGGCGCCGATGCGGGGGTCCTGCTCCTCCACGGCCATCAGGACCGCCGCGTCCGCCAGTCCGCTGCCGGCCACCCGGCGCAGCCCGCCGACCCCGTCCAGGTCGGTCATCAGCAGCAGGTCGTAGCCGTGGCTGCGGGCGGCATCGCTGATGTCGATGGCGAACCGGCCGTCCACCGCCCGGTATTCGCCGGGCACGCGGGGGACGGCCAGGGCCAGGACGTCGCTGCGGGCGCTGCGCAGTGTGCGGGCGCTGGCCCGCGGGTGGTAGCCGAGCTCGGCGATGGCAGCCTGCACCGCACGCCGGGTGTCCTCGGAGATCTTGCGGGAGCCGCTGAGGACGTAACTGACGGTGCTGGGCGCGACGCCCGCCCGTTCGGCGACGTCTTTGATCGTGGCCATTCCCGCTCCTTTGCGGTCTGGTCCTGGTCGTGCTGGTTCCGGCCGCTCGGGCGGCGGCGCTGTCCGCTCTGGTCGTCGAAGCGATTCGTCGAATCGATTCGACTGGCGGCGTGCGTGACTTTAGGAGAGCCCGGCCTGTGAGGGCAATACCTCTGCGGCAGATCGTTTGAGTTTATGTACGTGAATTTTGATGGAGGTTTGGAGTACGAAGCAGGTCAAATGCCTGGTTTGATAAGCGAGTTGATCGAGTACATGAACAACTTTCACTACTACGAACTCTTGAGGGTCCCGAACGGCGGGTGATAGGCCTGTGCCCCGACGACATTTCCCTTCCCTGACACCCGAGTTGTGGGTCGCCGCCGTGCCACCGGCGCCCCCACCACGCGCATCCGTCATGCCTGGAGGCGACACCGTTGACAACGCGCATGTCCGGACGCACCTTCGCCCGGCTCGCCGCAGCACCCGCCGTGGGAGCGCTGGCCGGGCTGCGGCCCGGCATCGCGTCGGCCGCGTCCCGGCCCTCCACACACCCGGCAAGGTCACGCACCGGCAGTGGCCGGACTGACGCCGCGCGAGCCATGCGCCGCGCTGCGGCCTTCATGGACGAGCACGTGTCCTACCGCGGTGCGTACGTCTGGGGCTATCTCCCCGATCTCTCCACCACGTGGGGGGAGATGGAGGCGAAGCGGACCATGTGCTGGGTCCAGCCGCCCGGCACGCCCAGCGTCGGCCGCAGCCTCCTCGACGCGTATCACGCCACCCAGCGCACGTCGATGCGGCGTACACCTCCCGCACCTGCGCCGAATGTGGGCACATCGACAAGGCGAACCGGGCCAGTCAGGCCCGTTTCGTATGCCGGTCCTGCGGTGTCGTTGCACATGCGGACTGGAACGGCTCCCGCAACATCCGTCACCGTGCGGAAGAGTTGTGGCGACGCGGGGTGCAGTCAACCGCCCCAGACCCACCCCCGAACACCGGGCGTGGGACAGGACGCAAACGCAGCACCACAGCCAGTGGCGCCCGTTGTGCAAGCCCGGGACTTTCAGTCCCGGGTGGTTGACCGTTCGCGACCTCGACCTGACCGACCTGTTCCGAGGCGCCGACCCGGCCCTGCCCGAGGTGACCGAGGACCAGGCGAGCGCCCTCGTGGACGGCCTCGGTCCCAAGGACCACTGGATCACCCCGATCGGCACCACCACCAACCCGTACCTCGGCCCGGCGCCTGCCACGCCGTACGAGGGCACGGCCTACATGAGCAAGCACGTGGGCGACCTGTACGACACCTCGCCGTACGACCCCGCATCTCCGCCCGCCGAGCCGCCTTACCAGGCGCACGCCAGCGCCGAGGGCATCACGACGTCCGCCTACACCGGCAACATGGCCGAACTCATCGCCTACGTCGCCGGCTGAGGCCCCCACTGTCAAGGTCCTGGCCTCAGTGGGAGGCCAGGACCGGCTCCCGGGTCCAGCGGAAGACGTGGACCAGGCGCGGCTCCACGATCCCGGCGCCCGGAATCTCGCCGTCGAACCACCGGTCCACGCACGTCCAGTGGAAGGGGTGGCCGAGATACTCGCCGGTCAACCCCTGCACGTCCGCGTACTCCTGCTCCCAGACGTGGGTCCAGTGGGAGGGCGTGAGCGTCTGGTCCACCCTGCTCAGAGACCAGGAGCGGATGGTGGAGATGTGCTCGGGCATCGCCATGAGATCCGCTTCCAGCTGCCCGACGAGAGCGCCGGGTGTACCGGGGCGCACCGCGAGCAGCAGTGTGCGTTTCACGCGCGGGCCGCGCAGGGGCACGTACCCCCCGCGCACCGGCGCGAGAGCGACCGTGTCGAGGGGCTCCGGCAGCCCGGCCTCCGCGGCGATGTCGGCGGGAGTCCGTTCCGCCGTCACGTCCCATGTGGCGCCGGTGCCGCCGAAACTGCCCGGCAGATCGGCAGCCGCGGAGCCGCCCAGGACGCCGGGCCCTGCGGCGGCCTTGCTGTACGCGTCGGTGTTGTCGTCCGGCAACAGAGTCACCCAGCGGGTCATGGCGCCACCTCCTCGCGAACACGGGCGACCGGCTCCAGTACATGACGATCGCGGTCCAGCGCGATCTCGTCCGTGTACGCCCAGAACGCCGCGACCCGGGGGTCGGCGCCGGCCGCGGCGCGCGCGGCGAAGAACGCACCGCTGTCCGACAGCGACCACAGGATCCGGACCGCCACGGTGTCAGGCCCCGTCCAGGCGCGCCACAGACGTTCTTCGACCATGCCCCGGCCCGCGGCACCCGGCAGATACTCCGCGCGCCAGCGTCGCAGCCACTCATCGACGTCATCGCCCGCGAGGAGGACGACGTCGAGAACCTGGACCCCGCTCATGACAGCTTCTCCAGTACTTCGGCCCGGTACCGGTCGATCTGTTCGCGCAACGCGTCCAGACCCCGTGGGCCAGAAAGGCCGTCCGAGCCGCGGATATGTGGAGCGATGACGAGGCGCGTCGCGCCCGCGTCGACGAAGCCCCGTACCCATGAGGGGTCCCCGGCGCGCTCACGGTCGCAGGAGCCCGGCCACACCGTGATCTCCACGGCGCCCTCCAGCCGGCCCTCCCCGCGCGCGGCCTCGCGCAGCAGATCGGCCTGGCGGGCGAAGTCCTCGGGAGTGATCGTGTAGGGGAACCATCCGTCGCCGATCCGGCCCGCGCGTCGGACGGCGGGATCGCTGTTCCCGCCCAGCACCACGGGCACGGTCCCGCCGGCAGGACGCGGCAGCGAGTGCAGGCCCTCGAAGGAGACGTGCCGCCCCTGGTAGGAGGCGGGGCCGCTGCCCCACAGCGCGCGCATCGCGCCGACACACTCCTCGAGCCGTTGCCCCCGATCCTTGTAGGGCACGCCGACGGCGGCGTACTCCTCCTTCTGCCAGCCGATGCCGAGGCCCAGCATCAGCCGCCCGTCGGAGTGGCGGTCGATCGTCGCGGCGCGTTTGGCCAGGACCACCGGGCTGTGCAGCGGGGCGACGATCATCGCCGTACCGAACCGCAGGGAGCTCGAAGCTCCGGCGAGGAAGGCGATGGTCTCCAGCGGGTCGGGCATGGGTACCGCGCCCGAACTACCGGGTATCCGGCCGTCGTTGGAGTACGGATAGAGCGGTTCGTAGCGTTCGGCGACGGCGACGTGCTCGACCGTCCACAGTGACTCGACGCCGCACTCCTCGAGCGTGCCCGCGAGGTCGCGGAGGAAGCCGCCCGAGGTGATCAGGCCGTCGGTGAACGGCGCCATCATTCCAAGTCGGAGCATGCCAGGGTTCCCTCACTTCAGCACCGTGCTGCTATACCTGTTAGGAGTGTTCCTATCAGGAATAGGTGAGGTGTGGAAGGGAGTGAACGCCGGGAGGTCGGGTCGAGCGAGGAGCCCCGGACGCGCGCTCACCACGTCCGGCCGGCCCGCTGGTCAACTGTCCTTGCGCGCCCCGCTCGCCTTGATCCACGCATGGGGGGAGTAGGCCACCTCGACCCTCGTGGCGGCAGCGGGGTCCGCCTTCCATACGAGCAGCGCGCCGGCGTCGATCGAGTACGAGAACTGGCCTTCCTTGCCGTCGACGAAGTGCAGCACCTCGCCCTCGTGCTCCGAGGTCTGCCCCTCTTTGCCAAGCACTACGAGATTCACAGACATATTTCGACGTTACGGCGGCAGCGCCGATTTCGCCCGCCGGGTACCGGCTCGCGCGACCAGGTCCCTGGAGGGGCGGCGCCGTCGGACTACCTGGCCAGTCGGGGCAGCAGCGAGGAGGCGGCCACGATGCCGAGCGCGGCGGCCACTGCGAGGACGGCGTAGTCCAGGGGGAGATGTGACGGTGTGCCCAACAACAGGCCGCGTAGCGCGTCGACTTGGTAGGTGAGCGGATTGACCCGGCTGATCGCCTGGAGCCAGCCCGGCATGAGTGCGACCGGGTAGAGGGCGTTGGACGCGAAGAAGAGCGGCATGGTGATGGCCTGGCCGATGCCCATCAGGCGGTCCCGGGTGAGGACGATGCCGGCGATGGTCATCGACAGGCAGGAGAAGAACGCCGAGCCGAGCACCACCGCGACGGCCACGCCGAGCAGGCGCAGCGGGTTCCAGGTCAGGGCGACGCCGAGGAGTGCCGCGATGACGATCACGACGACGGCCTGGATCAGCGCCTTGACCCCGGCGGCGAAGGCCTTGCCCGTGATGAGTGCCGCGCGCGGGGTGGGCGTGACCAGGAGCTTGGTCAGAATGCCGGCGTCCCGCTCCCAGATGATCATGATGCCGTAGAAGATGGCGATGAACATCGCGGACTGCGCGATGATGCCAGGCGCGAGGTAGTCGATGTAGGGGATGCCGTGGGTCGGGATCGCCTTGATCCGGGTGAAGGTCTCGCCGAACACCAGCAGCCACAGGGCAGGTTGGACCGCTCGGGTGTACAGCTCGGAACGGTCGTGCCGGAGCTTTTGGAGTTCGACGGCGCACAGGGCGATCACGCGGGCAGGCGCCACGCGCCAGCCGGTACGGGCTGTGGGCGGAGTGAGGAGCAGGTCGAACTCGGCCGGATCAGCCGAGCCTTGACGCGGTGCGGCGGGTGCTGCGGACATCGCGGAAGTCACCACCTTCGCTGTCGAGCCCGCGGCCGGCGACGTCGCGGAAGACGTCCTCCAAGGTCGGCAAGGGCTCCTGGGATCCGGCGTTGCCGCGTTGCTCATGCAGGTCGCGGCGGAGTCCGTCAGGGGTACCGAGAGCGTGCACGCGTCCGCGGTGCATGAGCGCGACCCGGTCGCAGTACTGGTCGGCCTCGTCCATGTAGTGGGTCGTGACCAGCACGGTCATGCCGGTGGCGTGCCGGACCGCGTTGATGTGGTTCCACACACTGGTACGGGCGATCGGGTCGAGCCCGATGGTGGGTTCGTCGAGGATCAGCAGGCGGGGAGCGCTCACGAGCGCCTGCGCGAGTTCCAGCCGGCGCACCATGCCGCCCGAGTAGGTCTTGGCGAGCCGGTCCGCGGCGTCCGTGAGGTCGACCGCGGCGAGTGCCTGGGCCACCCGGCGGGCCCGTTCGCGCCGGGACACGTCGAAGACGCGGGCGAACAGCGTCACGTTCTCCCGCCCCGTCAGGCCGGAGTCGGCGGACAGCTGTTGCGGCACGTACCCGAGGAGTCGGCGGACCGCCATCCGCTCGGTCGCCGCGTCGTGGCCGAACACGGATACGCGGCCGCGCGGCACCGGCAGAAGCGTGGTGATGCAGCGGATCGCGGTGGTCTTGCCGGCGCCGTTGGGTCCGAGGAGTCCGAAGACCTCGCCCGGCCCGACCGTGAGATCGAGGCCGTCCACGGCCCGGGTCTCACCGAACGCGTACTCCAGTCCGCGGCAGCAGACCGCGGGGTCTTCGCTCATGCCTGTGCACCTTCCGGTTCTCCCTGTACTGCGTGGGGCGTTTCACCTTCTGTGCGGATGACGGGCGTGCGGTCCTCGTGCAGGTTGTCGGCGAGCTTGCGCAGGGCAGGCAGCGCCGCGGCGAGCGCCGCCCGGTCGGCCGGGTCGAGCACCGCCAGCTGCTCCCGCATCAACGTGCCCCGGCGGACCTGCCAATCACGCAACCGGGCCGCGGCCGCCGGGGTCGCGTACAGCAGCGCCGACCTGCGGTCCGAGGGATCGGTCTCGCGGCGCAGCCAGCTGTCCTTGACCAGCTGGTTGACGAGCGTGGACACCGAGTTCCCGGCGAGACGCAGCTCCCGGGCGGCGGCCGACACACCAATTCCTGGCTTGTCGACCACCAGGCGCAGCAGCTCCACCTGGGCGCCGCGCAACGGTGGCGCGCTCAGTCCGTGCCGAAGCCTGCGCCGGGTCAGCCGCTGCACGGCGGCGAGTACGTCGGCGAAGGAATCTGCCAGCTCATCCGTGGCCATGAAATGATTTTAGCTCTGTGTACGAGCTAATTACAGACCCTGTCGGAACCTCGCCGGGACCGGTTGGGCTCGATTTCACCGTTGCGGCGACGGATACTCGAGAGGAAGGAACGGGTACGCGCAGGACGCACCCCTCGCGCAAGATCACTCCGCGTCATCATCTGGCGTAACCCGAGGCGATCCGGTGCCGTTGCGCGCGCCGGAGAACAGGTCAGGAGCAGGGGGTGCTCAGCGATCATGAACTCGGCTTACTTCGAAATAGCCGCGGCGAACACGGTGGTCGCCGCCGTCAGCGCTTTCATCGCAGGTGGATTCATCTCGGGAATGCTGATATGGGCCGTCAACATCGGCATGCGGGTGCGCAGGCTGGAGCTCAGGCCGCCCAGGCCCGATGAGCAGCCCCGTCTGCCCGAAGGCGGGGCGGTCCACGAGATCCGGGAAATGAGGGAGCCGGACGAGGTCCCATTGGCCGAGGACGAGAGTGGGCGCCTCATGCCCTATGAACTCCACCATGCGGGCAGCAAACGCAGCACGGATCAGAAGGTCCCACGATGGTCCCCGGGATCGAGCGGCTCGTTCGGCAGCGGCGGCCCCGGCCACACGTAAGGCGTGAGCCCACGGGGGAACATGCGTGCACTGCCAAGTACGTCGCCGCATCAGGGGCCGGGTGACGCACCGGGAGGGTGCGCCCTCATCGCCCATGTCAGCTGCTCGCGCGGAGCCCCGCGTTACGTGCGGGCGTGGCTTCCCGGGTGGGCGGCGCGATGAATCCGCCCCCGTTTCCCATGCTCTTCCACGCGGGCTGCCCCGGCGGGGCGGGACCGGCCTGCAACGTCACTCAAGCGTGGGCCGACGGCCTGCCGGCCCACGGGAAGCACCGGGGCGGCACTGCGGTTTGAGTCCCGCCGTAGCGCGCGACTGGCCTTGCGCGGCAGACCGTTCGTGCCGAACGGGTGTGTCCGGCCGGCCCCTCGCGCACGTCGTCCATCGCTTTACGTGTGCCGCTGCCGGTGCCAGAGTCGACTCGACCAGCGGACGGACGCGTTCGCCTGCGCAGTCGCCGACCAGCGTGAGCCGTCCGTACGACCTTTCTCCATCTCCAGAAAGCCGAGGCCATGGCCATCGACCTGACCGCTCTCCGGGCTCACTTCCCCTCCCTGGACCACGGCCTCGCCTTCTTCGACGGTCCGGGCGGGACGCAGACCCCGCGCCCGGTCGCCGATGCCATAGTCGCGACGCTGACCGGCCCTCTCTCCAACCGGGGGGTTGTCAGCCGCTCCGAGCTCAATGCCGAGCGTGCTGTCACGGACTTTCGCGCTGCCTATGCGGACCTGCTCAATGTGCCCGCCGAGGGTGTCGTCCACGGACGCAGCGCCACCCAGCTGACGTATGACTTCTCCCGTCACCTGGCCAAGGGCTGGAAGGCCGGCGACGAGATCGTCCTCAGCCGCCTGGACCATGACTCCAACGTCCGGCCCTGGGCCCAGGCGGCCGACCGCGCCGGAGTGACGGTTCGCTGGATCGAGATCGACAGCGAGAGCACGGAGCTCGACCTCGATTCGTTCGAGCGGGCGCTGTCGCCCCGGACGCGGCTGGTCGCGGTCACGGCGGCCTCGAACGTGCTGGGCACCAAGCCGCCCCTGCGCCGGATCGCCGACCGGGCGCACGAGGTCGGCGCCCTGGTGTACGTGGACGGGGTGCACTACGCCGCCCACCATCTGGTCGACGTGCCCGCGCTGGGGGCGGACCTGTTCGTCTGCTCCCCGTACAAGTTCCTCGGACCGCACTGCGGAGTGCTCGTGGCGGCGCCCGAACTCCTCGAAACCGTCCACCCCGACAAGCTCGTGCCTTCCGCCGACACCGTGCCGGAGCGCTTCGAGTTCGGCACGCTGCCTTACGAAATCCTGGCGGGCGCCACTGCCGCCGTGGACTTCCTCGCGGCGACCGATCCGGGCACAGGGGCTACCCGCAGGGAGCGGCTCGCCCATTCGCTGGGCTCCCTGCACGAGCACGAGAAGGCGCTGCGTACGAGGCTGGAGGCGGGGCTGCGCGCTCTGGGCGACGCCGTCACCCTGCACTCGAAGGCGGCCGATCGTACCCCGACCCTTCTGATGTCCATCGAAGGCCGCGACGCCCGCGAGGCCCAGGTCCATCTGGCCGCCCGCGACGTCCTGGCCCCCGCCGGTTCGTTCTACGCCTACGAGCCCTTCACCGCCCTGAAGCTGGAGGACCCTGCCCTGCGAGTGGGCCTGGCACCGTACAACTCCGCCGACGACGTGGACAGGTTCCTCGACGGTCTGTCGTCTTTCCTCTGACCCGCTTGTCCCGTACGTGGCGGACCCGGAGCGGTCAGCGCTCCGGGTCCGGTGCCGTGAGCTGGAGGCCGTTCTCCCAGATCTTGTTGAGTGTCGTGACGAGGCGCTCGAAAGGGATGCGCTGGCCCAGGACGAACACCATGTAGGCCATGCGGCTCACCATGACGGACAGGGCGTGCGCCGTGACGAGGGGATCCAGGCTCGTGTCGGCTTCGCCGCTCTCCTGCAGCGCCTGGATCAGCTTGGCGTTACGGCGCGCGAAGGCGTTGCCGCGCTCGATGCGCAGCGCCATGAACTTCTCGTCGACCTGGGCCACTTGCTCGAACAGCGCCATGAGGCGCGCGTTCTTCTTGTACGCGCGCAGGTACTCGCGGTTCGACGCGTCGATGAGCTGTCGGGTGTCGGTGATCCCGGTGCGCTCGCGCAGGTGCGGGTGGAGCATCTCCTCCTGCACCTGCTCGACGAGCGCCTGGAAGATCTCTTCCTTGCTGTTGAAGTACGTGTAGAAGGACCCGGAGGCGACGTGGGCCGCCTTGGAGATGTCCGTGATCCGGGCGTCCAGATATCCGTCGCGTTCGAAAACCTCGCGGGCGGCGGTGATCAGCGCGTTACGCGTCCTGACACCGCGCGCGCTGCGTGGCGTGATGGGTTGTTTCTGGCCGCCGTCTGCGGCCGGGGCCTGGGCAGCCACTGAGGTCCATCCACTCTTGTTCGATCACGTACTTCACCGGTGGCAGCGGATGGTATCAGCCGAGGGTGGAGAGGAACTCGAGGAGCGCGGCGTTCACTTCCGCGGGCCGCTCCTGCTGGATCCAGTGGCCGGCGCCGTCCAGGACGACGTGTCCACGGAGGTCGGTGAGCACCCGGTCGAGCCCGTGCGCGGGCATGAACTTCCCGACGGGGTCCTTCGATCCGGTGACGAACAGCGACGGCTGTGTGATGAGGCGGCCGTCCAGGTGCTCGGTCAGCGTCCAGTTGCGATCGAGGTTGCGGTAGTAGTTGAGGCCGCCGGTGAAGCCGGTCTCCTCGAACGTCTTGACGTAGTAGGTAAGTTCCTCATCGCCCAGCCAGCTCGGGGGCGGCAGCTGCTCGTCGGGCTTTGCGGCCCACTTGGCCGAGTAGATCTCCCTCGTGACGAGGGTCCTGCGCACGCTCTGGCTCAGTGCCCGGTCGGCGACGCCCGGCTCCTGGAACCACACGATGTAGAAGTCGTCGCCGTTGCGTGAGCGCAGGATGGGCAGCGGCGGGGCCGGGGCGCGCGGCGTCGCCGGCACGCTCATGCCGACCACCGCGCGGACCCGCTCGGGGTGGATCACGGCCATGTTCCACACCACGGAGGCGCCCCAGTCGTGCCCGACGAAGACGGCGTCGTCCGCGTCGACGTCGTCGAGGAGCCCGGCCAGGTCGGCGCAGAGAGTCAGGATGTCGTAGGCGTCGACATCGTCGGGGCGTGAGCTGCCGCCGTATCCGCGCATGTTGGGAACCAGGACGCGATATCCCGCCTCGGCGAGCGCGAGGACCTGGTGCCGCCAGGAGAAGGCCAGCTCGGGAAAGCCGTGGCACAGGACCACGAGGGGCCTGTCCGGCCGTCCCTCGCCGTGCTCGAAGACGCGCAGGGAGATGCCGTTGGTCGTGACATCCCGTGCCGCGACGCGCTCCCAGTCGGTGATCGGCATGTGTGTCGTCATGTGCTCAGGGCTCCTGTCGTTCGCATGCTGCGCCGGCGCAAGGAACTCACGCCGGTAAGGGGCGTGTTGTAGGTGTTGAACTTGACGTTGGGTTCAAATATACATGAGGCGGGTCAGGGCCGGCTGAAGAGGAGACCACGACGGTGACCGAAAGCATCCAAACAGCCCAGTCGACGACGGTTCTGTCGGAACGGCGTGGGCCCGTGCTCGTACTGACGCTCAACCGCCCGGAGCGTCTCAACGCCTGGACCGACGAGCTGGAAGCACGCTACTTCGGACTGCTCGACGAAGCCGAGGCGGATCCCGGCGTGCGGGCGGTCGTCCTGACCGGAGCGGGCCGCGGCTTCTGCGCGGGGGCCGACATGGACGACCTGCAACAGGCCGGTGCGACAGCGGAGTTGCTGGATGGCCCGATGCCGAAGAGGGAGCGCCCGCGGTGGTTCCCGCTGACGCTGCGCAAGCCCCTCATCGCGGCCGTCAACGGGGCCGCGGCCGGACTCGGCCTCGTCGAGGCCCTTTACTGCGACATCCGCTTGAGTGCACCCGACGCCAAGTTCACGACGGCGTTCGCGCGCCGCGGCCTGATCGCCGAGTACGGCATCGCCTGGCTGCTGCCGCGCCTCATCGGCCAGAGCCGGGCCATGGACCTGCTGCTCTCCGGGCGGGTCGTGCGCGGTACGGAAGCCCACGAAATGGGTCTGGTCAACAAGGTCGTCGAGGCGGACCAGCTCCTGGACGCCGCGGTCGAGTACGCCACCGAACTGGCCACGTGGTCCTCACCCGCATCGATGAGCATGATGAAGCGGCAGGTGCTCCAAGCGCTCGACACCGACTTCGTCACGGCCGCCGACGCGGCGGACGCGCTCATGCCGGAGGCCTTCCGCCGGCCCGACGCCGCCGAGGGCGTCGCCAGCTATCTGGAGGGCCGCGCGCCCGCATTCCGCCCCCTCGACCCCAAGTGAGCACGGAAGGTCGCCCCGCATGACCAACGCTGCCGCACCAGTCTGGAACCACGCCTCGTCGACGCCCGACCGCATCGCCCTTCGTGGGGAGGAGGGCGAGGAATGGACCTACGGCCGGCTGCGCGAGCGCGCCGCCGCCGTCGCGGGCAGCCTGGGGGAGCAGGGCGTAGGCCCCGGCGACAGAGTCCTGCTCGTCGCGCCCTCCGTGCCCGAGTTTGCCTTCGCCTACTACGGGATCCTCGCCGCCGGGGCCATCGCCGTCACCGCCAACACCATGGCCCCGTACAGGGAGTTGGCGTACATAGCGGGCGACGCCGAAGTGTCGCTCGTGCTGGGCTGGCACGCGATCACCCCGGCACCCAAGCAGGCAGCGGACGAACTGTCTGTGCCGTACTGGGAGTTGCGGCCCGGTCTCGTCGAAACACGGCCGACCGAGGCCTCGGCGATCCTCGATGCGCACCCGCGCGAGGACGACGACACTGCCGCTCTCCTCTACACCTCCGGCACCACAGGCCGGCCCAAGGGCGCCCAGCTCACCCACGGCAATCTCAACGCGTGCGCGGCGGTCTTCTGCGACGTGCACGCCATCACTGCCGACGACCGTGCCGTGACCGGCCTGCCCCTGTTCCACGTTTTCGGCCAGGCGTGCGTCATGGCCACCACGATGCGCGCCGGCGGCAGCCTCACCCTCCTCGAGCGCTTCCACCCGTCGACCATGCTGGCCGTGATCCGCCGCGACCGCCCCACGTTCATCGCGGGCGTACCCACCATGTGGAACGCCCTTCTGCGCACCGCCGACGACACGGGCGCCGACTTCACGGGCCTGCGCCTCGCGTCCTCCGGCGGCGCCTCGCTGCCGGTGGAGGTGATGCGCGCCTTCGAGCAGCGGTTCGGCTGCACCATCGTCGAGGGATACGGCCTGACCGAGACCACCGGCGCCGCCACCTGCCATCTCGCGGGCCGCCCGGCGAAGCCAGGACACGTGGGACGGGCCCTGCCCGGCTGCGCCATATCCGTACGGGACGACGACGGTCATGAACTGCCACCCGGCCAGGTCGGCGAGGTGCACATCAAGGGCCCCGTCGTGATGAAGGGCTACTGGAACCGCCCCGATGCCACCTCCGACGCCCTGCACGACGGGTGGCTGCGCACCGGCGACCTCGGTGCCACGGACGACGACGGGGACCTGCGCATCGTCGACCGCAAGAAGGATCTCGTCATCCGCGGCGGCTACAACGTCTATCCGCGCGAGGTCGAAGAGGTCCTGTACGAACACCCCGACATCGTCGAAGCGGCCGTCATAGGAGTCCCCGACGAGTTCTACGGCGAAGAGGTCGCTGCCGTCATCGCGGTACGGCCCGGCGCCCGCCTCGGCGTGACCGAACTGCGCGCCTGGGCCAAGGAGCGCCTCTCCGCCTACAAGGTGCCCCATCTGGTCGCCGTAGTGGACGAGCTGCCGAAGGGGGCGACCGGGAAGATCCTCAAGCGCGCGATCGATCCGGCCCTGCTGAAGGCGGACGCGGGCACGGCGGACGCACCGGAGCCGACACGGCGGGACCGAGCAACCGCGCCTCATGGAACGCCTCGAACCAGTGACGGGACACACGCATGACGACGACACACGCACCTGCCTACGCCCGCGAGACCTGGCAGACGCTCGAGCCCTACCACGGCGCGGTCTACTTCTCACCCGAGGCACACGCCGCCTACGCGGCTCTGGGAGTGGAGAGCGGACCCGGATACTTCGCCTCCCGTGCGGCGGCGCTGGGACCGGTCGCACCTGAAGTCGTGATCGCCACCTTCTACAACTTCAACCCGAAGGCCGTACGGGCCGCGCTTCCCGCCGCCTGGCGGACCGCTCCGCCCGAGGAATTCCTCGCCGCACGTCTGGCCGGCATCGACGGGACGCTGCGCAGGATCCTCGGGGCCGGGGTTCTCGCGTCGGAAGAGCTTCGGCGGGCCGCGGAGCTGGGCAGGCGAGCCGCGGAATCCACGTCGGCGCACCTGCACGGCCGGCCCCTGTTCGCCGCGCACGCCGCGCTGCCCTGGCCCGACGAGCCGCATCTGGTGCTGTGGCATGCCCAGACGCTGCTGCGTGAATTCCGGGGAGACGGCCATGTGGCGGCGCTCCTGGACGCCGGGCTGAGCGGCATCGAGGCGCTGGTCACCCATGCCGCGGCCGGGCCGGTGGGGGCCGAGGCCCTGCGGACGACGCGCTCCTGGTCGCCGGATGAATGGGCCGGGGCGGTGGAGGGGCTGCGTACGCGAGGGTGGCTCGCGAGCGGGCCCGAGCCGGCCTTCACCGCGGAGGGGAAGGAGCGGCGATCGGCCGTGGAGGAGGCCACGGACCGGTTGGCCGCCGCGCCCTACGCCGCCCTGGGACGGGACGGCTGCGCCGAGCTGCGTGACCTGGTGCGGCCCTGGAGCCGGTCCCTGGCAACGGAGTTGATGCCATGGGCCGCAGCGCGACTGAAGGACTGACGTGCGCTCCGAGCGGGTCGGGCCGTCCGTGGCACAGGTCATTGAAGGTGACGCCGGATTCATCTACGGTGCAGGGGCCTGAGGAGAGCCGGTCGAGCAACTGAACGGGAGAGTTCGTGCAGATCAACGGGAAAGTCGCGATCGTCACGGGAGCGGCGGGCGGCATCGGCGCTGCCATCGCCCAGCGCCTCCTGGAACACGACGCTCAAGGCGTCCTGCTGACGGACCTCGACGCCGGTCGCCTGGAGGCGACGGTCAAACTGCTGGCCGGTTCGCACGGCGAGCGGGTCGGGGGAGTGGCGGGCAATGCCGCGTCGACGGCGGATCTGGAGCGGATCGTCGATGCGGCCGAGGAGCGGTTCGGACCGGTCGACCTGTACTTCGCGAACGCCGGGGTCGGCGGTGGCGCGGGGCTCGACGCGAGCGAGGAGGAGTGGAGCCGGTCGCTCGACGTCAATGTGATGGCGCACGTGCGAGCCGCGAAGCTGCTGGTGCCACGCTGGGTCGAGCGCGGCGCCGGCTACTTCTTCAGTACGGCCTCGGCCGCCGGCCTGCTCACACAGATCGGCTCCGCGACGTACTCCGTCAGCAAGCACGGCGCGGTGGCGTTCGCCGAGTGGCTCTCGGTGACGTACGGGGACAGCGGAGTGCGGGTGAGCTGCCTGTGCCCGCAGGGGGTCGAGACCGAACTGCTCATGTCCGGCACCCGGTCGGACGATCCGGTCGAACGCGCAGCGGCACGCGCCGTGCTGGACTCCGGCGAGCTGCTGCGGCCGCTCGACGTCGCCGACCACGTGATGGAGGCGGTCGGGGACGAACGGTTCCTCGTCCTTCCGCACCCGCAGGTACTCGACTTCTACCGCCACAAGGGCAGCGACTACGACCGGTGGCTGCGCGGCATGCGGCGCTATCAGGATGCGGTGAAGTGAGCTGAGACAGCACATCGGTGCTGCGCACCGCCCGTGCCTCATGAGCGCGGCCCTCGCGTGGACCTCGCGCCGGGTGGCCGTCGGTGAAACCGTAAGACACATGACCGTTGGAGGATTCGTGTTCGAGCTGTCCCACGGCCCGGGCGCCGTATGAAGTCCGTCGACGCCCACGCCGGAGCGCCGGCGGGCACCGACCTCGGCACGCTCGCCCGATGGCTGGGCGAGCGGGGCGAGCACGTGACCGGTCCGCTCACCGCCCGGCGCATCGGCCTCGGCCAGAGCAACCTCACCTACCGCGTCGACGACGCCGAAGGCCACTGCTGGGTGGTCCGCCGTCCGCCGCTCGGCACCCTGCTTCCCACCGCCCACGACATCGGGCGCGAACACCGCATCCTGGCGGCACTCACCGGCACCCAGGTCCCCGTACCCGCCGTGGTCGGCCTCTGTGACGATGACGGCGTGCACCACCTGGTGATGGAGCACGTCGACGGGATCGTGCTCGACGGCCTCGACGTGGCCAAGGCCCTGCCCACTCCGGTGCGTGCGGGCCTGGGGCCGTCGCTGACACGCACCCTCGCCGCGATCCATGCGGTGGACCTGGAGAAGACAGGCCTGCACGACCTCGCCAGCCACCGGCCCTACGCCGAACGGCAGTTGAAGCGATGGTCCCGGCAGTGGGAACAGAGCCGCACCCGAAACCTGCCCGCCCTCGACCGGCTCACCGAGCTGCTCCGCCGCCGCGTCCCCGAGCGGCAGAGCCTCGTCCTGGTCCACGGAGACCTGCACGTCCGCAACGTGATCTGCTCGCCGGACACCGGCACCGTACGCGCCGCGCTCGACTGGGAGCTGTCGACGCTCGGCGACCCGATGGCCGACCTGGGCACCCTGCTCGCCTACTGGCCCGAGCCCGGCGAAGTCCCGGCGGATCGCCCCGCACTCGGCGTCACGGCACTGGAAGGCTTCGCCCGACGCGACGAGCTCATCCAGAGCTATGCCGGGTCGAGCGGCCGCGACATCGGACCGGAGCTCGCCTTCTGGCACGTACTCGCCGTGTGGAAGGTGGCGGTCATCGGCGAAGGCGTCCTGCGACGCGCCCTCGACGAGCCACGCAACGCCGCGGAGGGCGGCCCGCCCAGCACCGCCTACATCGACCAGATGGTCGACCAGGCCTGGGCACTGGCCACCCACTACGGCCTCTGACACGGCGCCATGCGCCGCCGGCCCATCGCCCGACTCAAGGAGAGGCACCCCATGTCGTACGTCGTCATCGCCACCATGATCGCCAAGCCCGGCCAGGAGGAACTCGTCGAGAAGACACTGCGGGAAGCCGCGGCCGATGTGCACGCGGAGCCGGGGTGCGCCCGCTGGGCCCTGCACCGCAAGACCGGCACCACCGGGCACTTCGTCATGGTCGAGAAATGGGAGTCCAAGGAAGCGCTCCACACCCACGGCAAGGGCGCCGCGCTCGCGGGGATCGGACGCGCACTGAAGGACGCGCTGGAGGGACCGGCGGATGTCGCCGTCTTCGACGCGCTTCCGGTGGGAGACGCCGAGAAGGGCGCGCTGTAGACACGCGCGATCGCGTCGGCCACGCGTGGTCCGTACGTGCTGATGGCTCCGGTGCCCGTGGCGGGCGGCACGTGCACCGGAGCCGTTCAGCGTGCTCTTGCGAGGAACCCCGGGGGTTCACCCCCGGGAGGAATCGCATCCGGTGACGGCGATGCGGAGCATCGCCGCGGCAACGGGCGCGGAGCGCACGCAAGAAGCCGGGCCGCAGTGCCCGGTGAGGAATGTGCGCTGTTCGAATGCCGGTGCGTCGGGTGGCGGGTAGCGTCACGGTCGTGAAGTTGACCGTGCAGGTGAAACTCCTGCCGACGCCCGTGCAGGCGGCGGCACTTGAGGAAACCCTGCATGCCTGCAACGAGGCCGCGACCTGGGTGTCGTCCGTGGCGTTCGAGAAGGACATCAAGCGCAACTTCGCCCTGCGTGAGCACACCTATACGGCGGTCAAGGACCGGTGGGGGCTCGGCGCTCAGGCGGCCCAGCATGTCATCAAGAAGACGTGCGACGCCTACCGCACGCTCAAGGCGAACCTGAAGGCGGGGAACCTCGGCAGGCCCTCCTCCAAGCGCTACCGGCGCGCAGTCGAGAAACCGATCGCTTTCCGCCCGGTGGGCGCGCAGCCGTATGACGACCGGATGCTGTCCTGGCAGTACACGGAGCGTACGGTGTCGATCTGGACGCTGTCGGGCCGGATGAAGGGCGTGGCGTTCACCGCCGCTCCCGAGCATGTGGCGCGCTTGGCGCTGTGCCGCAGGGGCGAGTCCGATCTGTTGTTCCGTGACGGGATGTGGTTCCTGATCGCGACCTGCGAGGTTCCCGAGGCCGAACTCAACACCAGCGTGGTGGAGTTCCTGGGGGTCGATCTGGGGATCGTGAACATCGCGACCACCTCGGACGGTCAGATCATGGCCGGGCGTCGGCTGAATCGTGGGCGCATGCGCGAGCGCACCTTGCGGCAGAAGCTCCAGCGTAAGAACACCCCGTCCGCCAAACGCCGGTTGAAGAGGCGGCGTCGTAAGGAGGCGCGGCGGGCGCGGGACATCAACCACAAGATCGCGAAGCATGTGGTGGCCGAGGCAGAACGCACCGGTCGCGGTATCGCTCTGGAAGACCTCACGGGCATCCGCGCACGGGTACGGCTTCGCAAGCCCCAACGGGCCACCCACTCCTCCTGGGCTTTTGCCCAGCTCGGCCAGTTCATCGCGTACAAGGCCCGCAAGGCGGGGGTACCGGTGGTGCACGTCGATCCGGCATACACCTCCCGCACCTGCGCCGAATGCGGGCACATCGACAAGGCGAACCGGGCCAGTCAGGCCCGCTTCGTATGCCGGTCCTGCGGATTCGTTGATCACGCAGACCGTAACGGCTCCCGCAACATCCGCCACCGCGCGGAAGAGTTGTGGCGACGCGGGGCGCAGTCAACCGCCCCAGACCCACCCCCGAACACCGAGTGTGGGACAGGACGCAAACCCAGCACCACAGCCAGTGGCGCCCGTTGTGCAAGCCCGGGACTTTCAGTCCCGGGTCGTTGACAACCTCTCAGAAACCCTCGGACCCGTCAGAGCACCTCGAAGAGCCCGGCGGCCCCCATCCCACCGCCGATACACATGGTGATCACCACATGGCGGACACCGCGCCGCCGCCCCTCCACGAGCGCGTGGCCGACCAGGCGGGCTCCGGTCATGCCGTACGGATGGCCGACCGCGATCGCGCCACCGTCGACATTGCACCGGTCGGGATCGATGCCGAGCGCGTCCCGGCAGTGCACCGCCTGGGAAGCGAACGCCTCGTTGAGTTCCCACAGGCCGATGTCGTCGACCGAAAGCCCGTGTTCCTTGAGGAGCTTGGGGATCGCGAACACGGGCCCGATGCCCATCTCGTCGGGCCCGCACCCGGCCACGGCCATCCCGCGGTACGCCCCGAGCGGCTCGAGCCCGCGCCGCTCGGCCTCCGCGGCCTCCATCAGGACCGACGCCGACGCCCCGTCCGAGAGCTGGGACGAATTGCCCGCCGTCACCGTCGAGACGGCTCCCGCGGCGCCGTCCGGCAGCACCGCCTTCAACGTGCCGAGACCGTCAAGGGTCGTACCGGGCCGATTGCCCTCGTCGGTGGTGAGCGTGACCTGCTCCCGGCGCACCTCACCGGTCGCCTTGTCCTGTACGAGCTTGGTCGTGTCCAGTGGCACGATCTCCGCGTCGAACCGGCCCGCCTCCTGCGCGGCGGCCGTCCGCGCCTGGGACAGCAGCGCGAACGCGTCCTGCCGTTCACGGCTGACCCCGTACCGCTGCGCGACGATCTCGGCGGTCCGGAGCATCGGGAAGTACAGGTCCGGGCGGTGCTCGGTGAGCCAAGGGTCCTGCGCGCGATAGGAGTTGGCGTGTTCGTTCTGCACGAGCGAGATGGACTCCGCGCCACCGCCCACGGCGATCTGCATGCCGTCGTGGACGATTTGCTTCGCCGCCGTGGCGATGGCCATGAGCCCCGACGAGCACTGCCGGTCGATCGTCATGCCGGGCACGGAGTCGGGTATCCCGGCGCGCAGAATCGCCTGCCGTGCCAGGTTGAAACCGCTGGCGCCCTGCTGCGCGGCGACGCCGATGACAACGTCCTCGATCTCACCGCCCTCCAGGGCGGCACGCTCGACGGCAGCCGCGAGCACATGGGCCGTGAGTTGCTGGGGCTGAGTGTCGTTGTAGGCGCCGCGGTAGGCCTTGGCGATGGGGGTGCGGGCGGTCGAAACGATGACGGCTTGCCTCAAGGGTGCTCCAGGTGTCTGTTGAGCCGTTCGGCATGGGGATGGGTAACTGCGGTGCAGGGGAGCGGCGTTGAGGGCTGCCTCTTCCGCCGAGCGGCGCAGTCCCACCAGTCTGGGGATGTGAACATATCGGTATTGACGTCGGATTCAAGTCCTACTGAGCGTGCCGCCTGCGGCAGATGGCGTCAAGGAGTGATGTGATCCGGTCCAGATATTGAAGCCGGATTCATCTTCGAATACCGTCGTCGGCGTCCCCCGGATTCCAGGAGCTGCCATGACCGAGACCGCGGCCCAGCTGCGCCCGACGACCGTCGAAGATCTGGTGAACCTCATCGGCACCGAGATCGGCCCGACCCAGTGGCACGCCGTGACACAGGAACGGATCAACGCCTTCGCCGACCTGACCGGCGATCACCAGTGGATCCATGTCGATCCCGAGCGTGCGGCGCAGAGCCCGTTCGGATCGACCATCGCGCACGGTCTGTACAGCCTGTCGCGAGGTCCGCGCTTCATGGAGGAGCTGATGGCGTTCGACGGCTTCGCGCACAGCCTCAACTACGGCTACAACAGAGTCCGGTTCATCCATCCGCTGCCGGTGAACTCGCGTATCCGGATGCGCGGGACGTTCCTGTCGGTCGACGTGGTGAAGCCCGGACAGGTCAACGTCGTGACGCAGATGACCATCGAGGCGGACGGCATCGACAAGCCGATCGTCGTCGCCGAGTCGATCGGCCGCTTCACCGAGCACGCGCGGGGCGAGGGTGGGGCGCAGGGGGTGACCGTGTGAGTGCCGAGCGGGAGTGCGGCAACCCTGCCGTCCGGTCCAGCTGTGCCAGAACGGTATCCGGCATGTGACTACGTAGAAGAGGGATCAGCAGGCCGGACGCCGACGATGGTGCGGCGGCCGGCCGACTATGACTGCGTGCGGTACGGGTCGGAGACCCTAGGCCGCCCACTCCCGCAACAGCTGCTCCCGCTGTGAGCTCCGAGGCGATCCGCCCTCCCACGCGCGGCCCCACGCCGACATCGCCGCCAGCGTCGTCTCCATCGTCGCGGCGCCCTGCGTGAGGCGGGACAGCAGGGTGAGGGAGAGGTTGACCTCGGTCTGGGGGTAGCCGATGGCCGCGGCGACGTAGGCCGCCAACTCGTGGTCGCCGCCGGTTGATTCCACGTGCACGGTCATGAGCGGCGGGGCGTCTTCCAGTCGGCCGGAGCTCACAGGCAGCGCCAGCTCCGTCACCGCGCTCAGAGCCAGGTCCTTGACCACGCCGACCCGCCGCATCAGGGACTTCACGGGGACGTCCGCCACCGTCAGGGCGGTCACGTCCTCCCACAGGTGGAGGCCGGGCTGTCTGTCGCCGAGGCCCACCACGCCCTTGGGGGTCAGGCGTACCCCAGGCGCCAGACCGGACGGCTTCGCGCCCACGTACACGTCGCCCTCGGCGATCCAGAAAAGACCCACCATGGCCATGGTTGCTCACTTCCCCCGACGACGGCGCGGCCGTCGTGTCACTTCTCAAACGATCAGGTCGTCCACCGTAACGCGAGATGGGGGCGGGGAGTTCCCACGTCACGGCCCTGCAGGCGCAGGCCGTGAAGTCGGGCGGGGCCGGCGCCGCCGGGCTTGTCGCTGCCGGGGTCACGGTCGCCCACGACGGCGTCGACGTCGTGCACGAGGCCGCACTGCACCTCCCGAAAGGTCGGGTCACAGCGCTGATCGGCCCGAACGGCAGTGGGAAGTCGACCTTGTTGCGTGCCGTCGCCCGCTTGTACCGGGCGCGCACCGGCAGCGTGACCCTGCGCGATGGGGGCGGCGACCCGGTCGACGCACTCATTTGTCCGCCGCAGCGGTACGGCGGGACGTATGCCGTACGAGATCGCCACCCCTTATTCTTCCGCTGATCGCAGCACATGTAGCTGCAAGGGCCAAGGCGGGGGACGACACATGACATATCGGCGCGCGGTGATACCGGCACTGGTCGGAGGCCTGCTCATCACGCTGTTGCTGTGGTGGGCGGGGGCGAGCACGCACGCACTGCAACTGCGCGGCACCACGAGCGTGTTCGACCCTCAGTCCGTGAGCGAACTCGAACGCTGGCTCGCACCCTGGTCGTACGACTCAACGGCGGAGCTGATGTCCGGCGGGCCCGTGGGCGGAAGCACGGCGATGGGCGGAGACACCCAGTACGCCGATCTGTACAGCACCGCGATGCAGATCAGATTCGTGGCGGTCTTCGTGCTCTTCCTGGCCGGTGCACTGCTCCTGGTCCGCAGGATCCCGCCGACGCAGGGCCGTACGCCGGCCACGTTGCTCGCGCTGTGGGCCTGGGCCCCGGTGGCCGGAACGCTGGCCGTGACCGTCTCCGCGCCGTGGCTGATCGCCTCCAGGGGGCACGGCAGCTACCGGGTCCTGCCGGCATTGGCGAGCGTGATCGCGTCGAGTGGCCCGGTCACGGTGTTCGCTGGACTGTTGACCGCCGTGGTCACGGTGCTCGTGGCGCGTGTCACCGCCAAGGGTGAGGACCCGCTGCCCCGGCACAATGTGCCGCCGCGCGCCGCCCGCATGGCCGCGAGCGTGGGGACAGTGGTGGTCGCGTTGTCGCTGGTGGTCCTCTCGTACCAGTCGGTGGCGGCCTGGATCCAGACCTCGTTCGGCGGCGGGGGAATGCTGTCCGAGCCCGGCGACCTGCTGCGCCAGTGGTTGCTGCTCGGTGGCTGGACGGGCCCAGCGAGCACTGGCCTGGGGGACTGGCTGCTGTACCGAGCCGTCGACGTGCTCATGCTGGCCGTGGTGTGGTGGGCGCTGCGACTGCTGCCCGGCCTGCTCACGCGCGCCACGGTGTCGGCGATGGCGGTGGGTGCGGTCTGCGCAACCGTACTGGGGCTGCTGGCGAGCCAAGTGCTGCACATGGCGATTGACGACACGGCCGGCGTGTACGGGCCTGTGCACCGGTTCTCGGCGCTCGGAGGCGGCGTCCCGGCCGCACTCACCTTTGGCATCGCGGCGGGCCTGGCGGCCGCCGCGACACTGCGGCTTGCCGGGGGCCCCGACACGGGTGACGTTCCTGCCGGCCGAGACACGGCCGACGTTCCGGGGTAGGGCGGGCCCTTGGTGGGGGTGTTGCCGGCACCACCCCCACCCGGGCCTCAGGCCACCTGACTCGCCGTCTGCCGCGCGGCAGGCTTTTCCCAGTACCGGTGAAGAAGCGCCGGGCACCGGCCAAGGACGGGGAAGAGCGATGAGCGGTCACACACGCCGAAGGATTCTCCAGGGAGCGGCATTCGCGGCAGCCGGCAGCGTCGTCGGGGGCTATGGTCCCGGATACCACGCCACCGAGGCAGAGGCCGCCGGCCGCGGAACCGCGGCGGGCGGCGGGCAGTCAACTCCGTTCCTGGAGGGCGCGTTCGCGCCGGTCACCGAGGAACTCACGGCGTTCGGCCTCGAGGTGACCGGCCGGGTGCCGCGTGACCTGGACGGCCGCTACCTGCGTACCGGCCCCAACGCTCTGGGAGTCGAGGACCCGCGGGCCCACCACTGGATGCTCGGGGACGGAATGGTGCACGGGGTGCGGCTGCGCGACGGGCGGGCCGAGTGGTACCGCAACCGGTGGGTGCGTTCCTCGCAGGTGGCACGGAAACTGGGCGAGCCGTACCCGGGCCAGGCGCCGCCGGACGACTTCGCCTGCAACACACACGTCATCCCGTACAAGGGCCGGATCTTGGCCCTCCAGGAGAGCGGACCGCTGCCGTACGAACTGGACGGCGAGCTGAACACGGTGCGGCCCTACGACTTCCGCTCCACGCTGGAGGGCGCGTTCACCGCGCACACCAAGTACGACGCGGCGGCGGACGAACTGCACGCGGTGGCGTACTACCCGACCTGGAACCACGTGCGGCACCTCGTGATCGACGGGACCGGCCGCGTGGCACGGACCACCAGGATCCCGGTCGCGGACGCGCCGATGATGCACGACTTCGCCCTGACCGGGAAGTACGTGGTGATCGTCGACGTCCCGATCACCTTCGACATGGCAGCCGCCGAGGCGGGCGCACTCGTGCCCTACGTGTGGAACCCGAAGCATCCGATGCGGGTGGGGGTGATGCCCCGAAGTGGCGGCGCCACGCGCTGGTTCGAGATCGATCCGGTGTTCTACTCGCACACGCTCAACGCGTACGACCAGGGCGACACCGTCGTCATGGAACTGACCACCATGCCCGCCCCGTTCTACGCCGCGGGCCGGGGCAACGGCGGGCCCTCCACGACCGGTACGCCCACGCTCGACCGCTGGATCATCGACCTGCGTGCGGGCCGTGTGACCAGCACCCGGCTCGACGACCTGCCGCAGGAGTTCCCCCGAGTCAACGAGTCCCTGGTGTCGCGGCGGCACCGTTTCGCGTACGCGGCGAGCGCCGCGGAGATGTGGCGCGCCTACGAAACGGTCGATGGGGTGCCGCCGGACGACAAGTTCACCAACTGCCTCGTCAAGCACGACATGCTGCGCGGCAGCCGGCAGGTGCACCGCTTCCCGCAGGGCGCGGCGGCCGGAGAACCGGTGTTCGTGCCACGCCGCGGGGCACGGGACGAGGACGACGGCTACCTCCTGTCCTATGTGCACAATCCTGATCGCGGAGCGAGCGACTTGGTGATCCTCTCCGCTCAGGACTTCACCGCCCGTCCCCTGGCCCGTATCCACCTTCCGGGCCGGGTACCGCTCGGCTTCCACGGGAGCTGGGTGCCGGATGCGTGAGGCCGGACCCCGGCGTGTCACTGCTCGAGAGTTTCGGAGCGGCTGAGTCCTTCGACCGCCTGCGCGTGCTCTTTTGGATGCCTGGCGGCGCCGGGAATGGCGAGTGCGGTGCTGAACTGGTCTCTCGCAGCGGTGATCTGGCCCGCCGCGTAGTAGGAGCGGCCCAGCCGGCAGCGGATGTCCATCTCATTGCGGTCGTGATCGGGATCGTCCCGTGGTGCCAGAGTCCGGTGCTGTGCGAGAGCCTGCTGGTAGGCGGCCGCGGCGGCGCTCAGGTTTCCTGCGCTGTGCTCTGCCGTACCCAGTCTGGTCAGGGTGAGCGTGTGCAGAGGGACGTCGCCGGTTTCCTGAACGAGGCCGGCCACCTGGCGGAGCAGGGTCTGGGTCCCGGGGCGGTCGAGGTAGAGGTACAGGTCGAAGTTGGACGTGAGGGCCCTGTTGACCGCGCGAGGGTGGCCGATGATCAGGCTGGGGACAAACGCGGCGCGGAAGCAGGCCAGCGCTTCGTCATTGCGCCCCTGGGCGTGGTGGACGAGCCCGAGGGCGAAGGATGCCATCGCGGCGAGCCATTGATCGTCACACTGCTGAGCCAGTTCCAGTCCCGAGGCGAGCCAGGAGGCTCCTTGTCTGCCTCGGTCCGTGCTCGGCCCGGCGGTTCCAAGACCGGCCATGGTTCCCAGTCCGACCAGGGCCCGGGCCTCCTCGCGGCCGTCCTCGCGTTCACGGCTGAGTGCCAGTGCCTGCTTGAGGCAGGTGAGCGCCTCCGGGAAACGGGCCCGGTGCATGAGGGTGAGGCCAAGGCCGTTTCGCAGCGAGAGGTCCATACGCCGGTCGGTGGCCCGGTCCGCTTGCGTGAGCGCGATCTCGAGGGCGGTCTGGCACTCGTGAAACCGGCCCCGGCTGAGAAAGTGGTCGGTCAGGGCCTCGGCGATCCAGCATGCGTGGTCTGCTTCGCCGAACGCCGCGGCGTGTCCGACGACGTCGACGAGCTCCGCGCCGGCCGAGTCCAGCCAGAGGGTTGCGTCCCTCCACTGCGTGAAGGGAGCTCCGGCGGGTTGCGGGCCATTGGGGAAAGCGCCGGAGCCCCAAACGCTGGCGATCCGGCCGGCGTCGAGATGGAGGCGGAGGGCAGCCCTGCGTATGGCGCCGGTCTCGGCGGGCGCGGCTTCGGCCAGCCGCCGCGCATGGACGCGCACCAGGTCGTGCATCCGGTAGCGGCCTGGACGAGGCTGTTGCAGAAGACTCGTGTCCACCAGACTCTCCAGGACCAGTTCGGCATCCTGTGGTGACCAGCCCAGCATCGCCGCCGGTGTCCGCACGTCGAACTCGACCGTCGGTGCCAGACCCAGGGTGCGGAACCCTTGCTGCTGCGTGGGTGAGAGCTGGTCGTACGACAGGCGGAAGGCCGCCTCCACGCTGCGGTCCCCGGCGCTCAGTTCGCCCAGACGGTGCGCGTCGCCTGTCATGCGTTCCACGAGGTACGCCAGGGTCCAGGCCGGGCGGGTCTGCAGCCGCGTACCGGCGATGCGCAGTGCCAGCGGCAGCCCGTCGCACATCCGGGCCAACTCACGTGTCGCCTCGGGTTCCTGGTCGGTGCGCTCCGGCCCGACGATGTGCCGGATCAGGTGCGTCGCGTTGCCGGTGCCCAGAGTGTCCAGGGTGACCCGCCGATCGGCATCCAGTGCGGGCAGGCGCTGCCGACTGGCCACGATCACGCTGCTGCCCGGCCCGGACGGCAGCAGCGGTTGGATCTGCTGCGTGCCCAGAGCATCGTCGAGCACGAGAAGAAGCCGCAGCGAGCTGGTTGCCGTGCGCCAGTGAGTCATGAGTTCGTCGAGGTCGTTCGGCACCTCGCGGTCGTCCGCGCCGATGGAGCGCAGCAATCGCCTCAGCACTCGCTGCGGCGACAGTTTCTGACGCGCCGTGCTGTGCGCGTGCAGGTCCACGAACAGGCAGCCGTCCGGGTAACGGTCGCGGATCTGCTGAGCCGTGCGTACGACGAGCGCGGTCTTGCCGACCCCCGCCGGACCGTCCACCGCGACGACGGAGACGGAGTCGGGGTTACAGGGCGCCGTCAGGAGCGCCAGTTCGTCCTCACGCCCGACGAGCTGCCCGGTGTCGCCGGGCAGCTGATTGACGGTGGGACGGAGCCGCGACCGGTCCGGCGCATTGGCCTGGCCCGCCGCGGGACCGAGGAGATAGGCGTTGTCCTGGCGCAGGACGGCGTCGTGGATCCGGGTGAGCTCCTCACCGGGATCGACGCCGAGCTCGTCGCGCAGCCGTACGCGCAAGTCCTCATAGGCGTTCAGCGCCTCTCCTTGGCGCTTGCAGCTGTACAGGGCGCGCATCCGCAACGCCATCAGCGATTCGTCGTACCGATCGGACTCGGGCAGGCAGGCCAGGTCGTCCAGGGCATCAGCGAACCGGCCGAGCAGAACCAGACATTCGAGCCGGGCCAGCCGGAGCGTTCGCCGGCGCTCGAGCAGACGTTGCCGCTCGGCCTGCGCGAAGGGTCCGGGCAGGTTGGCCAAGGGCTCGCCCTGGAAAAGCGTGAGCGCTGCCGACAGCTGGTCCGCGGCGGTGGACAGATCGCCCGACGCCTTTGTACGCAGCGCCTCGTCACTCCGTTCGGCCAGGTCCGTCACATCGAGACGGACGTAGTCGGCCGCGCAGCGGTACCAGCCTTTGCCGCTGAGGATCACCGACTCTGCGGGCCGGGTGCCTGCGGCGTCGAGTGCTCTGCGCAGCGGATTGACGTGACTGGCCAGCACCTTGTGACCGGTTGCGGGAGGATCGGCCCCCCACACTCCGTCGAGCAGCCGCTCATGGCTCACCACGGCTCCGTGGCGGAGCAACAACGCGGCGAGCACTGCCTGCCGTTTGGCCGGCCCCAGGTCCAAGGGCGTCTCGCCCCGCCAGGCGCGTAACGGCCCGAGCACCTCGATGCGAAGCCGCTGAGGCGGTCTCCCGTCCACCCCCAACCTCCACTCCCTTACATCATCGGAAATTCGTCAGCATTGCAGCACGCCCGGCCAGGACGGCGGACACTACATCGCACAATCCGCACAACTGCAGATGGTGCGAGCGACCGAAGTGGAGCCCGCGGCACACAGCTCGCCTCGCGTGGCGGTGTGTACGGGTTTCGGACACTGTGGAGGTAAAGGTGTCGGAAGGGTGAACGCGATGGACAGGGTGCCGAGGATCGTAGTGGGCGTCGATGGTTCGCCCTCTTCGCAGGCCGCGCTGCGCTGGGCGGTTCGGTACGCGCGCCTGGTGGGCGGGAGGGTGGAGGCGGTCTCGGCGTGGGAGGTACCCGGTATGGCGTCGTGGTCGGCGCCGGCGGTGGACACCGAATTCGACGAGGGCGAGGCCGAGCGGGGTCTGGTCGAGGAGGTCCGTGCCGTCCTCGGCGAGGAGAGCGGCTCCCTGGTGCACGAACGGCTGGTGCGTGGCAATGCGGCCGACGTGTTGGTGGATTCGGCCGAGGGTGCCGAGATGCTGGTCGTGGGCGGCCGCGGCCACGGAGGCTTCCGACGGGCGCTGCTCGGTTCGGTGAGTCAGCAGGTGGCGCAGCACGCTCCGTGCCCGGTGACGATCATCCGGCCGGACGTGCCTGTCGAGTGACCTCCCGCCCGTTGTGCTGGTCGGCCTCACCCAGGTGGCTCAGGGCTTGGCGGAAGTCATCGAGGGCGGGCCCGAACTCGCGGGCCGCGGTGTGAAAGGTCGATCGGTCGATCAGGACCTTGGCCAGTGTGCGGGGACCGTCTGCCGGGTCCTGCCGCGACAACTGGCGGGCCAGGCTGACTCCTTCGTCGAACAGAGGGCGCACTCGCTCCGCGAACAGATGGGTGCACTGTTCCCAGTAGACAGCGGAGCGGACGGTGAGGACTCGGTGAAGCCGCACCAGTTCGGCCAAGTGCTGATCTGGATCTTCAGCGGCTCGCAGGGCCAGGCTGTCCACCTCTTCGCGCAGAGTGATACGGCTGTCGAAGTAGCGCTGCTTGACATCGGGAGTCCACATCATGGGCGTTGATCCCGAAGGGAAGCGCGGTTCACCGGACGCCTGCCGCTGTGTGTCGGCGCCGTAGAAGGGCAGCAGGACCGCCCAGTAGGTTGCTTGATAGCTGCTCGAGGACCTGCGCTCGCCCGTGGCGGCCAACTCCGTCAGCAAGGCGAGCGCGTCTTGCCGTACGGCAGCGGCCTGTTTGCCTCGGCCGTAGGTGTCGAGCATGTGTGCGTAGCCGAGCAGTGAGTAGAAGTGGCAGGCCATCGGGCTGCGATCGTTCGCGGCCTCGGCCGCTTCCATATCGACGAGTATTTCGAAGGCTGTGAGTGCTTCGCCGGGCCGGCCGGCGGCATCCAGAGCGGCGATCCATTCCAGGAGTGACCAGGCGAGACTCCCGCTGTTGGGCCCGTGGGGCAGAAGTGCCCCGACCCACTCGGTCAGCGCGTCGGCAGCCTCGGCGAAGCGGCCTTCCTCGGAAAGGCCGGCAGCCCAGTCACGCAGCCCCCGGACCCTGGGGTCTCGGGTCAGGTCGGCCTGCGCACGGCCGACGGCGAGCATCTCGGCGCGCATGGCGAGGCCTTCGGTGCGCCGGCCCTGGGCGTAGAGCTCTCTCTGGCAGCTGTCGAGCGCGTCGTACAGAAGGTCCGCACGGGCAGGTTCGGCCGGATCAATGGCCCGCGCCGCGGCCACCGCCTCCTCGCGCAGCGCGAGACAGGCGTCGTGCCGTCGGCCGGAGCCGGTGTCGTAGCTCAGGCGCTGCAGGGCCTTGGCCAACCGGGGCAGGTAAGCGGCGGGGCTGACCTGGGCGAGTACTCGGTAGGCGTCGACTTCCTCGCGCGGAGTGCGGCGTCCGGAAGCGAGCAGCACATTCCGCGCTCGCACTATGTCGTCCTGATCGACGTTCCCCGAATGATTCACAGCGGAGATTTTGGGTGCATCCGAGAGGGCCGAACAAGCCTGGTGACCTGTGCCGTTCGTCCTACGAAAATGCCTTCTGACCTGTCATGATGAGTGTGTCATCGCCTCCTTGACGCTGTGGGACCGGTCAGAAGCGCTCCGGCGCCACGGCGCCGGCCGAGTGATCGGTGATGTTGTCGGCGTAGTCGGAGTCGTAGTCGACGGTGCTGTTGGCGATCTGCCCGACCAGGCCGAGCAGCAGGAACAGCACGACGAGGACCTTGGCCGCGGTGTCGAGCAGCAGCGGCCGAGTGCCCGAGTGGACTTCCTGCGCGGGTACCGGCTCGTCGCCGAAGAGCCGCTTGGGGTAGGCGGGCGTGAGCAGCAAGGTATACGCGTTCAGACGCAGGCTGTACCGGACGACGGCTGCCGTCGCGGCGTACAGCGGAGCGGGCAGGCGCCCCAGGATGAGGGCGATGAGCCAGAACACCCAGCTGATCGTGACCCAGCCGCTGCGGACAAGGGTCGCGATGATGGCTGCGGGAATGAGCAGGATCAGACGGAAGAACACCGCGAGACGGTTGAGCGGGGTGGCGCGGAGCTCGATCTGCACCGGGTATTGAGGGGCCGAGAAGGCGAAGGGCGGGTAGCGGTCGACCAACAGCGTGGCGCTCGCGTTGACCCGAGTCTCGTAAGCCACGACGGAGCCCAGGAACGAGAAGATCCCGTCCGGCAGACGCCCCATGAACAAAGCCGCGAACCAGCCGGCGATCACGACGAAGAACGCCGCGACAGCGAGGAGGAACAGCACCACGAACTGGGGAATCAGAAGCAACCACCGCAGCAGCACGGTCCAGCGTCTCTGACGTTCGGGCGCGGCGACGTCGAGGGCCGGCAGCCACTCGGCGCCGCTTCCCCCGGCGCCGGTCGCGGGTCGCTCGCCCCAGCCTGTCGCCATGAGCACTCCTGATCGTTCCGGTACGGCTGACACCGAAATGCTCTGCCCTCCCGGCCCGGCCCGCGCGGGCACAGAGCCAAACGGAGGCGGCAGGGAGGTGCGGGGGAGCCCATCACCTGGGCCCGGTGCCACACCCGGCACCGGGCCCGAGCGCTACCTCATGCCGCCGAGCCCGCCCCGGTCACACGGCCGCCGGCGTACCCGCCTCCCGTGCCTTGGTCGCCCTGAGCCGGAATTCCTGGCCCGCCAGGGACTCGTACAGCCGGACCGGGCTCATCTCGCCCGCCAGGTCGCCGTGCTGGGCCTTGGAGCGGCGGTAGATCTGCTCGACCAGGGCCGACAGTTCGGTGGAGACGCCGATGTCGCGGCCCAGGTCCACGGCGAGCCCGAGGTCCTTGCAGGCGAGTGCCATGGCGAACGAGTCGTCGTAGTCCCCGTCGGTGAGGATCGACATGATGTCGTTCTCGAGGAAGTTCGAGGCGGCCGGGCTGGCCAGGAGCGCGTTGCGCAGGGTGTCCAGGGCGACGCCCGCCTTCACGCCCATGGCCAGGACCTCGGCGGACGCGGTGAGGTGGGTGAACCACAGCAGGTTGATCATGAGCTTGACCGTGTAACCGGCGCCCAGCGGACCCACGTGGAGGATGCGGGCGGGGTCGCCCATCACCTCAAGGACGGGCAGCGCCACCGCGAAGTCGGTGTCGGAGCCGCCGACGAAGATCTGCAGCTGCCCCGCCTCGGCGCCGTGCGCCATACCGCTCACCGGCGCGTCGAGCCGGCGCACACCTCGCTTGTCGAGCACCTCGACGGCGACCCGGTCGGCGGCGGCCGGCGTGGACGTGGACATGTCGATCCACAGGGACCCGCCGGGCAGCGCCTCGGCGACCGCGCCGCGCAGCAGCACGTCCTCGACGATGCGCGGGTTGGGCAGCATCGTCACCAGCACCTCGGCGTCGCTCGCGCACAGCGCGGCGGTCTCCGCCCACGCGGCACCGAGAGCCACGTGCTCGGCGGCGGCCTCGGGGCGGGTGTCGTGCACCGTCACCTGGTGCCCCGCCTGGATGAGATGACGGGCCATGTGGCCGCCCATGTTGCCCAGACCGATGAATCCGATCCTCATGATCTTTCCTTACTGCAGCGGCGTACGGAGATGTAAGGGAAATGCCGTAAGTGTGGTGCGGGGGTGGGGAGTTGAGCGGACGGTCAGACCTTGGGCGCCGAGTCCGCGAGCTGCTGCGCCGACGGCGTGTAGAACGGGTTGGTGACACCGGACTTTGCCGCGTCGGTCACGTCCCCGACCGTCGGCCGGCCCTCGACGGCGGCGCGCAGAGCCTGGTGTGCGGCGACCCGCTGGTTGCGGAAGGACTCGTCCAGGTCGTCGACGCCCGGGTTGACCCAGATCGCGGCGATGATCAGCAGATCGTCCGCCTCGCCGGCAGGGATGGTGCCGTCGAGCACGGCGTCGGTCACCCCCTGCGCGAGGCCCGCCTGGGCCGAACCCCAGGTGGCCCGCTCGTGCAACTCACCATCGGCGGCTGCCTTGTTGACGAACAGCGTCAGCGGCTTCACCGGCACGGAGGGGCGCACGACCGTCATGAACGGCACATGCCCCGCGCTGGGCGTCGCCAGTGCGGTGGCCCACGCGGTCTCCACCGGACCGCCCTTGCGGCCGAGGACGATGTTGGTGTGCGCGGCGTTGACGCCGTCGCCGACGAAGGCTTCACCGATGAGGGCGGTGGAGGCAAAGGACATGGTGGTGCTCCCGTACGAGGATCAGGGCGGGAAATGGGTGGATCGAGCCAGAGGCGCGTAAGGCCCAACAGGCGGGCACGCCAGCCGAGTTGAAGGGTGTGCCGACCTGTGGCACGAGACGTGGCCCGGACCGGCGGGGCGTACCCCGCCTTCGGTTGGCTGTTCGGCGAAACTAGGTCGCCGCGCGTCCGGCGTGCAAGCCCGCACCGGAAATCGAAACCAGGGTTGCGATGCGCGCAACCCCCCGCGCGCCCCGCCGCTCGGATGCCCGTCTGACCACACTCTGACCAGGCACTTCGGCGGCAGGCCGACGCCCTTACGATGCAAGCGTGAACGAAGCGAACGCCCCCCGGTCCGTCCGCAGCCAGGGCCATGGCCTGCGCCGCGACGTCGATCTCCTCGAAGCCCTCGGCTCGCCCGAGGCCCACCGCACCGGCGGCCTCGGCGTCGTGCGAATAGCCCAGCTGGTGGGACGCGACAAGAGCCAGGTGTCCCGGGCGCTGAAGGCGCTCGCCGACGAGGGCATCGTCGAGCGGGACCCCGACAGCCTGGAGTACCGGCTCGGCTGGCGGCTGTTCTCGCTGGTCGCGCGGACCTCGGAGAGCCGTGTCGTGCGGGTGGCGGGGCCGGTCATGCACCGGTTGGCCGCGGACCTGGAGGAGACCACGCACCTGTGCGTGCTGCACGACAGGGAGGTGCGCACCCTGCTCTCGGTGTCCGGGCATTCCTACCGGCTACGCGAATGGGAGGGCCGCGGCTGCCCCGCCTGGATCACCTCCGCCGGACCGGTGCTCCTGGAGGGCGCCAGCCCGGACGAGCTGTACGTGCGGTTCGGGGCCACGGAAGAGGTGTCGGTGCCCGACCTCTGGACCCGTATCCGGCGGGCCGAGGCCGAGGGATTCGCCCGGGAGGTCGAGGAGTTCGAGCCCGGCCTGGTCGGCGTCTCCGCGGCGGTGCGCGACTTCCGCGGCCGGGTCGTGGCAGCGCTCAACGTCACCGCGCCCACCGAGCGTTTCGCGGCCCGCCTCGACCACGCCGGACAGGCGGCCGCGGCCGCCGCGGCGAAGGTGTCGGCCCAGCTCGGCTGGGAGCCGCGGTAGTAGCCGACAGCACGAGGAGGGGTTGCGCTGAGCGCAACTCGCGTCTCGATCACCGCTGAGACCTTGTTCTCGGCGGTTAACGGCCCGTAAATTCCTCGCATCCCGGCCCCAGCGCGACGGACAGAGACCCCAGAGACGTCCCCGCCCCGCACCGGGCCTGCCCTTCGGCACGCCCTTTTTCGCCGGTCTGCTCGGCAACACTTTCTTCCACCTGCCGGTTCCGTGCGCCCTGAGCGCCCGCGACCCGATGCAAGGAGCAGCCCATGGACATCGATATCGACATCGAAAGCATCGTCAAGTCACCTTATGGAGAAGGGGACTTGTGGATCGGCGGGCAGTGGAGTGCCGCGTCCGACGGTCGCACGTACCCGGTGTACGACCCGGCCACCGGCGAGGTCGTCCGCGAGGTCGGCGCCGCCTCGGCCGCCGACGCGGCCGCCGCCCTCGACGCGGCCTCGGCCGCGGCCGAGCAGTGGCGGCGTACCCCGGCCCGCCGCCGCTCGGAGATCCTCACGGGCGCCTTCCGTCTGATGCACGAGCACAGCGACGCCCTCGCCCGGCTCATCACCCTGGAGAACGGCAAGGCGTACCGCGACGCCAAAGCCGAGGTCGGCTACGCCGCCGAGTTCTTTCGCTGGTTCGCCGAGGAGGCCGTACGCGTCGGCTCGGGTTTCGGCGAGGCACCGGCCGGCGGCTTCCGGCACGTCGTCACCAAGCAGCCCGTCGGCGTCACCGCGTTCGTCACGCCGTGGAACTTCCCCGCCGCGATGGCCACCCGCAAGATCGCGCCGGCCCTCGCCGCCGGCTGCCCCGTAGTCCTCAAGCCTGCCCCCGAG
Organism: Streptomyces sp. NPDC055140; assembly: GCF_053607285.1. Classification (NCBI taxonomy): domain Bacteria; kingdom Bacillati; phylum Actinomycetota; class Actinomycetes; order Kitasatosporales; family Streptomycetaceae; genus Streptomyces; species Streptomyces sp. NPDC055140. The sequence continues at coordinate 99,876 of NZ_JBSGTG010000019.1, read as the reverse complement.
ACACCCCTGACCGCGCTGGCCGTCGCCGCGCTGCTCGCCGAGGCCGGACTGCCCGACGGGCTGCTCAACGTCCTGCCGACCGACCGCGCCCCCGAGACCGTCTCCGCATGGCTGGACGACGAGCGTGTGCGCAAGTTCTCCTTCACCGGCTCCACCGCCACCGGCCGCGTCCTGCTGCGCCAGTGCGCCGACCACGTCGTCAACGTGACGATGGAACTCGGCGGCAACGCCCCCTTCGTGGTCCTGGCCGACGCCGACGTCGATGCCGCCGTACGCGGTGCGATGGACGCGAAGATGCGCGGCGGGGGAGAGGTGTGCATCGCCGCCAACCGCTTCTACGTCCACGCCGACGTGGCCGCCGAGTTCACCGAGAAGTTCGGCGCCGCGATGCGAGAGGTGAAGGCCGGACCCGGTCTCGCCGAGGGCGTCACCCTCGGCCCGATGATCAATCCGGCGGCCGTGGAGCGGATCAGCGGCCTGGTCACGGACGCCGTGCAGCGCGGGGCCCGGATCGCCGCGCAGGGCGAGATCCCTGCCGACGGCGGCTGGTACCACCCGGCCACCGTCCTCACCGACGTCCCCGCCGACGCCGAGATCCTGCACGCCGAGGTCTTCGGCCCGGTCGCCCCCATCGTCACCTTCACCGACGAGGAGGAGATGCTCACCGCAGCCAACGACACCGCGTACGGCCTCGCCTCGTACGTCTACACCCGTGACCTGGCCCGCGGCCTGCGGATCGCCGAGCGCCTGGAGGCCGGCATGGTCGGTCTCAACCGCGGCCTGATCTCCGACACGGCCGCCCCTTTCGGCGGCGTCAAGCAGTCCGGCATCGGCCGTGAGGGAGGCCGCGAGGGAATCGAGGCGTTCCTCGAGACCAAGTACGTCGCCCTGGACTGGCCCACCGACTGAGACCCGGCCCGCCCCCCCGCCCCCACAACCTACGGAGTCCCCATGGCAATGACGCCTGTCTCCCAACGCCCCCACGGCGCGCCCGCGGTGGGCAGCCCCCGCGACCGGGCCCGGCTGCACTTCCGCCTGAAGACCGCGACTCAGCTGGGCCAGGGCCTCGACGGCTACGTCATCGGCGGCATCGGCATGGCCATGACCGCGCTCACCGCGGACCTGCACCTGGGCACGGTCGCCCAGGGCCTGGTCGGAGCCTCGCCACTGATCGGCATCTTCTTCGGTGGACCGGTCTTCGGCCGGCTCGCCGACCGCTTCGGGCGCCGCCCCGTCTTCATGGTCGACATGCTGATCTTCCTGATCAGCTCGGTGGCCCAGTTCTTCGTGGCGGACGGTACCCAACTCTTTCTGATCCGCCTGGTGATGGGCCTGGCGATCGGCGGCGAGTACGCGGTGGGCGCACCCCTGCTGTCCGAGTACGCGCCCAGCAAGGGCCGTGGCCGACTGCTCGGCAGCCTGGAGATCAGCTGGTACGTGGGATACGCCCTGGCCACCGTGGTCGGCGCCCTGTTCGCCGAGATGGACGGCGGCTGGCGCTGGTCCCTGTCGAGCGGCGCGGTCATCGCCGTCGTCTGTCTGGCACTGCGCGGGGGCGTGCCGGAGTCGGCACGCTGGCTCCTCAGCAGGGGCCGCACCGAGGAGGCCCGAACGCTCATCGAGCGGTACGGCATCGAGCTCGACGCGGATGCCGAACTCGCCGACAGCGGTGAACAGGGGGGATTCCGGGCGCTGTTCAGCCGCAAGCACCTGCGGGCGACCGTCTTCGCCGGCACGTTCTGGGCGGCGCTCGTGCTGCCGTACTTCGCGATCGGCGCCTTCTGGAGCGAGGTGTTCGAGGCCCTGAACATGGGCGACAACGCGGTCGCCGCACTCCTTGTCTACGCGTTCACCGCGGTCGCGGGCGTCACACTCGGCTGCCTCGTGGTCGAGCGCATCGGCCGCCGCAAGCTCCTGATCCCTCCGTTCTGGATCACCGCGGTCTGCCTCGCCCTGGTGGCGATGTGGCCGGACGTCACGCCCGTCGTGGTGGGCGGCTTCCTGTTCTTCATCTTCCTCAACGCGGCGTCCAGCGCGCTGACGGCGGTGTACCCGCTGGAGGTCTTCCCCACCGCACTGCGCACCACGGGCGTCGGATTCGCGGCAGCGATCAGTCGGGTGGGTGCCGCAATCGGTACGTTCCTGTTGCCGATGGGGCTGGAACATGTGGGCCCGCGATTCGTCCTGCTGGTCGGCGCGGCGGTGCTCGCGCTCGGCGGTCTGGTCTCCCACTTCCTGGCCCCGGAGACCACGGACATGGACTTGGCCCACACGGCGCGCGCGGGACGCTGACCCGCCCTGAACGCTCACCCGACAGGTCGGGGCGTGTCCAGCCTGCCCCCGTCCACGACGGCGCGGTCGTCACGCGCCAGGAGTTGTCGTTCGGATCAGGCCGGGACAACGAGTCCGGGCGTCACCGCGGCGCCGGGCAGGCCCGCACGGAACACTGCCTGCCGGTCGCGGTGACCGTTTGGAGATGCGCCAACTCTCTCGCAAATGCTGTCTCCTGGATGGCTCGCATGTCGAGACTGGCTGTCGGCGTTGTCCGAGCGGCGCGCCGACAGCCGAGCCGCATCGGTCGGTCCCTCTGGCCGCCCGGCTCGGAGTTCTGGAGCATGGGCCTGGACCAGGGAGCGTCGGCGTCGCCGGACTCCGGTCGTAGCCCGAGTTCGCGGAGCCGATTGACCGCCATCATGGCGGTGAACATCGCCTTGGGGTTGGCGCCGCCGACCCACGGGCCAGCGAGGGTTTCCGCGAAGGGGGTGGTGAACTCGCCCGGCCGAACCTGCCTGCTGTCCCCGGTCAGTCTGAGTGCCGCCTCCTGCAGGGCAACGGCCTGTTTCAGCAGCCCGGGTCGCCAACGGAGGCCGCACCGACGAGTACGGGGGTCCCGGGCCGCTGGCGCGAACATGGAACGGCCCGGGACGGTATGGGGGTGTCAGTCGTTCAGGGCGTCGATGAGCGCCTTGACGACATCTTCGGTGGTCGAGGTTCCGCCTACGTCGCGGGTCAGGATGCCCGCCGCGGTCGTGGCCTCGATGGCTCGGTGCAGTCGGGCGGCCTGTTCGGGCAGGCCGAGGTGGTCCAGCATGAGCGCCGCGCTGCCCACCGCGCCGATCGGGTTGGCCAGGCCCTGGCCGGCGATGTCCGGCGCCGAGCCGTGCACGGGCTCGAACATGCTGGGGAAGCGGCGCTCGGGGTTGAGGTTGGCGCTCGCGGCCAGTCCGAGGCTGCCCGCCAGCGCGCTGCCGAGGTCGGAGAGTATGTCCGCGTTGAGGTTGGAGGCGACGACGACCGACAGGTCCTCGGGGCGCAGGACGAACTTCGCCGACATGGCGTCGACGAGGACGCTCTCGGTCTCCACTTCGGGGTAGTCGGCGGCGACGCGCTTGAAGACGTCGTCCCAGAGGACCATGCCGTACTGCTGGGCGTTGCTCTTGGTGACGCTCGAGACCTTGCGCCGGTCGCGGGTGCGGGCGAGGTCGAAGGCGAAGCGCATGATGCGTTCGCATCCGACTTCGGTGAACAGAGCGGACTGGACGGCGACTTCGCCGCCGGGGCCGCGGCCCGCGAGGTTACGTCCGCCCAGGCCGGCGTACTCGCCTTCGCTGTTCTCGCGCACGACGACCCAGTCGAGGTCGGTGTCGTCGGCCTTGCGCAGCGGGCTCTGGACGCCGGGCAGGAAGTGGACGGGGCGGACGTTGGCCCACTGGTCGAAGCTCTGGCAGATCTTCAGGCGCAGGCCCCACAGGCTGATGTGGTCGGGGACAGTGGGCCAGCCGACGGCGCCGAAGTAGATGGCGTCGAAGTCCTTGAGGCGGTCGAGGCCGTCGTCGTCGATCATTTTGCCGGTCTTGGTGTAGTAGTCGCACCCCCAGGGGAACTCCTCCCAGGCGAAGGAGAAGGCGCCGCCCGAGTCCTGGGCCAGCGCGTCAAGCACGGCGCGGCCCGCGGCGACGACTTCCGCGCCGACGCCGTCGGCGGGAATGGCGGCGATCCTGAATATCTGGGGTGTGGTCACAACGGCCTCCGGCGATGAGCGGGCACATGGGGTGCGTGGCTGGACATCCACGAGTCAACACAGGGGCCCGGCATCGCGTCCAAGACCTGCTTTCGATACGACCCATAGCTGCAGCCGATGGGTGGGGCAGCAGGAAAGCGTGAACCACCCGACGGTGTCCGACGGGTGGAACGGGGGCCGTTCAGGAGAGGCCGGCGGTCCACCCGACGGTGGTATGCCGGGTGACACAGTGGCCGTTCAGGCGAGGTCGGCGCGGTCCCCGGCGGTTCGCTGCCTGGCCAGGGACCGGGTCAGGTCCAGGAACGAGCGGGCGGCGGGGGTCAGGTGCGCGGGCAGGCTGATCATGGCGACGTGCAGATGCGCGGTCGGCTCGATGGGTGCGACGGCGGCTCCGCACCGGCGGGCAAGGCGCGTCCAGGCTGCAGGGAGTACGGCGATGCCCACACCGCTCAGAACGAGCGGGAGGATCGACGTGCGGTGGTCGACCACAGCGACGATGTCGGTGTCCGTTCCGGCGGTGGTGATGTCGTCGACGATGGTGCGCATCAGGCTGCCGCGGCGGGACGCTATGAGCTTGCGCCCGGCGAGGTCTTCCGGGCGCAGGGGGACGGCGTCCTGGATCTCCCCTCCCGGCGCGGAGACGGCGACGAACGGCTGGACCTCGACGGACAGGACTTCGATCCCCGGGACGTCGACCGGGCTGGCCGCTCCGAGCAGGCCGAGTTCACAGGCGCCGCTGCGCACGAGAGCGATCACTTCTTCGGGTGTGAACGCGGCCTGCGTGCTGACCCTCAGTGAGGGGTGCAGCTCGGTGAAGCGCTGGACCAGTGTGGTCAGCGGCTCGATGCCGGGGGACGGCATGACCGCTATCTCGACGGTCCCGCCGTGCAGCCCCGACAGTGCCGCCGCCTTCTCACGCACGGCATTGAGATCCCGTAGAACCCGTCGGCTGGGCTCCAGGAGCTCGGCGCCGGCCTCACTGAGCACCACGCCACGGCCCAGCCGGTGGAAGAGGGAGACACCCAGATCGGACTCCAGGTTCGCCATCGCCTGCGACAAGGAGGGCTGCGCGACATGGAGCGCGGCCGCCGCCTTGCTGAATCCCCCGTGCTCCACGATCGCGAGGAAGTACTCGAGTTGCCGGGCGTCCACGGCGCCTCCCCGACCCGTAGACGACAAAGCAATAGCCGCAGCCTATCGGTCAGGTCGCAGCGCAAGCTGCCGGGGTACGGGTGCCCAGCGCTCAGGCATCCGTACCCGGGACACAGGCGGCGGCACGGTCAGAGGCGGGACGACGCTGACTGGGGCGAGGAGTGGGGATCGGTGTCCGATTGGTCTACGGGCGCCGGGCCCGCGGCCGCGTGGTCGGCCGGGTGCGCCGCAGCTGGGACTTCCACGACCTCGCCCGCCAGCACCTGCCGGGCGCGCGGCAGATCGAGGCCGTTCTCCCAGGTGGCTATGAACAGCGTCGCGACGGCATTGCCGTAGAAGTTGACCAGGGCCCGGCACTCGGACATGAACTTGTCGATGCCGAAGATCAGCATGATGCCGGCGGCCGGTACGTGGCCGACAGTCGACAGGGTGGCAGTCAGAGCGATGAAGCCGCCGCCGGCCACTCCTGCCGCACCCTTGGACGTGAGCAGCATGACGGCCAGCAGCCCGAGTTGCTGTCCCACCGAGAGCGCGGTGTCGGTGGCCTGGGCGATGTAGAGGGTGGCGAGGGAGAGGTAAATGGCGGCGCCGTCGAGGTTGAAGCTGTAGCCGGTCGGCACCACCAGTCCCACCGTCGACCGTTCGACACCCATGAACTGGAGTTTGCGCATCAGTCCGGGCAGGGCCGGTTCGGCCGTGGAGGTGCCGAGGACGAGGAAGAACTCGTCCTTGAAGTAGCGGAAGAGCTGGAAGATGTTCAGCTTCACGTAAGCGCGCAGCACCGTGCCGAGCACGACAACGACGAAGAGGATGGACGTGACGTAGAAGAGCAGGATGAGCGAGCCCAGGCTGGTCAGCGTGGACAGGCCGAACTTCCCGATGGCGTAGGCCATGGCGCCGAAAGCTCCCAGCGGTGCCGCCTTCATCACGAAGGACAGGACCTTGAAGACCACCTCGGTCAGGCGGTTGACGCCGGCGATGAGTGGTTCCCCGACCTTGCCGACCGACTTGATGGCGACGCCGAAAATCACCGCGAGGAAGATGACCTGGAGGATGTCGCCCTCGACGAAGGCGCCGAAGAAGCTGTGCGGCACCAGGTTGGTGAGGAACTCCCACCACTGCTGGTGCTCGCCCTGCTGGATGTACTGACCGGCGTCCCCGGAAGTGGTCAGCCGGGACGGATCGGCGTGGACGCCGTCGCCCAGGCGGAAGAGGTTGATGGCGACAAGTCCGGTGGCCAGCGCGGCTATTGTGCCCACCTGGAAGTAGGTGAGGGCCTTGAGACCGGTGAGACCCACCTTCTTCAGATCGGCCACCCCGGCGATGCCGCTGATGATGGTCAGGAAGACGATCGGCGCGATCAGCATTTTCATGGCGGCGATGAAGGTGGTGCCGATCGGTTCCATCGAGGTAGCCAGATCAGGCCACCGCCACCCCAGCACGATGCCGATCACGATCGCGGCCAACACCTGTATGTAGAGCTGCCTGTACCAGGGTTTGGTCTGAGCTGTCGCGGCGATCGGTGTCGCTTCGTGCGGGGTGTGCGTCATTGCAACCTCCATACGGGGTGGGAGAGGCTCGCCTGCACACGCTGCGGGGCGCGGCGACAGCGTTTGCTGTCCTGCGCGGTGCGTTCGCAGATGCCGGCTCGGCCAGGTCTGTGGGGTCACCGAGCCCGTTCGGTGGCCCACCTACTAGCAGGACAGTGAAGCCGGTCACACTCGTGGGGGTCCACGACCAAAAATCGATGCCCCGCATAGGCCGCGCCTATGAGGCGGCTCAGCCCCTCGTCCCAGAGAGAAGCCGGGCTCAGCGGGGTATGTCGTGCCCAGGACCGACAAGACGCCGCGGATATGGGCGAGAGTCCGGATCGGCCTTTGCCACTGTGGCCGGTATCTGGTGCAGTGACCTGCGACCGCCCCAGCCCTCACCGCCCGAAAGGACACGAGACTTGTCCGACATCCACGCAAGGCTGAAGGAACGCGGGTTCCGTCTCCCCGAGCCCCCGAAGCCCAACGGAAACTACCTTCCCTTCGTCCGATCCGGCCGCCAGGTGCTTGTGGCGGGACAGACCTCGACGAGCGACGGAGTGCTCCAGTACGAAGGGATCGTCGGCGTCGACCTCACCGTCCCGCAGGCTCAGCACGCCGCCGCTCTGTGTGCGCTCAACGCGCTGGCCATTGCCGGACTTGCCTGCGACGGCGACTTCGACCGCCTCAGGGCGCTGCGGCTCACAGGCTTCGTGCGGTGCGGCCCCGACTTCGCCGACACCCCGCTCGTCATGGACGGTGCCTCCGAGCTGCTCGTCGTGGCCCTGGGGGAGCGAGGCCGCCATGTCCGGGCCGCAGTCGGGGTGGCCGCCCTGCCGCGCCGTTCGCCCGTCGAGATCGAGTCCACCTTCGAGGTGGACGAGTGACCTGAGCGGACGACGCGGTTCCGGGCTTCAGCGTCGATGCCAGCCGCGAGGCCGCGCGCAGGCCAAGCCCCCTCATCCGAAGCAGCCGCTCTGTTCGACGCGCACAACGCTGCCGATTCCTAGAATCGGGCCCATGCGTAGGACTGACAGCGTAAGGCGGATGATCGCGGCGCCTCCGGCGATCGTCTACGGCGCCCTGGTGGACCGGGAGTCCCTCGAGGCCTGGCTGCCGCCGGACGGCATGAGCGGGCGGGTGGAGCGGTGGGATCCCAGGCCTGGTGGCGGGTTTCGCATGGTTCTCACCTATCTCGACGCTGCCGACAACCCAGGCAAGACGTCCGCTTCGACGGATGTCGTCGACGTCGGGTTTGCTGCCCTCGTGCCGCCGGAGCGCGTGGTGCAGAGTGCGGTGTTCGAGTCCGACGACCCGTCGTACGCGGGCACCATGACGATGACCTGGCATCTGACCGCCACACGCGCCGGGACCGAGGTGACTGTCACTGCCACGGACGTTCCACCCGGAATCGACCGAGCGGCGCATGAGGCCGGGATCGCTTCCTCGCTGGCCAACCTGGCGTCGTACGTCGAAGGGTCCCTCTGACGCAGCGCAGTCACGTGGCTGCGGAGAACCGCTTCAGGTGCGTTCCTGAATGTGAGGCGGCACCGAAATCTCCGGAAGCGGGGTGAGGGAAGTGTTTGATCGTCCGCTTAACTACGGGTCTGCGCTCCTACATTGGCTTGTCGAAGCTGGTGGGGCCGGTATGTGGCGCGCATCTGTGGTGCGGTTCCAGCCGGGCCCAGGAGCGGTCGGTCGTCCTGACCCGCTGCCGATGACTCTTACGTGCGCCGAGTGGTCGTCAACCTCTGCGCTTTGGAGTGACGGCGCGGCCCGGCTTCGGTGTGGCTCCTGACCTGTGTCCGAGGATCGCGGGTGGCCGGACCCGCTCCGGCCGCTGCCCCGGGGCTATGGGAGGTTGCCGTGCACATTCTGCTGGTGGCGAGCGCGTTCAACAGCCTCACTCAGCGCGTCCACGCCGAGTTGCGGGACCGAGGCCACACCCTGGACGTGCATCTCGCTTTCAGTGACGATGCACTGCGCGACGCACTCCGCGACTGTGAGCCGGAGCTGGTCATCGCGCCCATGCTGAAGAGGGCCATCCCCGAGGATGTGTGGCAGAAGCACACATGTCTCATCGTTCACCCCGGCCCCGTCGGTGACCGGGGTCCCTCCTCGCTCGACTGGGCGGTCAACGCGGGCGTGGACCGTTGGGGCGTCACCGTGCTCCAGGCCAACGGGGAGATGGACGCCGGCGACGTGTGGGCATCGGTCGGCTTCCCGGTGCCTCGGGTCGGAAAGAGTGACCTGTACCGGAACGAGGTGTCGGACGCCGCGTCGGCCGCGGTGCTCCTGGCCGTCGACCGATTCGCCTCGGGCGTCCATGCGCCCCAGCCCCAGGCTCAGTTGCGGAACAGGGCGGCGGCAGGAACCCGCCCCTCCTACCCCCAGAGCCTGCGGCACATCCGCTGGCAGCGGGACAGTACCGAGACCGTGCTGCGCAAGCTGCGCGCCGCCGACTCGTCCCCAGGTGTGCTGGACGAACTCCTGGGCGATGAGTGGCACTTGCACGGGGGCTACCCGGAGGATGAGCTGAAGGGGCGCCCCGGGGAACTGCTCGCCACCAGAGCCGGCGCGATCTGCCGGGCGACTGCAGATGGCGCCGTGTGGATTCCCGAACTGAGGCCCCGCCGCAGACCGGGGCAGCCAAGGCCGTTCAAACTGCCTGCGGTTCAGGCCCTCGCCGACCGGCTCCCCGCGCTTCCCGAGCTGTCCGGGCTTCCCGAGCTCTCCGAAAGCACCTTCGTGCCTGCCGCGTCCGGTGACCGGCCTACCTGGTCCGACATCCGCTACCGCGAGGAGGGGGCGGTCGGCTTCCTGTCCTTCTCCTTCCCGGGCGGCGCCATGAGCACATCGCACTGCCGGCGCCTGCTCGACGCCTACGTGGCCGCCTGCTCGCGACCCACTGCGGTGCTTGTCCTCGGCGGCACCCGGGACTTCTTCTCCAACGGCATCCATCTGAACGTGATTGACGCGGCCGACGATCCGGGCGGCGAGTCCTGGGCCAACATCAACGCGATGAACGACCTGGTCGAGGCCATCCTGACCACCACCGACCGGTTGGTGGTCAGTGCCCTGGGCGGCAACGCCGCCGCGGGCGGGGCCATGCTGGCGCTCGCCGCGGACGAAGTGTGGTGCCGTGCGGGCGTGGTGCTGAACCCGCACTACCGTCTGATGGGGCTGTACGGGTCCGAGTACTGGACCTACACGCTGCCGCGCCGCGTGGGCGCCGAGGCGGCCGACCGCCTTACACAGGAGGCGCTGCCGGTGAGCGCGTCGGCGGGGTCGCGGATGGGTTTGGTGGACCGCCTGGTCGAGTGCTGCCCGCAGGATTTCTCGGGCGAAGTGACCCGTTCGGCCGTACGGCTCGCCAAGTCCCCCGGGCTGCAGGAGCGCATCGCGGCGAAGAAGCAGACGCGGGAGCGGGACGAATCCATCAGGCCGCTGTCCCAGTACCGGGAAGCGGAGCTCTCCAGCATGCTCCGCACCTTTTCGGATCCCGATGCCCCGTACCACGCGTTGCGGCGTGCGTTTGTCCGCAAGCAGCCGCCCGCGGAGACGCCGTCCCACCTGGTCCGCGTAGGTGCGACGGGTCGGTGATCTGTCCGGGTGGTCCGCGCACGCCTGCGCACGGCCACGTCGCGCAGTGACCGGGTGCCTGCTATCAAGGAATGCGAGGGCCCATTTGTGCCCTTTCGTTGTATACCTCCCCCCTAGGAGGCATCTCTATGGATGCAGCAACGCCGACCGTGGTCGATTCCGACGTGCCCGGTATGCCCGCAGAGGAAGAATCCCCGACGATTCACATCCTCTGGATCAACGCGGGACTGAGCTGCGACGGTGACTCCGTGGCCCTGACAGCCGCCATGCAGCCGAGCATCGAGGAGATCGTGCAAGGCGTGCTTCCCGGCCTGCCGAAGATCGCCGTCCACTGGCCGCTGATCGACTTCGAATGCGGACCGGTAGGTGGCGCGGACACCTTCATCGAGTGGTTCTTCAAGGGGGAGCGCGGCGAGATCGACCCGTTCGTCCTGGTCGTCGAGGGGTCCATCCCCAACGAGGCCATCAAGCCGGAGGGTTACTGGTGCGGGTTCGGTGACAATCCCGAGACGGGCCAGCCGATCACGACGAGCGAGTGGATCGACCGGCTCGCGCCCAAGGCACTTGCCGTCGTCGCCATCGGGACATGCGCCACGTACGGCGGCATCCACGCGATGGCGGGCAACCCGACGGGTGCCATGGGCGTCCCCGACTACCTCGGCTGGGACTGGAAGTCCCAGGCGGGCATCCCGATCGTGTGCGTACCGGGATGCCCGATCCAGCCGGACAACTTCTCCGAAACCCTGACCTACCTGCTCTACCAGGCGGCAGGGTCGGCTCCGATGATCCCGCTGGACGACAAGCTCCGTCCGGCATGGCTGTTCGGGGCCACCGTCCACGAGGGCTGCGACCGGGCCGGCTACTACGAGCAGGGCCAGTTCGCCACCACCTACGACTCGCCCAAGTGCCTGGTCAAACTCGGCTGCTGGGGACCTGTCGTCAAGTGCAACGTGCCCAAGCGTGGCTGGATGAACGGCATCGGCGGCTGTCCGAACGTCGGCGGCATCTGCATCGCCTGCACCATGCCGGGCTTCCCCGACAAGTTCATGCCGTTCATGGACGAGCCGCCCGGCGGCAAGCTGTCCAGCGCGGCGAGCGGCGCGTACGGATCGGTGATCCGAAAGCTCCGCTCCATCACGGCCAAGACCGTGGACAAGGAGCCGAAGTGGCGTCAGCGGAGCGACGAGTTGACGACCGGATACCGGCCGCCGTGGTGAGTGTATGTCCCGCACGGCGCGCCTTCGGGGTGGCCGTCCCAGGTGATCCGACCTCCCGTACGAAGACTTGACGAAGGGCGCTGCACAGAAGATGGCACCGAAGACGAAGACCGACAGCAACGGCCTGGTGGAGATGTCCTGGGATCCGATCACCCGGATCGTGGGCAGCCTCGGCATCCACACCAAGATCGACTTCAAGCAGAAGCGGGTGGCGGAGTGCTACAGCACGTCGTCGGTCTTCCGCGGCTACAGCGTTTTCATGCGGGGCAAGGACCCCCGTGACGCGCACTTCATCACCAGCCGCATCTGCGGCATCTGCGGCGACAACCACGCCACCTGCTCGGTGTACGCGCAGAACATGGCGTACGGAGTGAAGCCGCCGCACCTCGCCGAGTGGATCATCAACCTCGGAGAGTCCGCCGAGTACATGTTCGACCACAACATCTTCCAGGAGAACCTGGTAGGGGTCGACTACTGCGAGAAGATGGTCCGCGAGACCAATCCCGGCGTTCTGGAACTCGCCGAACGCACCGAGGCGCCGCACGCGGCAGAGCACGGCTACCGCACGATCGCCGACATCATGCGCTCGCTCAACCCGATCGAGGGCGAGTTCTACCGTGAGGCCCTCCAGGTCAGCCGCTACACGCGCGAGATGTTCTGCCTGATGGAGGGCCGCCATGTGCACCCCTCCACGCTCTACCCCGGCGGCGTGGGCACCATCGCGTCCGTCCAGCTCTTCACCGACTACATGAGCCGCCTCATGCGCTACGTGGAGTTCATGAAGCGCGTCGTTCCCCTGCACGACGACCTGTTCGACTTCTTCTACGAGGCCCTGCCCGGGTACGAGGAAGTAGGACGCCGCCGCGTACTGCTCGGCTGCTGGGGTGCGCTCAACGACCCCGAGTACTGCGACTTCACGTACGCCAACATGACCGACTGGGGACGGAAGATGTTCGTCACCCCGGGCATCATCGTGGACGGCAAACTCATCACCAACGACCTCACCGAGATCAACCTGGGCATCCGTATCCTGCTCGGCAGTTCGTACTACGAGGACTGGCAGGGCAGGGAGCAGTTCGTCACCCACGACCCGCTCGGCAATCCGGTCGACCCGCGCCACCCCTGGAACCAGCACACCATCCCCGCCCCCCAGAAGCGCGACTTCGAAGGCAACTACAGCTGGGTGATGTCGCCTCGCTGGTTCGACGGCAAGGACTACCTGGCGCTCGACACCGGCGGTGGCCCCATCGCCCGCCTGTGGTCGACCGCGCTGTCGGGACTCGTCGACACCGACTACGTCAAGGCCACCGGCAACAGCGTCGTCATCACCCTGCCCCGCACGATGACCAAGCCCGAGACGCGCTTCGAGTGGAAGATCCCGAAGTGGAGCAACGCGCTGGAGCGCAACCGGGCCCGCACCTACTTCCAGGCCTACGCCGCCGCCATCGCGCTGCACTGCGCCGAGAAGGGCCTGGCGGAGGTCCGCGCCGGGCGTACCCAGACCTGGGAGAAGTTCGAGGTGCCGGACGAGGGCCTGGGTGTCGGCTTCACCGAGGCGGTACGCGGAGTCCTGTCCCATCACATGGTGATCCGCGACGGAAAGATCGCCAACTACCATCCCTATCCGCCGACTCCGTGGAACGCCAGCGTCCGGGACACCTACGGGACCCCGGGCCCGTACGAGGACGCCGTGCAGAACACACCGATCTTCGAGGAGAACACCCCGGAGAACTTCAAGGGCATCGACATCATGCGGGCGGTGCGCAGCTTCGACCCCTGTCTGCCCTGCGGTGTCCACATGTACGTCGGTGGCGGCAAGACCGTGCAGAAGATGCACGTGCCGACCGGACTGAGCGGCCTGGCCGGATGAGCGCGTCCACCACCACGGCCCGGCCGCCCGGCGGGACGGCGGCGAACGCGGAGGAGGCCGGCCGGCGGGTCGAAGAAATCATCGACCACCTGACCGCCGAGGGTGACTCCGAGGCCGCCGGCGCGGCCGAGGAACTGGTGCGCGTACTGATGGACTTCTACGGCACAGGTCTGGCCCGTATGGTCTCGCTGCTCGAAGCCCCCAAGGCCAAGGGCGACCCGTTCGCTGCGCTGCTCGACGACGCCCTGGTCACCAGCCTGCTGGTGCTGCACGACCTGCACCCGGAGGACACCTCCACACGCATCGCCCGCGCCCTGGGAAGCGTGCGCAGCCATCCTGTCGAGCTTCTGAGCTTCGACGAAGCCACCGGCACGTTGCACCTGCGCTCCGCGGAGAGCTCGGGCTGCGGCTGCGCGAGCACCGCGGCGGCCGGCCGGCAGGAGGTGGAGGCTGCCCTCTCCTGTTTCGCGCCGGAAGTGACGACGGTCGAGATTCAGGGGGCGGCATCCTCGCAGGAACCTCCTCTGCTGCAGATCTCGCGGCCGCCCTCCGGTGCGCTCGGCAGCGCACCCGCCTCGCCGAAGACGCCATGAGCACGCCACACAAGCGGACATGTCCGCCGGCAGCGGGGCTCCGGCGGTTCGCCGCGCCGCGCATGTCCCGGCCCGAGGCATGCGAACTGTGCGGAGCGCCGATCGACGACGGCAACCACCGGCACATGGTCGACACCGAGAACCGCTCCCTCGCCTGCGCCTGCACGCCGTGCGCCATGCTCTTCGAGCAGAGCGGCGCGGGCGGCGGGAGGTTCCGCACCGTCCCGGACCGCTATCTGACAGACCCGGACCACCGACTCGACCCGGGCGTCTGGGAACTCCTGCAGATCCCGGTCAGCGTCGCGTTCTTCTTCCGCAACGCCTCGCTGGACAGACTGGTCGCGCTCTACCCCAGCCCGGCCGGCGCCACGGAGAGCGAACTCGACCCGTCCACCTGGCAGACCGCACTCGGCAAGAGCCGTCTGGCCGAACTGCTCGAACCCGACGTGGAGGCTCTGCTTCTGCGCCGGGTCGAGGAGCGGACCGAGTGCTATCTCGTGCCGGTCGACATCTGCTACGAACTCGTAGGGCGGATGCGCATGTTGTGGCAGGGCTTCGACGGCGGGGCGGAGGCCCGCGCCGATCTGACCGCGTTCTTCGACCACATCGCGCAGCGGGCCAGAACACCGGAGGAGGCGCGCCGCCGATGACGGAGTTCTCGTTCTCCTGCGTCGGCGTCCGCGCCGACCAGTACGCCGCCGGCCCCACCCTGGTCTTCCGGCTGCGCGTCAACGCTTCCGAGCAGACACGCGTGCACGCGCTCGCCCTGCGCTGCCAGATGCGCATCGAACCGGCCAGGCGCGGCTACGACGCCGAAGAGGCCGACGGGCTGCATGACCTGTTCGGCCGGCGAGCCCGCTGGGGCAGCACCCTCCAGCCGTTGCAGTTCGCACAGATCTCCCTGATGGTCCCCAGTTTCACCGGGCAGACGGAGGTCGACCTGACCGTGCCTTGTACGTACGACATGGACGTAGCCTCCACGCGCTACTTCCACGCCCTGTCGAGTGGCGACGTGCCGCTCCTCATGCTCTTTTCCGGGACCGCGTTCACCGGGGCCGGAGGCTTCCACGTCGAACCCGTGCCCTGGGACCGCGAAGCCCCCTACCTCATGCCGGTCAAGGTGTGGCAGGAGATGATCGACCAGCACTTCCCGGGTACCGGCTGGGTGAGGCTGCCCCGCGACACCATGGACGACCTGCTGGAGTTCCGTTCGCGGCGGGCGCTGTCCTCCTGGGAGGCGACGGTGCGCGCCCTTCTGGAGTCCGCTGCCTCGGACGCTCCGTCCCAGACCAGTGGGAGGTCGGCGCCGTGACGACAGCCGTGTTCAGCCAGGAGACCGAGTCACGGTTCGCCGTCGCCCGCGCGGTGGCCGACGCGGTGCTGTTCGAGGGCTACGTGCTGTATCCGTATCGGGCGTCGGCGGCCAAGAACCGGCTGCGCTGGCAGTTCGGCGTGCTGGTCCCGCCGGCCTGGGGTGCGGACTGCGACGAGCACGACTTCCAGCACACCGAGTGTCTGATGGAGCCCAGGACGGGCGCCACCTTGTCGGTCGAGGTGCGCTTCCTGCATCCTCAGCGCCGCACGGTGCAACGGGCCCGCCAGGACGGCTCGTTCGAGGACGCGTACGAACTGTCGCTCCCGGACCGTGTGCTGGTTCCCTGGGACGAGGGAGCGGAGGAACGCGTCGAGGTGACCGCCACCGTGGCCGAGATCGCCGGCGACGGAATCACTGTCCCCTTCAGCCGCCCCGCGCGCGAGGAGACCGAACTGGTTCACGACGCCGAGGGCCGGCTGGTGGGAAGACTGGTCCGCCGGTGTGAAGAGGTCAGCGGAGTCGTACGTCTCTCCACGCGCGAAGTCGACGGCCCCTATCGCGTCTCCCGGCTGACCGCCGTGGTGGAGAACACCAGCACCTGGTCCCCGGCTGACGGGAGCGCCGACCGTGACGCCGCGCTCCCTCACTCCCTCGTCGCCACACACCTGCTGCTGTGCCTCGGCGCAGGCTCGTTTCTTTCCATGACCGACCCTCCGGAATGGGCCAAAGGCGCTGTCGCCTCGTGCCGCAACCTGCACACCTGGCCGGTCCTCGCCGGCGAGCCGGGCCGTGCGGACCTGGTGCTGTCCTCGCCGATCATCCTGGAGGACCACCCGGCCGTCGCCCCCGAAAGTCCCGGAGCGCTGTACGACGCCACCGAGATCGACGAGATCCTGGCCCTGCGCACCGCGGCCCTCACCGAGCAGGAGAAGCGCGAGGCCCGCGGCACGGACCCGAAGGCCGCCGCCGTGATCGACCTGGCCGAGTCCATGCCCCCCGAGGTGCTGGAACGCCTGCACGGCGCGGTTCGGTCCCTCCGGGAAGTAACAGGCTCTGCCCCGGCCGCGACAGGCGAAGCGGACCTTCTCGTCGAACCGGGTCAGCCGCATGTCGTCATGCCCGAGACTCCCTGGTGGGATCCGGAGGGTGACGCAGGCCTGGACCCGGCCCGCGACGAGATCTTGGTCGATGGCCGGCCGGTGAGTGCCGGAAGCCGGGTGACCCTGCGCGCGGGACGGCGCCGCACCGACGCCCAGGACCTGTTCCTGCACGGACGCACCGCGCTCGTCGAGGCCGTGCTGCACGACGTCGACGGGGGCGTGCATCTGGCGGTGACCGTCGACGGCGACCCGGGCGCCGACATCCGTCGCGAGCAGGGCCGGTTCCTGTACTTCCAGCCCGACGAGGTCGCACCACTGGAGGACGAGTGACCGAGGACTGCAAGACGGGCGCTCGCACGCTCGTCGCCGGCGTGGGAAACATCTTTCTCGGCGACGACGGATTCGGCGTCGAGACGGTGCGCGTACTCGCAACACACCAGCTTCCCGCGCACGTCGAGGTCGTGGACATCGGCGTACGGGGTGTGCACCTCGCGTACCAACTGCTCGACGGATACGACACGCTCGTGCTCGTCGACGCCACCGCCCGCGGCGGTGCCCCTGGAACGCTCTACCGCATCGAAGTCGACTCGCCCGGTGACATCGCGCCGCAAGGACCCGTGCTCGACGGCCACCACATGTCACCGGACGCGGTCCTGGCCCTGCTGGAGACCCTCTGCTCCGGGACGGGCGGGACACCTCCCGGCCGCACCGTGGTGGTCGGCTGCGAGCCCGCCTCACTAGAGGAAGGCATCGGCCTGAGTGCTCCGGTGGCCGCCGCAGTTCCCGAAGCTGTACGTGTGATCCAGGAAATCGTGCGGGAGAGCCAGGCGCCCGCGGTCGGGACCGCCGCCCGTGAGGCCGGTAAGTGAGGAGAGGTTCATGAAGAAGTCCGTCGTCGGGGCCATCGCTGTCGTCGCCCTCGCCGTGCTCGCACGGCAGATCACGCCCGACATCCAGCGCTACCTGCGTATGAGAAGCATGTAACGGGCCCCCTTGCGCCGAACGGTGCACCAGGGCAGTGGAGTCGGCGAGCCCCGAGGTCGCACGGCGGTGAGCCCTCTGTAATGGAGCCGAGCGCAATGGCCGCCCAACGACCGGCCTCTGCCAGGACGGAGACCGATGCACGAGATGTCCATCGCCATGGCTGTTGTCGGCCAGGTGCAAGAGGCGGCGGAACTGAACGGCGAGGTCACCTCGGTCACTTCGGTGCGACTACAGGTGGGGGAGCTCGCCGGCGTCGTCCCGGACGCGCTGTCCTTCTGCTTCGAACTCGCCTGCGCCGAAACCCTCCTCGAGGGGGCCGAGCTTGTCACCGAGTCCGTGCCCGGCCGGGCACGCTGCTCACCTTGTGCCGACGAATGGGCGGTGGGCATGCCGCCACGACTTTGCTGTCCGCGCTGCGGTGAGCCGACGCCCGAACTGCTGTCGGGCCGAGAACTGCAGATCGTCAGCGTGCGGTGGGAGGAAGAGCCGGCCGCCCGTCAACGAACCTGTGAACCGATCTCCGAGGAGCGCTGAGTCATGTGCCGAACCGTTGACTTGCACCAGGCGGTGCTCGCCAAGAACGACGCGACCGCGCACGCTCTACGGGCCGAACTCGCGGGCCGCGGCATCACGATGATCAATCTGCTGTCCAGCCCGGGGAGCGGGAAGACAGCCCTGTTGGAGCGCGAGCTCCTGCACGCGCGTGAGCGCGGAGTGCCGACCGCCGCGTTGACCGCCGACCTCGCCACGGAGAACGACGCCAGACGTCTGGCCCGGTCCGGAGTGCCGGTCAAGCAGGTACTGACCGACGGGCTGTGCCATCTCGAAGCCTCGATGCTCGGGCGCCACTTGGAAGGCTGGCTGCCCGCGGCCACCCGTCTGCTGTTCGTGGAGAACGTCGGAAACCTGGTCTGCCCGGCCTCCTACGACCTCGGGGAGGACCTGCGAGTCGTCCTCGCGTCGGTCACCGAAGGCGAGGACAAGCCGCTGAAGTACCCCACCGCCTTCGGTCTCGCGCACCTGGTGGTGGTCACCAAGGCCGACATCGCCGAAGCCGTCGAGTTCGACGAGGAGGCCTTCCGCGCGAACGTCGAGCAGGTCAATCCCGGCGTGGAGGTGGTCCTGACCTCGGCCCGACGGGGCGGTGGCGTGGGTGAATTGCTCGATCGTGCCCTCGCCGTCGCGGACGGCGGGGCCGTCCACGCACCGGTCATGGCCGGACAG
The DNA here is from genome assembly GCF_053607285.1 of Streptomyces sp. NPDC055140. NCBI lineage: Bacteria > Bacillati > Actinomycetota > Actinomycetes > Kitasatosporales > Streptomycetaceae > Streptomyces > Streptomyces sp. NPDC055140. The sequence goes on along the minus strand of NZ_JBSGTG010000019.1, from coordinate 81,268 downwards.
CCGCACGAGCACCATCACCACCACGACCTGGACGATGTCGTCATGACGCGGCCTCTCCCGTGAGCACACTTCAGCCCGGCCCGGCCGTCGCCCAGGTGTTTCAGCGCCGTCGCGTCACCGTACGAGGTGTCGTACAGGGCGTCGGGTTCCGTCCGTTCCTGTACACCCTGGCCACGTCACTGGAGCTGGCAGGGCACGTGACGAACACCGAAGACGGTGTCGTCGCCGAGGTCGAGGGAGATCACTCCGCCGTCGCACGGTTCTGTGACCGGATCGCTCAACAGGCCCCGCCGCTGGCCCTGGTGGAGTCCGTGGAGCACGAGCAGGTCCCCCTCACAGGCGGCAGCGGATTCGCCATCGTCGCCTCGCGGTCGCAGGGATCGTCGCGCACACTCGTCTCCCCGGACACGGCAACGTGCGCTGCGTGCCTCGCCGAAATGACCGACCCTGGTGATCGTCGGCACCGTCACCCGTTCATCACGTGTACACACTGCGGGCCGCGCTTCACCATTGTCACCGGACTCCCGTACGACCGGGCGCACACCACCATGGCCGGCTTCCCGATGTGTGCCGACTGCGCACGCGAGTACACGGACCCGGGAGACCGCCGATTCCACGCCCAGCCCGTCTCCTGCCGTGCCTGCGGCCCGCGCCTGAGCCTTGTATACGCGTCGCCCCGACCCGCTACCGATGTCGACCCGGTCCACGAGGCACGCGCGCTCCTCACCGCCGGTGCCATCCTCGCCGTCAAGGGCATCGGCGGCTACCACCTCGCCTGCGACGCCGGGAACTCCCAGGCGGTGTCCGCGCTGCGCAGCCGCAAGGGACGGGGCGACAAGCCGTTCGCGGTGATGGTGAAAAGCCTCGCCGACATCGAGCACCTCGTGCACATCAGTCCCCCCGAGCGGACCTTGCTCACCGGTGGCGTCCGGCCGATCGTCCTGCTGAGACGTCGAATTGACGTTCCGTCAGAGACATGCGGACTCTCGGACGCGGTGGCACCGGGCAGTCCCGACCTGGGAGTCATGCTTCCGTACACCCCCGTGCACCACCTGCTGCTCGGCCTGCCCGGGGACCCGGACGGGCCGCGCGCGCTGGTCATGACCAGCGGCAACGTGGCCGGTGAGCCGATCGTCACCGATGACGCCGAGGCGCTTGAGCGGCTTGCCTCTCTGGCCGACGCCTGGCTCACCCACGACCGCCCCATCCACGTGCCCTGCGACGACTCCGTACTGCGCGTGTGCGACGGGGAACGGATGACAGTACGCCGCGCTCGCGGCTACGCCCCGCTGCCCGTCTCCCTGCCGGTATCCCTCAGGGGCTCGCTCGCCGTAGGGGGAGACCTCAAGAACACGTTCTGCCTCGGCGAAGGCCGGAAGGCCTGGCTGTCCGCGCACATCGGAGACATGGACGACCTTCGGACCCAGCACGCCTTCGCGCGCGCAGAACGGCAGTTGGAGTCGATCACAGGTGTGCAGCCCGGACTGCTGGCGGCGGACCGGCACCCCGGCTACCGATCCGGACAGTGGGCCCAACGGCACGCGAACAACCGCCCGGTCGTCCGCGTGCAGCACCATCACGCCCATGTCGCCGCGGTCATGGCCGAGCACGGCCTCGACGGCAGCCGGCCGGTCATCGGCGTCGCATTCGACGGCACGGGATACGGGGACGACGGCGCGGTGTGGGGCGGCGAAATCCTGCTCGCGGACTACGACACGTACCGGCGTCTGGGGCATCTCGCGTACGTCCCGCTGCCCGGCGGCGACGCTGCCGTGAGCCGCCCGTACCGTATGGCGCTCGCGCAGCTCCGGCAAGCGGGCATCGCGTGGACGGACGACCTGCCCAGTGTGATCGCCTGCCCGCATGACGAACGGCGGGTACTGGCACGCCAGTTGGAGCGGAGACTGAACTGTGTGCCGACGTCGAGCATGGGACGGCTCTTCGACGCCGTCTCTTCTCTGGCAGGCGTGTGCCACCAGGTGGGATACGAGGCACAGGCAGCCATCGAACTGGAGGCGGCCGCACTGAGGGGGGCCGTGGACGGGGACGGCGCCGGATACCGGTTCGCGCTGAGTCCGGACACCTCGGAGCCGATGACTGCCGACCCTGGACCTGTGGTGAGAGCCGTGGTCGATGACGTTCGCGCGGGCGCGGAGCCGGCGGTCATCGCTGCCCGCTTCCATGCCGGAGTGGCAGATCTCGTGCGGCGGATGTGTGCGGTGGCGCGCGACCGACACGGCACGGCCACCGTCGTCCTGACCGGCGGCGTGTTCGCCAATGTCCTGCTCTCCTCGGCCTGCGCCCGAGGGCTCGGGGAGGACGGATTCAGAGTGCTGCGTGCCGGCGAAGTGCCGCCGAACGACGGAGGGCTGGCCCTCGGTCAGTTGATGATCGCGGGGCGTGCAACCGCCGGATGACACAGCAGTCGGCAAGCCGGATCGGACCACCACAGTGAGGAGAGCCCCCATGTGCCTGGCGGTACCCGGGAGAGTGACGGAAATCGAGGATCGCGACGGCACCCGCATGGCCACCGTCGACTTCGGCGGAGTGGTCAAAGAGGTGTGCCTGGAGTACCTGCCGGACCTTCAGGTGGGCGAATACGCCATCGTCCACGTGGGATTCGCGCTCCAGAAACTGGACGAGGAATCGGCCAAGCAGACGCTGGAGCTCTTCGCGAATCTCGGCCTGCTCCAGGAGGAGTTCGGCGACCCGTGGGAGCTTGCGGCAGAAGCGGGCGGACCTCGGTGGGCCGACGACAAGGACGTTCCCCAGGAGGCGCAACAGTGAAGTACCTCGACGAGTTCCAGGACCCGGACCTGGCACGGCGTCTGCTCGACGACATCCACTCAGTGGTGACCAGGCCATGGGCCCTCATGGAGGTGTGCGGCGGACAGACGCACACGATCATCCGGCATGGGATCGATCAACTTCTTCCGGACCAGGTGGAGTTGATCCACGGGCCGGGGTGTCCCGTGTGCGTCACCCCGCTCGAGGTCATCGACAAGGCCCTCGAGATCGCCTCCCGGCCGGGAGTGATCTTCTGCTCCTTCGGCGACATGCTCCGGGTGCCGGGCACCGGCCGTGACCTCTTCCAGGTGCGCGGCGAGGGCGGCGACGTGCGCGTCGTGTACTCGCCGCTGGACGCTCTGCACATCGCGCAGCAGAACCCCGACCGGGAAGTGGTGTTCTTCGGGATCGGCTTCGAAACGACGGCCCCGCCCAACGCCATGACGGTCTATCAGGCACGCAAGCTGGGCATCAGGAACTTCAGTCTCCTGGTGTCCCACGTGCGTGTCCCGCCGGCGATCGAGGCGATCATGGAGTCTCCGAACTGCCGGGTCCAGGGATTCCTCGCCGCCGGACACGTGTGCAGCGTGATGGGTGTCGGCGAGTACCCCGAACTCGCGGACCGCTATCGCGTTCCGATCGTGGTCACCGGCTTCGAACCGCTGGACATTCTGGAAGGCGTGCGCCGGACCGTGCTGCAACTGGAGCGGGGTGAACACACGGTCGACAACGCTTATCCGCGCGCCGTCCGGCCCGAGGGAAATCCTGCGGCCCAGGCCATGCTGGCAGACGTCTTCGAGGGCACCGACCGGGCCTGGCGAGGCATCGGCGTCATCCCGGACAGCGGATGGCGGCTCTCCTCCCGATACCGGGACTTCGACGCCGAGCACCGGTTCTCGGTCGGTGACATCGACACCCGTGAGCCCGCGGAGTGCCGCAGCGGCGAGGTTCTGCAGGGGTTGTTGAAGCCGAACGAGTGCGCCGCATTCGGCACCACCTGCACACCGCGCAATCCACTCGGAGCGACGATGGTCTCGAGTGAGGGCGCGTGTGCCGCCTACTACCTGTACCGACGCCTCGACATCACCACCGCGCCGCTGGAGGCGAGCCCCGTTGCCTGAGACCACCCAACTGACAGCCGTGGACCCGACCGCATGGACCTGCCCGGTCGCGTTGCGTGATCATCCGAGGGTGGTGATGGGACACGGTGGGGGAGGGGCCCTGTCCGCCGAGCTGGTGCAGCACATCTTCGCGCCCGCCTTCGGCGGGGAGACCCTGTCGCAGCTCGGCGACTCCGCCGCCGTCTCGCTCGGCGGTGTCCGGATGGCGTTCTCCACCGATTCCTACGTGGTGCGGCCCCTGTTCTTCCCGGGCGGCAGCATCGGCGACCTCGCGGTCAACGGCACCGTCAACGACCTCGCCATGAGCGGCGCACGGGCCGCCTACCTCTCCTGCGGCTTCATCCTGGAAGAGGGCGTCGAGATGTCCGTGGTGGCTCGGGTCGCCGAGACCCTCGGTGCGGCCGCACGGCGCGCCGGAGTCGAGGTGGTGACCGGTGACACGAAGGTCGTCGAAAGCGGTCACGGAGACGGGGTGTTCATCAACACCGCCGGGATCGGGCTCATCCCGTCAGGCGTGGACATCCGCCCCCAGCGTGTGGTCCCGGGCGACGTCGTCATCGTCAGCGGTGACATCGGCGTTCACGGCGTGGCGATCATGAGCGTGCGTGAGGGCCTGGAATTCGGTGTCGAGATCGAGAGCGACTGCGCTGCGCTGGGCGGCCTGGTGGACGCCATGCTCGCGGTGACACAGGACCTCCACGTGCTGCGTGACCCCACCCGTGGCGGTCTGGCCGCCGCGCTCAACGAGATCGCGGTGGCCGCCGGCGCCGGAGTCGTCATCCAGGAAGGTGACGTGCCTGTCCCGCCGGCTGTGGCCAACGCGTGCGCGATCCTGGGCCTCGACCCCCTCTACGTGGCCAACGAGGGCAAACTAGTGGCGTTCGTCCCCCGCGAACACGCGGACGCCGTACTCGGCGCGATGCGGGCACATCCCCTGGGCGCGAACGCGCGAGTGATCGGCGAGGCCGTGGAAGAGCATCCGGGCATGGTGGTCGCCCGCACGGGCCTGGGCGGCACACGCGTCGTCGACCTGCCGATCGGCGAGCAGCTTCCGCGGATCTGCTGACGGTCATAACAGTTCGGACCGGCGGCGCGCCAGACCACGCACATCGGCGGCGGTGCCCAGCATGAGCACCGCCGCACCGCCGCACCGTCGTTTCGAGCGGTGGCAGGCGGGCGAGGCGCAGACCGCATCACACGGCACCGCTCGCCCAGCGAGGAACTGCATACGGATGGCTGCGACGATCACCCCGTACGGTCGCATTGACGGACCGTCAGCCCACCGCTCATGCAGCCCCGCGGTCGCCGCGCGCCCCGGCAAGATCCGAATTACCGGGAGCCGCGTGTCGGGGGGCCGATCACGAGCACCAGCTTCCCGCGGGGGCGACCGTCCTCGCTGACCCGGTGCGCCTTGGCGATCTCGGCGAGCGGGAAGGTCTGCACGACCGGGAGGGAGAAGCGCCCGGACTCGATCAACTCGCCGATCTCGCTGAGCACATGGACCGCGCGGCCTGTGTCCCCCCGGCTGAACGTCACACCGTACTCCTGCGCGCCGGTGAAGTCGGCGATCGTCACTACGTGGTCCGGGCCGCCCGCGAGCCCGATGAGCTCGGGCAGGACGCCGCTCCCGGCCACATCCAGCGCGAGGTCGACGCCGTCGGGGGCCATTGCACGAACCCGCTCGGCGAGGCCATCGCCGTAGGCGACGGGCTCGGCACCCAGCGAACGTAGGTACTCATGGTTCGCCGGACTCGCGGTGCCGATCACACGCGCACCGCGCGCCACGGCGAACTGAACCGCGGCGCTGCCGACACTTCCGGAGGCGCCGTTGATGAGCAACGTGCTGCCGCTGACCACGCCGAGTTGGTCGATCGCGCGCATGGCCGTCTCGCCGGCGGCCGGGAGCGCGGCAGCGCCTGGGAAGTCGAGCGACGGCGGGATCGGCGCGTAGTAGGACAGCACTGCCAGCTCGGCCTGAGCCGCCCCCTCGGTGGAGAAGCCGAACACGGTGTCGCCGACGGCCACGTCCGCAACGCCCTCGCCGAGCTCGTCGACGACGCCCGCCGCCTCATAGCCCAGAGTCTGCGGAAGCTCCTCATCCATCAGGCCCTTGCGCTTCTTCCAGTCGCTCGCGTTGACGCCGGCTGCGCGCACCGCGATCCGGACCTCGCCCGGACCCGGATGCGGATCAGGCAGATCCACCAGCTCAAGAACTTCCGGCCCCCCGAACCGACTGAAACGAACTGCCTTCATCACTCACTCCGATCTCGACCCCGAGGTGCCGCGGCTGCCGCGCACGGACAGCCTGCCACCCTCGCGTGCCGGACCCGACCCAGCGTCACACGCACACAGACCTGTCCAACCACCCCTCACCCCACCACCATGGCCCCACACAGCCCCAAGGGCAGCGGGCTCACGCCCAAGTCATCAGTCCAGGTCCTGGCACGCCTGCGCCGGTACTCCCACGGACGCGCAGATTGCCGACGCCTTCTGCCGCAGGAGTTGAGCGGCAGCGCCGTCGGTCTTGCGCCGCGCGTGTGCGAGGGCGGCCAAGGCGCGGGCTTCGCCGAGGCGGTGGCCGGTTTCGCGATGGGCGATCGGGGCGGCGTTGCCGAAGTCGAGGGCCGTGGCGTGCGCTGAATCGGCCTGCGCTGCGGCGCTCAGGACGGTCAGGGTCTGCGCAGCGCGAGTGCGGCCAACACCGCCTGCTGTCGGACCGGTCCGAGGGGCAGCTGCGCACCGTTGCGCCAGGCCCGAACCGGCCCGAGCACCGCGAGTCGCAGCCACTGCCGAGATCCCGCGCCCAACCCGAAGCCTCCGCCCCACCACACACATCATCAAGATTTCATGGGTATTGCAGCGTCTTCCGCGAGCGTGTGTGAGTGCGGCGGCCGGCGAAGGGGGAACGGCCGCCGCCCCGACCTGCGGAAGGAACACGAAAGTGACGGTTGCCGATCGCCCCCTCACAGCCTTGCTGAAGCAGCGCGGGCTCCACCTCACTCAGGAGCGCAGCGACGCCGCCGATATCACGTACGTATGCCTGCACGACGGGCTTCCTGGGGGATACCCGATCGGTTACGTCCTCCCGTCCCGCGCGGGAACCTGGTTCGCCTACGCCCGGGCACGCCCCGGCCGGATCTTCGCCTGCGACCAGGTCGAATCCGGCCTGTCCAGTGCCGAGTCGGCCGTGCGCGCGGTCCTCGACCACGCCCACTTCGGCGATGTCCTGCATGCCATGGAACTGGCCGCGGGTTCCAACGCCACCTACACCGCCGACCTGCCCCGCGGCCACGCTGCCCGGCTCACCGCACTCGCCGAACCCGGCGGCGTCACCCGCCTCGGCAACCGCCGGGTCCGCCTCACCGCCACCGCCGTCGCGTACCTCCGGGGCCTGCCCAAACAGCACGGCTGCCACGTGGACCACGAGGACCGGATCTGGCTGGGCGGAGAGTCGTACGCCTTGACGCGAGAGTCGGTCCGACCCTGTGACCGGTATGTCTGACGGGATTGCCTGGACAGGGAAACACCGCGCCACGGACACAGCTGTCAGCCGGCCCGGATGTTGGACGCGACACCCGGCCCAAGCGGCGTGACGAGCGGTTACGCGACGAGCAGGAGCACACTGATCGCCGGCATCACCACGGAGTCGAGCCGTGGGCTAGCCCTCCGCGCACCACGGCCGCAGCTTCTCCGGGTTGCGGATCGCCCAGATCCGGGTGACGCGCCCGTCGGAGACGTCGAACGAGGCTACGGTCATGACGACGCCGGCACGTTGGGCCACCAGGCCCGGCACGCCGTTGACCGACCGCTCCAGGAGTTCGAGCCCCGGAGCCTTGTCGGCAATGGCGACCATGTACTGCGCGATGCGTGCGCCGCCCTCGACCGGGCGCAGGACGGTGCCGACCATGCCGCCGCCGTCGGCGGTCATCACGGCGGCCGGGTTGAGGAGGCCGACGAGGGCTGCGATGTCCTTGGTCTCCCATGCCTCTTTGACGTGCTTCACCACGTCAGCCTGGCCGGTCGCCGTCACCGGAACGCGCGCGACGCTCACCCGGCGCCGAGCGGAGGCCGCCAACTGCTTGCAGGCCGCGGGGGTCCGGCCGAGAACGTCGGCGATCTCGGCGAACGGGTACCGGAAGACGTCGTGCAGGACGAACGCCACCCGCTCGGCGGGCGTCATTGACTCCAGGACGACGAGGAAGGCCATGGACACCGACTCGTCCAGGACGATCTGGTCGGCGGGATCTGCGGCGCCGGTGGGGTCGGCGCCGCCCGCGTGGTCCCACTCGGTGCGGTCGGGCAGCGGTTCGGGCAGCCATGCGCCGACATAGCGTTCACGGCGGGCCCGCGCCGAGCCGAGCAGGTCCAGGCAGATGCGGCCGGTCACCGTCGTCAGCCAGGCGCCGGGGGACAGGATCTCCTCCTGCCGGCTTCGCGTCAGCCCGTACCAGCGTGCGTAGGCATCCTGCACGGCGTCCTCGGCCTCGGTCACCGAACCGAGCAACCGGTAGGCGACATTGATCAGTTGGCGCCGCTCGCCGGCTACCTCATCCGTGCCGGCCCCGACAGTCCCCATGCTTCCGGCCGTCCCCTCGCCTTACCTTTCGCAGGCCCGCGTCGTCGGGCTGGTGAGACCTTATCGATCTACTGCCCGAGGGCGGAAAAGGGGACTGTGACATGGCCACTGAGGTGAAGCCGACGACGACGGCGAATGCACGGCGCAGCTCCTCGTTCCTGCAGATCGCGATCGCGCTGCAGACTCTGACCATCCTTCTTCAGGCGGTCTCCGCCGGACTGCTGCTGACCGCGTCGTACGGAGAAACACTGCACAGTGTCGGAGCCCGTGTGATGTACGGGGCGTCGATGCTGTACGTGCTCGCGGCGGTGCTGGCGTGGAAGCGGGGTGGCGGCTCGCCCCGGCCGATCTGGCACGCGTCAGGTTTCCTCGCACTCGCCTCGGTCCAGGTCGTGCTCGGCATCGCGCACGTCCCGTCGGTCCATCTCCCCCTGGGCGTCCTGATGTTCGGCCTGAGCGTGCTGGCGCTGGCCCGGCGCTGAGACCGTTTCCTATGTGGTGAGGCGTCTGTGGCAGCACAGGGCTGCGGCGAAGCTGAGGAAGGCGAGGTGGTTGCGGGGGTGTCGTTCGCAGCGGTGGTTGAGTCGGCGGTAACCGGTCAGCCAGGACACGGGACGCGGTGGTGGCCCCGGGAGGGCCACCACCCCGTCGAGGCGTCAGTCCGGCACCACTCGCAGCGTGCCCCGGCTCTCCGTTTCCGAACTCGTGCCGGTGTAGAGGTCGAAACGGCCGGGTTCGACGGTGAAGGTTCCGGCCTGGTCGTTCGTCCAGAAACCCAGGTCGTCGGTGCCGACGTGGAAGGTGACCGTGGTGGAGTCGCCGGGGGCGAGGGTGACGCGTTCGAAGCCGCGCAGTTTGCGGACCGGCTGGGTGATGCTCGCCGCGACGTCGTGGACGTACAGCTGGACGACCTCGTCGCCGATGCGGACGCCGGTGTTGGTGAGGGTGACCGTGACCTCGACCGTCGCGCCGTCGTCCAGGAGAGCGGTCGCGCTGATGGTCTCCTGGCTCAGGCGGGGCTCGGAGACGGTGAAGGACGTGTAGCTCAGGCCGTGTCCGAAGGGAAGACGCGGGCCCTGAGGAAGGTCCAGGTAGCGGGAGCGGAAGTGCTCGTCCGGTGTCTCTGGATCGTAGGGGCGGCCGGTGTTCTCGTAGTTGTAGTAGATCGGGACCTGACCCACCGAGCGCGGGAAGGTCACCGGGAGCTTGCCGCCAGGGTTCACCTGGCCGAAGAGCACGTCGGCCACCGCGTGGCCCGCCTCGATGCCGGGGTGCCATGCCTCGAGGACAGCCGGCGCCGTGTCCAGCCAGGCGCCGAGGGCGAGGGGCCGTCCGTTGAACAGGACCACGGCGTACGGCTTTCCGGTCGCGGCGACGGCCTCGATGAGTTCCTCCTGGCCGGCCGGGAGTCGGATGTCGCTGCGGGAGCAGGCCTCGCCACTCAGCCGGGACTCCTCGCCGACCACGATCACTGTGAGGTCCGAGGCCGAGGCGGCGGCCACCGCCTCGTCGATGCCCCCGCCCGAGTACGTGACCGTACGGTCCGGGGCCGCCGCCCGTACGCCGTCCAGCACGCTCACCGACGGAAACCGGTACGCGCCCGGACCGCCCCACGTGCCGTGCATGTCAGCCGAGTCGGCGAGCGGGCCGACCACGGCGACCGAGCCCGTACCCGTGGGGCTGAGCGGGAGAAGCTCCCCTTCGTTCTTCAGGAGCACCATCGAGCGCGCGGCCACGGCCCGCGACGCCGCCCGCGCCTCACGCGCCGGCTCCGTGATCTCCGCGGACTCGTCGGCGTAGGGGTTCTCGAACAGGCCGAGTGCGAACTTCAGTTGAAGGATGCGCGCCACCGCGTCGTCCACCCGGTCCATCGTGATGCGGCCCTGTGCGAGAAGTTCTGTGCCGTGGTCGACGACATGGGTGGAGACCATCTCCATGTCCAGACCCGCGTTCAGGGCGAGGCGTGCCGCGTCCGCGCCGTCCTCCGCGTAGCCGTGGGCGATGAGTTCCTCGACGCCTGTGTAGTCGCTGACGATGAAGCCGTCGAAGCCCCACTCGGTCTTCAGGACGTCGTTCATGGTGTGCGGATTGCCGTGCGCCGGGACGCCCGAGACCGTGTTGAACGCGGCCATCACGGTGGCCACCCCGGCCTCCACGGCCGCCCGGAACGGCGGCAGATAGAGGTTGCGGAGCCGCTGCTCGGACACGTCGACCGTGTTGTAGTCGCGGCCGCCCTCCGCCCCTCCGTACGCCACGAAGTGCTTGGCGCAGGCCGCGATCCGGCCGTCGTCGGCCAGCTCGCCGCCGTCCGCCGGGCCCTGGTAGCCGCGCACCTTGGCGGCCGCGAAGGCGGACGTCAGATAGGGGTCCTCGCCGCAGCCCTCGGCGATACGGCCCCAGCGCGGCTCGTGGGTGACATCCATCATCGGGGAGAACGTCCAGCGCACGCCCTGCGAGCGGGCCTCCTTCGCCGACACCTCGGCGTCGCGCCGCGCTGTCTCCGGGTCGAAGCTCGCGGCCTGCGCCAGCGGGATCGGGAATGTCGTCCAGTAGCCGTGGATCACGTCGAGGCCGAAGAGGAGCGGGATGCCGAGCCGGGACTCCTCAACGGCGATGCGCTGCAGCGCGTTGGTGTGCGCAGCGCCGTGGATGTTGAGGACCGACCCGAGCAGCCCGGCGCGTGCCGAGGCCTCCGCGTGATCGGTCTGGCCGCCGCCAGGCCCGGTGTCCCCGTTCCATGACAGCTGCTGGAGCTGGCCCAGCTTCTCTTCGGGCGTCATCCTGCCGAGGAGTTCTTTGATCTTGTTTTCGTGCGGTCCGGGCATGGGGGTACCTCCAGGGAAGTCGTGAGGGCCGCGTGGCAGGGCGGCGGAAGAGAAGAGCGGGAAACACGCCGTGATGTCAGGCGATGCGGTGTGCTTCCCGGGCGCAGGCCGGGTGTTCCCAGGCGGCGAGGGCCGCGCCGGAGAGCCCGGAGAGGGCGCCGTGTTCCGCGAGGCGGACCGGCGGCCGGCCCCGGCGCCGGGCGTGTGCGGCGTAGGCGGACCGGATCGACTCGTCGAGCAGTCCGCCGGCGGTGCCGAGTCCGCCGCCGACGACGATCGCGGCGGGGTCGAGCAGTGCCACCGCCCAGGCAAGTGCCGTGCCGAGGGCGCCTCCGGCCGTGCCGAGTACGTCGAATGCCGCGGCGTCACCGGCCTCCGCGCGCGCCACCACCATGCGGGCTCCGGTCACCGCCGATCCGGTGACCGCCGAGTAGCGCGCGGCGATCCCGGACCCCGAGGCGTAACCCTCCAGGTCCGGCGGCAGACCGCCGTGCACCGGCCACGTGCCAAGGCCCAGCGCCTCTCCGCGCTGCCCCGCCCACACGCGTCCGTCCTGCACGAACGCGGCGGACAGGCCCGTGCCCAGAGACACGTACAAGAACGAACCGAGCCCCCGGCCGCTGCCGGTCCGCGCCTCCGCGAGCGCGCCGCAGCGCACGTCCGACTCGACGACCACCGGCCGTCCGGGCACCAGCGGGGCGAGGAGACCGGCCGGCTGCTCTGACCAGCCGATGACCTCACGGCTGGTCAGAGCGCCGGCCCCCGACACGTACTCGGGGAACCCGGCGCCGATCCCCACGACTTCCGCGCCCATGTCCTCTGCCCGGACAGTCAGTTCACGCGCCAGCGCCACCGTGCCGCGCAGCCCCGGATCGCAGCCGCCGTCCCGCACCGCAGCACGCTCGCCCGTGCACAGCACCGCGCCGTCCTCCGCCACGAGCCCGCCGGACAGGGTGGTGCCGCCGATGTCGAGGGCAACCACCACCCGCGCACCGGCGCCACTCGCTGTCCTCATGGCCGCCAGCCTTCGGGAACACGCCCGGCACCGGCCCAGTACGCCGCGCCCCCGCCGTCGAAGTCCATCAGCTGGTACCGGGTGCCCGCCGGCAGGTACGCGGCGTCGTGCGGCTCGACGCGGTGCCACGCCGGGCCGGCGAAGCCGGGCAGATGCAGATGGACGGTGCCCTCGGTGACGTACAGGACGGTCTCGTCGGCCGTGACGTGCTCCTGGCCGCGGTGGCCCGGCGTCAACCGCCCACGCGTGACCGTCAGATACTCGGTGTCCACCGCCGTCCCCGCCAGATGCCCGCCGTCGTCCTCCGGCAGCCAGTGCAGATGACCGTCCTCCCGTACGACGTGGATGCGCGAGGCCGCCTCCCGGTCGGCGCGCGCCGCCGGCCATCGGCCGCTCCAGCGCGTGTCCCGGTACCGCGTCTCGCCGAGCAGCGGTTGACTTCGCGCATACGGCGACGCCGTGTCGTGCGACGGCGGCGGCGAGAAGAACTCCAGTACCCGTACCGGCTCGTGGCGTGGATTGACCGCGTGCGTCCAGGTGTCACGCCGGAAGAAACCGATGTCACCGACGGCCAGCGGGCGGACCTCGCCGTGCTCCGGGTCGATCAGGATCAGTTCGCCCTCCAGGACGGTGTACGCCACATCGGCCGCGAACACCGTCGGGTTCATCGCCGAATGCACATACCGTCCGCGCGGCGGAAGCGTGAACTGCAGGACGTGCAGATCGCTCGACGACACGTACACCCGGTCGCTGACATGCCCCGAACCGTCCTCGTCGCCCCACAGATGCCGTACCGCATCCTGCTGCCGGACGACTGTGGGGTGCTCGTAGATGGGACGGGGTGTCGGACGCCGTACGCCTTCGGTCACCGGATTCCTCTTCTCTCTCCTTCCGTCTCCCGGTCCTCAGATCTCCGCCACGATCTTTCCGTCCGACAAGAACCGGTCGGTGGCGCCCTGCGGGGTGTCCGGCGCGTCCTTGAGCGTGATGACGTCCTTCGAGTACTGCGCGATGTACACCCGCCGGTTGCGGTCGGTCAGGTTCGGACCGCTGCGGTGCATCACGACGCTGGAGAACACCACGATCGAACCCGCCGGCGCCGTCATCGGCATGCCAGGGTCCGAACCGAAGTAGCAGACACGGTCGTTGGAGACGGGATCGGTGATGTGCTTCACATACGACTTCACTCCCGAGCGCGAGTACGGCAACAGATGCACCGGGCCGTTGTCCAGGGTCACGTCGTCGAGCGCGATCCATACCGTCACGTACGGCTCGTGGTCCTCGTGCACATAACCGGAGTCCTGGTGCCAGGAGAACGCGGTGTCCGGATCGCCTGCCTTGATGACGTACTGCTCCCAGAACAGATACGCCTCCTCGCCGATCGTGGCCCGGCAGATCTCCGCGGTCAGCTCGCTGAAGAGGAAGGTGCGCAGCTCGGGGCGGTGCTGGTAGATCATGTTGGAGAAGTAGCGCTTGCCGCGGTGGTTGATGCCGATCGTGTCGACACCGGCCGCGTCCATCTCCGCGTCGAGCCGGTCGATGGAGTACTGCGCGCCGCCGCGCAGCAGCTCCAGCTGTTCTTCGCTGAGGGCGTTCTCGAGGACGAAGTAGCCCTCGTTCTCGTACTGTTCGCGCAGCGCGGGCGTGACGAGCTCGCCGAGGGTGCTGTTCGTTGCCATGAATGCCTCCTGGGCTGTGGCGTGAGGAAGTGCCATAAGTGGAGTGCTGTCGTGGGACGTAGAGGACCGTTACGTGCCGGAGGGGACCGCGCGCGCCCCGTCAGGGCGGGGGATGGCCGCGAGCAGCTTGCGGGTGTACGGGTCGCGGGCGTGGCCGATCACGTCGAGGGTGGGGCCCTGTTCGACCAGGGCTCCCTGATTCAGGACCAGGACCTCGTCGGCGAGGAGCCGCGCGCTGAGCAGGTCGTGGGTGATGTAGAGCATGGCGATGGAGCGGTCGCGTACGAGCTGGTCGAGGAGTTCGACGATCTCCGCGCGGATGGAGACGTCGAGCATGGAGATCGGCTCGTCCGCGACGAGGACGTCGGGCTCCGGTGCCAGGGCGCGGGCGATGACGACGCGCTGCCGCTGGCCGCCCGACAGCTGGCCGGGCAGCTTGTCGAGATACTGCTCGGCCGGGCTGAGGCCGACGGTCTCCAGGAGTTCGGCCGCGCGGGTACGGGCCTGTTCGGCGTTCAGGCCCAGGTGGTTGCGGAGCGGTCGGCTCAGCGCGTAGCCGATGGTGCGGGTGGGGTTGAGCGCCGCGAACGGGTCCTGGAACACCAGCTGGACGTGGCGCCGGTAGCGGCGCAGGGCCCGGCGGCCCAGGGTGTCCACGCGCTCGTCCTTGAAGTGGATCGTGCCGCTGGTGGGCCGCTCCACCCCTGTGATCATCCGGGCGATGGTGGTCTTGCCCGAGCCGCTCTGCCCGACGAGTGCGCCGACCCGCCCCGGCCGGAGCGCGAACGACACGTCGTCCACGGCCCGTACGGTCGTCGTGCGAAAACCGCGCCTGGTGCGGTACTCCTTGCCGACGCCCGCCACGACAAGCACCGGCTCGGTGTCGGCCGCATCCCTGCTGCGTGCGCCGCCGACGGCGGAGAACACCGAGGCGGGGCGCGCACTCGCGGGCCGCGACCCCCCGGACTCCTCGACGAGGAGGCACCGGGCCGCCCCGCGCTCGACGGGCAGCAATTCCGGATGACGGGTGCGGCAGGCGTCCAGGGCCACCGGGCAGCGCGGCTCGAAGAGACAGCCCTGGTGTTCGCGCGCCAGGTTCGGCGGCCGTCCGGGGATGAAGGCGACCTGAACGACCTCGTCGCGCGGGTCGGCGTACGAACCGAGGAGCCCGGTGCTGTACGGGTGAAGCTGTTCGGCGACCATGTCGGCGGCCGGCCGACTCTCGACGATCTCGCCCGCGTACATGACGAGCACCCGGTCGGCCATCTCCATGACGGTGCCGAGGTCGTGGCTGATGAACAGGACCGCGAACCCGAGCGTGCGCTGGAGCTCGCGCAGCCGGTCGAGGATGTCGCGCTGCACGACGACGTCCAGGCCGGTCGTCGGCTCGTCGAGAAGCACGAACTTCGGCCGCAGGGCGAGCGCGAGAGCCAGGGCGACGCGCTGCTTCATACCGCCGGACAGCTCGTGCGGGTAACACCGCAGCACGTCCCGGTCGAGGGAGACCAGCTCCAGGAGTTCACCGGCCCGCGCGTCCACATCGACATCCCTGCCCGACGCCTCGGGATGCGCGGCGTAGGTGTCGGCGAACTGCTCCCGCACGGTGATCACCGGATTGAGCGAGTTCATGCTCGACTGGAACACGGTCGACAGGTCGGCCCAGCGCCGCGCCCGCAGCTCGTGCTCGCCGACGTGTGTGATGTCGTGGCCGTCGAAGACGATGCTGCCGCCGGTGATCGCGGCGGGCTTCTCCAGGAGCCGCAGGATCGCGTTGCCCAGGGTCGACTTGCCGCAGCCCGACTCGCCGAGCAGGCCGACGAACTCGCCCTCGGCGACCTCGAGTCCGACCCGGTGGACGGCCCGTACGGCTTCGGCGCCGCGCGGGCTGTAGGTCACGGTCAGATCGGTGACTTCGAGCAGGGCCATCTCAGTCCTCCCTCAGGTGCGGGTTGCTCAGCGCGTCGACGCCGAAGTTGATCAGCGAGAACGAGGTGACGAGGAGGGCGAGTGCCAGGCCCGGCGCGATCAGCCATGCCCACTGGCCGGTCGTCATCGCGCCGCCCATGCTCGCCTGGTTGAGCATCGTTCCCCAGCTCGTCGTCGACGGGTCGCCGAGGCCCAGGAACGACAGGCCCGCCTCGGCACCGATCGCGCCGAGCGACGCTCCCATGAAGTCCACGACGATCAGCGAGATCATGTTGGGCGCGATCTCGTACAGGATGATGCGTGGCGTGCTGTCGCCCGCGAACTTGGCGGCCGTCACGTAGTCGCGGGTGCGCAGGGTGGCGATCTGGGCGCGTTTGACGCGGGCGCCGAAGGCCCAGCCGGTGACCGTGATGACGACGATGATCAGCCAGAGGCCCTTGACCGGCGCGTACGCCGCGAGGGTGATCATCAGGGGGAGGACAGGGACGACGAGACCAAGGTTGATGAAGAACGAGAGGACCTCGTCGACCGCGCCCTGCAGATAGCCGGCTGTGAGCCCGACGGCGACCGCGATCAGGGTGGACAGGGTGCCCGCGACCACGCCGACGATCAGTGAGGTCCGGGCCCCGTGGATCACCTGCGAGAACACGTCCTCACCGCGTGCGGTGGTGCCCAGCCAGTGCGCGGCCGTCGGCCCCTCGGACAGGCCGAAGCTGTCGGTGCGCGGCGAGTACGGCGCGATGACGGGGGCGAAGACCGCGACGAGGACGAAGGCGGTGAGCAGCAGCAGCCCGGCGCGGCACTTGCCGTTACGCCACAGGATGAGAAACCAGCCGGGCAGCCGCGCGGAGCGGCCGGCGGTGATCGCGGCGAGCTGCACGCCCTCGGTGTCGCCGGCGTTCGGCACCGCCGCGGCGCTCGGGGTGTTGGCGAGGGTCATCAGGCTGCCTCCGTGCGGCGGACCCGCGGATCCAGGAACCCGTAAGCCATGTCGGCAAGGAAGTTGGCGATCAGGACGCCAACGGTGGTGAACAGGAACAGCGCCTGCATCAGCGGGAAGTCCTTGTTGCTCACTGCCTCGAGGAGGAGACGCCCGAGCCCGGGGTAGCTGAAGATGCTCTCCACGAGCACGGTGCCGCCGAGGATGCCGCCGAGCGCGATGGCGAAGCCCGTGACATTCGGCAGGATCGCGATCCGCGCGCCGTAGGTCAGGGCGATCCGGCGGCGCGGCAGGCCCTTGGCGCGGGCGAGCCGCGCGTAGTCCTCGCCGAGGGTCTGCACCATGTTGTTGCGCATGCCGATGATCCAGCCGATCGGCCCGGTGACCAGCAGCGCGACGGCGGGCAGGACACTGTGCTGGAACGCGTCGGAGAAGAACAACCAGGTCCAGCTCGGAGAGCTGCCGCCGCCGTAACCGCCGCCCTCGGGGAACCAGTTGAGGGTGATGGCGAAGACGAACACGAGGAGCAGCGCGATCCAGAAGAACGGCAGGGTGCCCACGAAGGTCGAACCGAGCGTGATCACCGTGTCGACCCGGCTGTTGCGCCGATAGGCGGCCCAGGCCCCGAGGAGCGTGCCGACCACGAACGACAGGATCTGGGTGACCCCGACCAGGATCAGGGTCCAGGGCACGGCCTGCATGACGACGTCGCCCACGCTGTACGGATAGTAGGTGTACGAGATGCCGAACTGCCCGTGGGCGAGCGCCCCGAGGTAGTCCCAGTACTGCGTGAGCAGACTGCCGTCGGGCGCGCCGAGCATCTTGCGGACGGCCGCCAGCTGGGTCGGGTCGGTCACGCCGGTCTTGCCCGCCAGACGCGTGAGGAGCGCCTGGGCCGGATCGCCCGGCTGGAGCCGGGGGATCAGGAAGTTCAGGGTCACCGCGGCCCAGAGGGTGGCCAGGAAGAACCCGGCGCGGCGGAGGAAGTACGTCATTCCGGCTCAGTCCTTGGCCGGGCGCAGATGGGTGAGGATGATGAGGTTGTCGCCGCCCGCGGCGTACGGGTTCTTCGCGTTCGGCCAGCCGACGGCCCGCGTGGTGTCGTACTGGAACCACTTGGCGCCGTACCAGATCGGGATCATCGGGACCTCGTCCGTCATGATCGCGCTGAGGCCCGCGACGGCCTTCTTCTGGTCCGCCTTGGTGGTGGCGGACCGCAGATCGGCGAGGAGCGCGTCGGTCTTCCGGTCCTTCCAGCGGACCTCGTTGCTGAAGGCGTGCTTCCCGATGGGGGCGGTGCCCTCGCTGCCGAGTGGGTAGCCGAAGCCGTTGGACATGTTGCAGTCGCCGCCGTGCGCGCCGAACATCATGTCGTAGCGGCCCATGGCTCGGTCCTCGTCGTGGGCCTCCGGCGTCGTGCGGTCCAGTTCGACCTGGAGACCGAGCGCTTTGAGGTTCTTGACGAGGATCTCGGCCGCCGCGACCCAGTCCGTGTACGCCGTGGGGGCCTTGAACTTGAACGAGATCGGCTTGCCGTCCTTGCCGAGCCGCCGGCCCCGGGAGTCCTTCTTGTAACCGGCCTTCGTGAGCGCCTCGTCGGCGGCCTTCGGATCGAACGGGATGCGGCCGTCGTTCTTGATGCCCTTGGGCAGCCAGTCCTGCTGGCCGGGCAGGACGAGGCTGGTCTGGCTGGCCGTTTTCACATAGCCGAGCTGTGCCTTCCGCGCCACGGTGTCGCGGTCGAAGGCGCTCGTGAGCGCGCGGCGGAAGGCGACATCGTCGAAGGGGGCCTCGGTGAGGTTCATGTAGACGCTCATCACCATGCCCGGCGCGTACCAGTAGTGGTGGTGCTTCGGGTCCTTGTCGACGTACGCCTTCTTGACGTCCGGGATGAACATCCCGTTGGTGTCGTACTCGCCGCGGCCCATCTTGAGCTGCTCGATCTCGGGAGAGCCGTTGTTGGCCTTGAAGCGGACCTCCTTGACCTTGACCTTGTCGGCCTGCCAGTAGCGGGCGTTGCGCTCGGTCACCACCTGCTGGGGGTTGAACGACTTGACCTTCATCGGGCCGGTGCCGACCGGGTTCTTGGCGTTGGTGAACTTCGTCGGGTCCTTGACCTTCGACCAGATGTGCTCGGGCACGATCGGGATGGAGCTGATCGTCGTGAAGCCCGAGGCGCCGGGCTTCTTGAAGGAGAAGGTGACCTGGTTGTCACCGGTGGCCTTCACCGACTTCAGGAGCGGCCACACCGCCTTGGTGTCCAGGACGTCGTACTTCTTGATCATGTTGAAGGTGAACGCGACGTCGTCCGCGGTCAGCGGCTTGCCGTCGTTCCACTGCACGCCCGGACGGAGGGTGAAGACAAGGGTCTTCGGGTCCTGCCAGTCGTACGACTTCGCCAGCCAGGGGACCTCTTTGCAGCTGTTCTGCTCGATCTGGTAGAGGCTCTCGTACACAAAGTTCGTGGCCACGAGCTTGGAAGTGTCGAGGAACGGGTTGTAGTTGGCCTGCGGTGCGCTGCCGCCGCCGATGCCCGCGTACGTGATGTGGCTGATCATTCCGCCCGAGTTGACGCTGTCGGCGGTGTCCTCGGTGCCCGTGCATCCTGCGAGCAGCAGGCTCGAACTCGCCAGGCCTGCTATGAGCGCAGTGGTGAAGCGTGGCCGTCTCGTCATTGAGATACCTCCGTCGTCTGCAGGTGTCGCGCGTCTGTTCCGCTGTCCGATGGTCGGCGCTCAGGTGTCCAAGGGGTCTGCGACCGCCGGGCGGCAGCCGCACGATTCGCGCAGGACGAGCCGGGTCGGCAGGGTGATGTGCCGGGTGACCCGTGGCTCCCGGTCGGCCAGGAGACGGGCCGTGGTGGTGGCGAGTTCGCGGATGGGCTGACGGACCGTGGTCAGTCCTGGCCGCACCATGGCCGCCATATCCATGTCGTCGAATCCTGTGACCGCGAGGTCGTCGGGCACGCGCAGGCCGCGGCCGAGCGCGCTGAGCACCAGCCCCAGCGCGGTCTCGTCGTTGGCGCACATCACCGCGTCGGGCCGCTGTCCGCCGTCCAGGATCTGCTGGGCGGCGATGATCCCGTCGGACTGCTGGAGCCCGACCCGTACGGGCTCGGCGGGTGGAACCACCCCCGCCTCCTGGTGCGCGCCGAGGAACGCCTCCCAGCGGGACGTCACATCGGGGGAGCCGTCCGGATTGCCGACGAACGCGAGGCGGCGGTAGCCGTGTTCGACGAGCAGATGCCGGGCCAGCGCCCCGAAGGTGGTGTTGTCCATGGTCACCGTCGTGTGCGCGCCCCGCTCCCGGGCGCACACCACCACCAGCCGCACCTGGCGCGCCACCTGTTCGAGGGCCGCGTCGGACACGGTGCCGGCGAGGATGGCCAGGCCGTCGACGCGGCCGGCGAGATCGATCACCCGCGTGTCGGTCTCCGAGTGGGAGTGGGAGGCGAGCAGGAACATGCTGTCGCCCGACTCCTGCACCTCCTCCTCGAAACCCTGGAGCAGCTCGGAGAAGTACGGTCCCGACAGGCCCGGGAAGACCAGGCCGAGCGCTCCGTGCCGGGTCTCGGCAAGGGCGCGGCCCAGATGGTTGGGGCGGTAGCCGGACTCCTCGATGATGCGCAGGACCCTCTCGCGCAACTCCGGTGAGACCGTGGCCGAACCCCGCGAGACACGCGAGACCGTGGCGGGCGAAACACCCGCCTGTTGTGCCACCCAGCGCAGTGATACACGGCTATTGCCCATCGTGACGGCCCCCGATATGTTCGGGAAACCGGTTTCGGGAAACCGGTTTCACGGCGATTTCAGGAACGTAGTCCGGCCCTGGCAGAGATGGCAATACCCCTGTCAGGAACCGGGGTTCAGATCTCAGAATTCCGAAAATCACCTGATGGGGACTGTTTCGTGAGCACTTCGCAAGGTTCGGACCGCGCGACACACGGGGCACGGGCGCAGGGCTCCGCGTCCGGGGAACAGGCAGACAGAACAGTCGAGTTCGAGCGACGACGGCTCCTCGTGGGTGGGGTGCCGAGGATCGTCATGGCCGGGGAGGTGCACTACTTCCGGCTGCGCCGTGGGGACTGGGCCGACCGGCTCGACAAGCTGCTGGCGGCAGGCTGCACCGCCGTCGCCAGCTACATGCCATGGCTGGTGCACGAGACCCCCGACGGCGAGGTGGATCTGACGGGAGCCACCAGCGAGTACCGCGACCTCGTCCACTTCCTCGAACTCGCCGCCGAACGCGATCTGTTGGTGATCGCACGTCCCGGCCCGTTCGTCATGGCCGAGCTCAAGAACGAGGGCGTGCCCTTCCGGATCTACCGGGACCACCCCGAGGCAGTGCCGCGCGGCTGGGACGGCGACCCCGTGCCGACCCGCACGCTCGACTACCTGGCCCCCGGCTATCTCTCCCAGGCCGAACGCTGGTTCGCGGCCGTCACGTCCGTACTCGCCGAGCATCAGATCACCCGCGGCGGCCCGGTCGCGGCCCTCCAGCTCGACAACGAGGTCGGCATGCTGACCTGGGTCAGCGGCGCCCCCGAACTCACCGACCGCACCCTGGCCGCGCTGGCGTCGCAGTCCCTTGAGCGGTGGGGCCGCGAGGAGTCCGTACGCCGCTACGGCGCGGACCCCGCGGACTTCGCGGCATGGGCGGATCAGTGGCGCTCCGGCGGTACCCGCAGCGGCACCGAGGCCCAGCAGCTGACGCTCCACCACGACCTCGCGGACCACCACCGCGACCGGTACGCCACGTACCTGCTGCGACTGCGCGACGTGGCCCTGGAGCACGGCATCGAGGTCCCGATGCTGGTCAACCTGCATGGCACCGACGCCGCCCGCGGCCGCACCTTCCCGATCGGCATCAGCCAGCTGTCCCGCGCGTACGCCGGCATCCCGCGGATGACCTCCGGCTCGGACCACTACCTGTACGACGCGACCGTCGAGAACACCCCCGACCTGTACGTCATGAACGCCTTCATGGCCGCCGTCCACGACGCCGACCAGCCGCTCACCTCACTGGAGTTCGAGGCCGGCACCGGCGACTACGGCGAGGACCTGAGCCGCCAGGCCGCCCCCGAGGCCACCGGACTCAAGACCCGCCTGTGCGTCGCCCAGGGCAACCGGCTGATCAACTACTACCTGTTCAGCGGCGGCCACAATCCGCCCCTGGACGAGCCCGCCGGCGACGGCAACGACCGGATCGCCTTCACCGGTGAACGCCATGGCTTCGCCGCGCCCGTCGACCCCGAGGGCAGGCTCAGCGAGGCGTACACCGGGATCCGGGACGTCGTGCGCGCGGTGCGCGGCAGCGAGCACCTGCTGGCCGACATGGACGAGGTGCACGACGACCTCGTCCTCGGCTACGTCCCCGACCACTATCTGACCGAGTTCGCCCACCCCGCCTCCGGCGCCCGGCGAGAACAGCGCCGCGACATCGAACGCTCGCGGGGCATGGGGCCGCGCGACATCCTGGCCCGCGCCCTCGTCCTCGGCGGCCACTCCTTCGCGGCGCGCGACCTCTCGGCGGCGCCGACGTCGTTCCGCAGCGAGCTCGATCCGGCCGGACCGGTGCTCGCGCTCGCCACGCCCGCCACGCTGGGGCACGCGGTTCAGGAGCGGCTCGCCGCGTATCTGCGCGCGGGCGGCCGCCTGCTTCTTCACGGGCGGCTTCCGGTCCTCGACGACGACGGCACGCCCTGCACGGTGCTCGCCGAGGCGCTCGGTCTCGCGGTCGAGGAGACCGCGGACGGCACGGGCGGCTACTTCCCGTCCGTACGGGCCATCGGCTGGGCCGGTCCGCAGCCCGAGGTCCGGGTCGGCTTCCTGGAGCGGCTGCGGACCACGGGCACCGGCGTGGCCAAGGCCGAACCGCTCGCCCTGGACGTCGCCGACGGCTCGCCCGCCGCGATGGACGTCACCCTCGAAGGAGGCGGCCGGGCAGTCGTCATTGCCTGCGACTATCCGTGCCACCTGGAGTTCTGGCGCATGCTGCTCGGGCGTCTCGGCGTACGCGCCACGACCGTCGCCGACGGAGCGACGCCCGGACTCGCCACCACGGTCACGGCGGACGCGACGGGCCAGAAGCTCGTCCACCTGATCAACGTCTCCGTGCAGCCGCAGCGCTTCACGCTGACCGTGGCGGGAGAGGTGTACGCCGGTGGCACCGTGCTCGAACTGCCCGCCCGCACCGGCCTGATGCTGCCGCTCGACGTCCGTCTCGACGCGGCGGTGCTGCGCTGGGCGACGGCCGAACTCGACGGCCCGGGGGACGGATCCATGCTGTCGCTGCGGCGGGGCGCGGGGCCCGGCAGCGCGTTTCTCGAGACCGGCCGGACGGTCGTCGTCGAGGACGGCGTCCGTACCGAACGCACCGAAGGCGGCGTCCTGGTGACGTGGCCGGGAGGTGCGGACGGCGAGCGGCTGGTCGTCCAGCTCGCGTGAGCAGTTCCACCGCACGACCTCTACCCGATCCGATCGACAGAAGGAGACCGGTGCGATGACACTCAAGATCGGAGTCCTGGGCCTCGGCAGTGTGTTCCAAGGCCCATACTCCTCCCTGATCACCAAGCTCCAGCACGAAGGACGTATCGAGCTGGTGGCGGGGTACGACCCGGACCCCGGCAAGCGGGCGACGACCGCCGAGCGGTTCGGGGCCGACACCTCGTTCGCGGACGGCCAGGAGCTGATAGACCGCGCGGACCTCGACATCGTCCTCGTCCTGACCAGCATGAACGAGCACGGATCGCTGGCGCGTGCAGCCCTGGAGGCCGGAAAGCACGTCCTGGTCGAGAAGCCGATGGCGACCTCCCTGGAGGAGGCCGCCGAACTCCTCGAGGCGGCCGCCGGTGCCCGCGGACAGCTGGTCTGCGCCCCGCACGTCGCGTTGTCCCCGACGTATCGCGAGATGCACCGGCGCGTGCGCGACGGGGAGATCGGCGCGCTCCATCTGGCCAGGGCCC
Source organism: Streptomyces sp. NPDC055140 (assembly GCF_053607285.1). Classification (NCBI taxonomy): domain Bacteria; kingdom Bacillati; phylum Actinomycetota; class Actinomycetes; order Kitasatosporales; family Streptomycetaceae; genus Streptomyces; species Streptomyces sp. NPDC055140. The sequence continues at coordinate 57,435 of NZ_JBSGTG010000019.1, read as the reverse complement.
GTTACGGCTGGTCGGGGCCCTGGTGGGGACGCTGGTTCTACGAGCAGGGCGGCGGCTCGCTCTTCGACCTCGGGGTCTACAACCTCACCAGCCTGTGCGGATTCCTCGGCTCCGTGCAGCGGGTGACCGCGATGGTCGGCGTCGCCGTTCCCAAGCGCGAGGCGGAGGGCGAGCAGGTCACCGTACGCTCCGACGACAACGCGCACATCGTCCTGGACTTCGGGGACGCCCGGTTCGCGTCCATCGCCACCGGCTTCACGCTGCAGAAGTACCGGTCGCCGGCCGTGGAGCTGTACGGCAGCGCCGGGACGATGCAGATGCTGGGCGACGACTGGGCGCCCGAGGGCTTCGAGCAATGGACCAATGCGCGAGGCTCCTGGGAGATCGTCGGCGAGACTGAACCCAACTGGCCCTGGACCGACGGCCTCCGTCATCTCGTCGACTGCGTGGAGAACGGCACCCGTACGCTCACCCGGCCCGAGCACGCCTACCACGCCCTCGAAGTGATGCTGGCCGCCAAGCGTTCGGCGGAGGAGGGACGGGTCGTGGAGATCCAGAGCACCTTCCCCGACTTCGCGTACGACGGCGCGGAGCAGGCGGCGCAGGACGGCCGGGGCAAGCACGACCCGCGTTCGTCCTGACCCGCCTACGACATGACCCGCGTATGACCGGTGCCCCGCACTCAAGTCGAGTGCGGGGCACGGGTGTTGGTCCGCGCTTGTTACTCGCGTACGGCCCCGGAGAGGATGCCGCGGATGAAGTGACGCTGGAAGAACAGATAGAGCAGCACGATCGGCAGCGAGATCGTCACCGCGCCTGCCGACAGGAGATTGGCCTGGATGCCGTAGCGCGTGGAGAAGGCGCCGAGGCCGAGCGTCATCGGCTGGTGATCCGGATCGGTCACCATGATCAGGGACAGGAAGTAGTCGTTCCAGGTCCACATGAACGTGAGGAGTACGAAGGTGATCACGGCGGGCCGGGCAATGGGCAGATGGATCCGCCACAGCTGGGCCCACGAGCCCGCCCCGTCCATCTCCGCCGACTCGGCGATCGCCCGCGGAACGGTCCGGAACGCGGCCCGCATCCAGAAGGCCCCGAAGCTCACGCCCATGCCGACATGGATGAGGACGATGCCCTGGTAGGTGTCGGTCAGGTGGTACGCGAAGAAGTCGTAGTAGAGCGGCACCACGATCGTTTCCATCGGGACCATCAGGCCGAGCAGCACCAGGGGGAAAAGCCACTTCTCACCGATGACGCCGAGGACCCCGAAGGCGTAACCGCTCAGGATCGCGAGGGCGGTCGAGACCACCACCGCGCTGCCGCTGATGATGAGGCTGGATTTCAGGTAGTGGGTGAAGTCCGCCTGGGCCCAGGCGGTGGTGAAGTTGCCCCACCGCAGATCGCCGAGGTCGAGCGTGCCGGTGGCGTTCGGGCTGAGTGCCACGCCGAGCACCCAGCCGATCGGGAAGAGCACACCGACGGCGATCACGGTCAGGACCGCGTAGTTGAGAACTTTTCCTTCGTGGAAATCATCGGGACCTGTCCTCGGAGAGCCGGAGGATGGCCAGGGACACGGCCAGGGAGACAAGAGCGATCACGACGCCGACGGCAGCTGCGGCGCCGATGTCGGGATTGGCGAAGGCACGCTCGTACAGAACGGTCGTCGGGGTGACCGTCGAGGTGCCGGGGCCGCCATGAGTGGTGAGCCAGACGACGTCGAAGACACGGATCGCGCCGATCGTGGTGAGCGTGAGGACGATGGCGAGGTGCCCGCGCAGGCCCGGCAGCGTGACGGTGAAGAACTCCCTGATGGGACCGGCGCCGTCCATCCGCACCGCGTCGTACAGTTCGGTCGGGATCGCCTGAGTGCCCGCGACGAACAGGACCGTGCACAGGCCGAACGCGCCCCAGGTGCCGATGAGGCCGAGGGCGGGCAGCGCCCAGGTGTAGTCGCTGAGCCAGCCGCGGGCCAGGGCGTCGAGGCCGAAGGCGCGAAGCACCGAGTTGACCGGGCCCTGCGGTGCGTAGATCTGTTTCCACACGATCGCGGTGACCGCCGGTGTCATCACCTGGGGCAGGAAGATCACCCAGCGGAGGACGGAGTTGCCGCGCACGTCCCTGCGCGAGGTGAGCGACGCGCTGACCAGGCCGAGGACGAGCGGCAGGAAGGCGAAGAAGACCAGAAAGACCAGGGTGTGCGCGAGAGCCTGGCGCAGCACCGGATCATGCAGGAAGGTCGCGTAGTTGCCGAGGCCCGTCCACCGGGCGGGGGTGACGCCGTCCCAGTCGAAAAGGGAGACATAGCCGCCCTGGACGACCGGCACGAGCACCACGACCGCGTACACGAGCAGAGCCGGGGAGAGATAGGCAAGGCCGAGCCAGGGGTGCCGGCCGGACGCGGAACGGGACGTCCTGCGGTCGGCCGGGCGGGAGACCGGGGCCGCGATGCCGTCCCGTACCGCGTCCGGCCGACGCGCGTCGATGGTGGTCACCGTCGCTACCTCGCCTTCTGTTCGCGCTGTTCCTTCTGGAACTTCGCGTAGTCGTCCTGCGTGGCATCGACAACCGCCGTGACCGAGGTCTTGTCCGCGAGGAGGTCCTGCATGCGGCGGGTCATCGTGGTGACCAGGGTCGGGGTGGCCCAGTCCATGTACGGGACCGCTGTGTCGTCCTGAGCGACCTGCGCCACGTTGGCGACCTCGTCGGCGGTGAGCTTGTCGTGGTCGGCCGGGAGACGCGGAGTCGCGAGCATCGGCATGGCCCCGACTTCGACGGCGATCTGAGCGGCCTGCGGGCTCGCGGCGAAGTTCAGGAACGCGGCGGCGGCGTCCGGGTACTTCGACTTGGCGGAGATGGAGAAGTTGCTGGCGGCCGACATGGTGGCGACCGGTGCGCCGCCGTCGGCCCGCGGCAGGACGAACGAGCCGAACCGGTCGCCGTCACCCGGCTTCGTCGGCAGAGTCCCCGAGTACTCGAAGCGGAAGAGTTCCTTGCCGTCGAGGTACGACTGCATCGCGTCGGCGTAGGGGGTGGCGGCGTAGCCCTTGGTGAGGTACCCCTTCTCCGACCATCTCTTCAGGGTGGTCACGGCTTTTTGGAAGCCGGTCTCGCGCATGTGGACGTCGCCCTGCGAGTACGTGAAGTCGGCGATCTTCTCAGGGTCGCCGAGGGCGTCGGTCAGGGCGAAGAGGCCGGAGAGGACGCCGTTTCCCTCGACGTTGCCGAGCGAGACCGGGGTGATGCCCGCCGCCTTCGCCTTGACCAAGGCGTCCTCGAACTCGCCGAAGGTCTTGGGTACTTGAGCGTCGATCCTCTTGAGGAGCGCCCGGTTGTAGTAGACCTCGATGATCGAACCCCGGCTGATGGGGGTGCCGAAGAGCGGGCCGGTGCCCATCTCCCGGCCGTCGGGAGAGAAGGCGTGCTCGCGCTGGATCGAAGCGGGGAACGACTTCTTCCAGCCATAGGCGTCCGCGTACCGGTCGAGGTCGAGGACCAGGTTGCCGCGGACCAGGGTACCCAGGGACTGCCAGCCGTTGTTGGCGGGGACGATGTCGGGAGGGCTGCCCGAACGCAGCTTCAGGGGCAGGGACTTCATGATGTCGTCGAAGTTCTGCTTGGTCTCGCTGACGGTGATCTGCGGGTACTTCTTCTGGAAGGCTTTGATGACTCCGGTCATCCAGGCCTTGTCGGGGCCGCCGCCGAAGTAGTCGAGGACGCGGAGCCGGGCCGGGCCGATCGCGCCCGGACGGGTGACCACGGGGCCCTGCGCCTTTGCGTCGGCCCGGACCCCGGTGGACATGCCGGGCACGCAGGCGGTCAGTAACGAGGCGGCGAGGAGCGGGGCAGCGAGGGTGCGGATCCACGATGGTCGCCTGCGTATGTGCACGGCGCCTCCTGTCGCTGAGGGGCGTGAGGTGCGGTGAGCTTAGGAGCGGGCAGACCAGTTAGTCCAGTGGTTGGTACGCTGGCAATTTCCTTGACCCGTGGGACCGGATGGTGGAAGGGCGGGCCGCATGGCCGACCAGGACGCGGCGAGTGGAGCTGTTGCCGCACAGACGTACCGCAAGCTCGACGACGCGCTTCGCCGAGGCACCTACCCGCCCGGCCGCCGACTGCCCGGAGAGCGCGATCTCGCGGTCGCTCTCGGCGTGAGCCGCTCCACGCTGCGCCACGCCCTGGGTGGGCTCGCGGCCGAGGGGCGGCTCGAACGCTCCGCACAGCGCGGCTGGTTCGTCCCGCGCGAGGCGGTCGGCGAACCGCCCAGCACGCTGCAGAGTTTCTCCGAGATGGCACGGGCCCGCGGGCTGACCCCGCAGGCCAGAATCCTGACGCAGAAGGCGCGCCCGGCCGCCTTCGAGGAAGCGGAGCGGCTGCGGATCGCGCCGGCCGCCAGGGTCCTGGAGCTGCGGCGGCTGCGGTCCATGGAGGGAGTGCCGATCTGTGTCGACCTCAGCGTCGTCGCCCACGCGGACGCGCTGGCCTCGTACGACATGACGGACCGTTCGTTGTACGAGGTCCTGGAGGCGGAGTGCGGGCTGTCCGTGGCGCGCAGCGCGTACACGGTACGGGCCGATGCCGCGGACGAGGAGACGGCGGCGCTGCTCGACGTCGAGCCCGGAGTGCCGGTGCTCATCGGCGACGAGGTGGCATACACGGCTGAGGAGACACCGGTGCTGATCGGGCAGGCGGTCTACCGCAGCGACGCCTACCGCTTCCAGGCGGACCTGTTCCGGCCGGCCTGAACACCGCGCAGCGCGTCAGGTCGTGAAGAACCCGGGCGGCGGAAGGCTCGCGGCGAGCCGGGCGGCGACCGTCTCCGTCACCGCGACTCCGTTCTCGCCGAGCGCGTCCAGGGCCGCCCCCGCGACCGGGGGCAGCACCGCCCGGTGCGGTACGGCACCGGGCAGTTCGGCCTCGAGCGCTGTCACGAGAGCCGCGGTCACGGGCGAATCCGCGGCCATCAGGACCGAGCCGGACAGGACGACATCCACCGTGCCGTTCCCCTCCGCGAGCCCGGTGGCGCGGGCGGCGACACCCGCGTACATCGCCAGGCGCCGCCCCTCCTCGCGCACGATCGCCTCCGCCACCGGATCGCCCGCCGCGGCGACCGCTGTGACCACCCGGGCGGCACGGGGGCGCGCCGACAGCGGCGCCCCGTTCACGCGGCGGGTGAACCAGTGGTTGAGCTCCTCAACCCCCGGCTGGTCGTAGAACTCCACCAGCGCCTTGGTCAGATCGGTCTGCGGGGCCAATCCCAGGTCGGCGAGGAACACCGCCCTCAACGCCTCTATGACCAGGCCCGAAGCGCCCATCGGGTGCTGGACCCGGAAGCCCATGTCCCACATGGCGCCGGTGCGCCCGCGAGCGGCGACCGCGGCGGCCGTGCCGGACTGGACGGAGACGCCGGCCCCGGACAGTTCGCCGCAGCGGATCGATGCGTAGCCGTCGTTGAGGACCGTACGACGGCGCAGCGCTGGGCAGTGGTCCTCCAGTACGCCCTCCCAGAACTCCCGGTCCTCGGGCCAGTCGACTCCGGCCAGCCGGAACGCAGCGCCCGCGACCGAGGCGCGGCCCGCCCCGGCCGCGGCCAGGGCGTCGCCGATCGCCGCCGTCACCTCGCGCACCGCGTCGGCCGGACTCGGCGCCCCGTAGATGTCGCCGCAGCCCGCCCGCCCGGCGCCGACGGTCTCGCCGGAGGGCAGGCAGAGCAGCGCGACGGTCTTGCTGTTGCCTGCGTCGACGCCGAGATACAGGCCGGATCTGCTCACGGAAGAAGCCTCTCGGGCAGCCACGCGCGCTGCGCCACGGCCATCTCGGCGTACAGCGCCTCGGCGACCGGGAGTGAGGGGACCAGCGGGTTCGCGGCCATGGCGCGTACGGCGTCGTCACGTCCGCCGTCCCAGCCGGCTTTCGCGGCGAGGATCTGGTACTCGGCGAGGGCCTGGGTGATGCCACGCACGGAGTGCGGGAGCGGGCTCTGCTCCTCCGGGTGGAAGCCCTTCGCGTCGACCGTGCCCCAGACCTCGACGACCGTGGACTCGTCGAAACCGGGCAGGAATCCGCCGGTGTTGGGCACGTTGAACGGGAGGCGGGCGCCGGTGTCGTTGTAGTACGCGCTCATCGCGTCGATGGCGAGCTCCAGTTCGTGGATGCCGCCACGCGAACGGGCCGGGTCGAGCCGCGGGTCGTCGGCGGCGGCCTGCTCGCGGTAGTGCGCCCAGTAGTTGGGCACCTCGGACAGGATGTCCTCCGCGCGGGTCGTCGGTGCGTGCCGCAGCTCGCGCAGCCGGTCCTCGCGGAAGTAGTAGTAGAGGAAGTAGTCCGAGGGGATCGAGCCCATGGTGACGGCGAGGTGCAGGGCGCGCCGGCCGTGCACGTCGGCGGTCGGGGTGTCCTTCAGCTGCTCCCAGCGCTCACGCAGGAGCGCGATGGCGTCCTCGCCGTCGTACGTCGCCTCCGTGGACCAGCAGTTGTGGTTGACGCCGGCCATTTTCGTCACGAGCAGGTCGGGGTCGAGTCCCGCGGCGCGGGCGATGACCGGCGGGAAGCACATCGGGCCCTCGCAGAACGAGACGATGGGAATGCCGCTGTACTCCGAGACCGCCTGAGAGACGATGTTGACCGGGTTGGTGTAGTTGAAGATGCGGGCGCGCGGCGCGACGGCGGCCAGGTCGTCGCAGAGCCCGCGCATCACATGGACCGAGCGCAGCGACATCATCAGGCCGCCGGGGCCTTGCGTCTCCTGGCCGATCACACCGTGCTTGAGGGGGATCCGCTCGTCGAGCGCCCGTGCCTCGAAGCCGCCCGGACGGAAGGAGGACAGGACGGCGTCGACGTCGCGTACGCCTTCGCGCCGGTCCGTGGTGGCCGTCACCGTGATGTCGAGACCCTTGGCGCGGGCCATCTTCTCGGTGATCGTCTTCACGACCTCGAGGCGGTCCGGATCGAGGTCGATCAGCATGAATTCCGAGCCGTCGAAGTTCTCGCCCTGGTGCATGAACGAGGCCATCGTGCCGGGGGCGCGGGTGGATCCCCCGCCGAGATAAGCGATCTTGATACGGGCCATGCCGGGGTCTCCTTGGACGTGAGGCGTAAGGCGGGGGGTGTTGGTCAGAGGGCGTGCGCGGCGTCGGCGTCGAGAAAGAGGCCGGGGCCGGCGCAGTCGCTGAGGACCGTGGCGGGCCAGTCCGGCTCGTACGACACGGCCGCCGCCAGCCGGCGCGCGGCCGCCGCCTTGTCCGGGCCGTGGGCCACGAGGACGGTCCGGCGCGACTGTTCCCTGATCGTGCCGACCCCGACGGTCACGCCGTGCGACGGCACGTCGTCGAGGCCGTCGAAGGTCGGGAACGTGACGAGGTTGTCGCGGCGCGTCTGCTCCGCGAGCCGGGCCACGTGGGTGCGGGTGCCGGCCGGCGTGCCGGGCGCGTTGAAGGCGACGTGGCCGTCCCCGGCGCCTGTGGCGAGGATGAACAGGTCGATGCCGCCGAGGTCTGCGATGCGCTTGTCGTAAGCCTCCGGATCAGACGGATCGGGCACCCACAGACGGTCGGGTGCGATCGAACGGCCGACGCCCGCTGCGGTGTTGAGCGGTCCGGCGATCTCCTCCCGGCCGAACCGCGCACAGGAGTACGGGAGTCGGTGGTCGACGGGCCGGAACTCACCCGGCACCGCGCCCTCGACGACGTACTCGTCCATCATCACCACCGTCAGATGGCGCAGGTCGAGTCCGCGCCGCGCGACCTCGCCGGCGAGCGCTTGATAGGTGGTCCGGGCGCTGCGCCCGCCCGGGCAGCCCAGGACGTACGGTCTGCCCTCGCGGGCGGCCTCTTCCAGCCCGTCCGCGACCATCGTCGCGAGGGCGCGTCCGAGGGCGTACGGATCGGGGAATACCGTCGGCAACACGCGCACCAGAGTGACTCCTTCGCAGACCAGTTGCACCAGATACGCTAACCGGGCTGTTCGCGGCGCGGCAAGGGTGAGGGCGCAGCTGATTGATCGTCGCGCAGGCAGCGACGGGCAGCACCGGCTCAGCCGGACAGCCCCGCGATCAACTCGTCCTGGGTCTTTGCCGGTTGGGACGGCCTCCCGGCGAGGGCGGCGTGGGGCAGTCGCGGGAGGCACACGACGAGACGCCGGACCGGCACGTCGCAGTCAAGGTGATCTCTCTGCCCGCCGACGGAGGAAGTCGTGGCGATGAGGCGAACGCCCGGTTCCTGCGCGATGCAGGTCACCGGTCGGCCGAGCGCGCTCCGGGGCGACACTATGGCGGTGGACCTGGAAGAGGTCGAGCAGCAAACGGAGTTGTGGCGCATTCCGGCGGCGTGCCGCCGTCGGCGATCAGGAAGAGGTGTCATGAAAGAGGAACTCGAGTTCTTTGCGGGCGACGATGTGCCGTGGCGGGAAGCCGCGCAGCCGGGTACCGAGGAGAGGGTGTTGTCGCGGGATCCTGATGATCCTGCTGTGCTGACCCGGCTTGTGCGCTGGATGCCTGGTCTGGACACCAGCGCCGCGGGAGTGATCACTCACGACTACGTCGAAGAGGTGTACCTGCTGGAAGGCGACCTGGTCGACCTCACGCTCGGGCAGACGTTCGGGCCGGGTCACTATGCGAGCCGCCGTCCCGGTATGCACCACGGCCCCTATCGCACGCCGGCCGGCTGCACGATGCTGGAAATCCGGTACCGCGCCTGACCTGCGAGCGGGGTGAGGGCGGCGCGGGTGGTGCGGTCGAACGGTCCGCCGTGTGCTGGCGCGCGTGACAGCCGTCGCCGACAAGATGTACACCGAGAACCGCTACTTCTACGGAGGATCCGGCGGTGGCCAGTCAGGCAGGACCGTAGGGGCACGGGCCGAGGACCAGTGTCGTCCGACAGTTCCACCTCGCAGCTGAACCGGGCGCAGCCGACGTCGTCGCCGTCGCTTTCGGGACGCTGACGGCAGCCCTTGTCCCTTGGCGCCGTCAGACGTCCGCCCGTGATCCCCGACTCCACCCGTCGCCCGGCCCTGAACCGGGCTGAGCGTCGGCCGTCTCCGCTGCCATCCCGGCCCTGAACCGGGCTGAGCGTCGGCCGCCTCCGCTGCCATCCCTGTCTGCACGGCGCTGCGGCTCCAGGCGCCGCGGGCGTCCACAATTCCGTCCATGCCCCGGCGGCGCCGCAACGCCGGCCGTCAGTCGCCTCGGCGACCCGCCGGGTGTCAGCCCAGGTCGAGCACCACCTTGCCAATTGCCTCGCCCGTACGCAGCCGCCCCACCGCCTCCTCGAGATGGTCGATGCCGTAGCGCTCGTACGGCAGCGTGAGCTCGCCGGAGGAGAGGTCCGGCAGCAGGCGCACGACCTCCGCGGCGACCTCCTTGCCCCGGCTGATCATGTTGACGGGGAGCAGCGAGACGTCGGCGAGGAAGAAGTCCGCGAGGTCGAGGGTGAGTTCACGGCCTGCGGTGTAGCCGACGAGCGCCGCCCGGCCGCGCGGGCGGACCAGGCCGAGGGCATTGCGCAGAATCGTGCCGCCGACCGTGTCGATGAGCACGTCGACCTTGCCGCCGATCGCCTCCTCGGACAGGTCGGCCGCGAGGACCGCCTTCGCGGCGCCGGGGACGTGCGGCAGCTTGGCCGGGCGGCCGACCACGCCGACGACCTCGGCCCCTGCCCGGGCGGCCAGCTGCACCGCCGTCGCGCCGACCGCGCCGGACGCTCCGGTGACCATGACCCGCTCGCCCGGCCGCACTTGGGCGATCGGGTGCACGGAGGCCCAGGCGGTGCCGACGGGGGAGAAGTAGATGCAGGCCAGCGCGGGGTCGGTGCCCTTCGGCATGACCTCGACGGCGGCGTCGGGCACGAGCACGTGCTCCGCCCAGGCGCCTGCGCGGCTGAGCCCGAGCCCTTCGCCGCGTACCCGGACGAGCGCGCCCTCGGGGTGGGTGTCGGAGGCGAGGACGATACCGCTGCCCTGTGTGCCCGGGACGGAGGGCAGGTCGGGCAGGATGCCGAACTGTCCGTCAAGGACGTTGAGGTCGAGGTGGGCGACCGTCGCCGCCTTCATCTGTACGAGGGTGTGTCCGGGCTGCGGCGCGGGGACCGCCCGTTCCACGAGGCGCGGAAGGGTGCCGAACTCCTCCAGGAGCAGGGCTCGCGATGTGGGTGTGGATGCGGCTGAGGTGGTGCTCACTTGCTTCCGTTCTCCGATCACGCGGTTCCCCCCGCTGTTCCCGTCGTTCATACCTTAACTCCGTACCTGTGTAGTACACGTATCGCGCTGATGTGCAGGATCCGGTCATACACGAACCCCAGGATCCCGAGGGTGATGATGCCGACGAAGACCCGGTCGATCCGCCCGTAGTGGCGCGAGTCCAGATCCGCGAGCCCAGCCCGACCTGGGAGGCGACGATCTCCGCCCAGACGTTCGTGAGGACGCTGTTGCCCATGGCGAGGTGGGCGCCGGTGACGATGTACGGACGGCCCGCGCCGCATGCGGCGGCCAGGACCACGGCGAGCAGGGTAACGAGAACGGCGCCGGGCGCCCTCCTGTGCGGTGGTGCCGAGTCATCGGATGCGACCTCCGGGTCGGAGTGGGGTGGTGGTGGCGGCACGTTCCCAGCGGGCAGCGGCGCGTATGAAGCGAGGCGTCCCGTCTGGCGGACCGACCCGGTTGAGGTGGCACCCGGGTGTCCATACGCTCCGTCGATTCCCGGCCCCGATCGGCAAGGAGTGCTCATGTCCCGAAAGTTCACGACCGAGGACGCGTCCGCGACGCGGCGCGTGGTGACCGCGTCCGTCGCCGGCAACATGCTGGAGTGGTACGACTTCTTCCTCTACACGACGGCCGCCGCGATGGTCCTCGGCTCGGTCTTCTTCCCCTCCGAGGGGCATCCGCTGCTCGGCACCATCGCCGCCCTGGCCGGCCATGCCGTCGGCTTCGCCGCCCGGCCCGTCGGCGGCATCGTGTTCGGACACATCGGGGACCGGCGCGGGCGCAAGACCGCGCTCATGGCGACGCTCTCCCTGATGGGCGGCACCACCTTCTGTATGGGACTGCTGCCGTCCTACGACACGGCGGGCATCGTCTCGCCGCTGCTGCTCGTCCTGCTCCGGGTGCTGCAGGGCGCGGCGGCCGGCGGCGAGTGGGGCGGTGGCGTGCTCATCATCACCGAGAACGTCCCGGCCGACCGTCGTGGCTTCCTCGCCTCGTTCAGCTCGACCGGCATGGGGCTCGGCTTCGTGCTGTCTTCCCTGGCCCTGTGGCTGGCCGAACAGGTGACCGGCGACGCGTTCCTCGCCTGGGGCTGGCGGCTGCCGTTCCTGGCGAGCGCCCTGATCTTCGTGGTGGGCATCTACATCCGCCGCAATCTCGGCGAGACGACCGGGTTCGAGGCCAAGTCCGGTGAGAGCGAGCGGCGTTCGCCGCTGCGGGAGGTGCTGCGGCGTCATCCGCGCCAGGTCCTGTTCGCGATGGCCCTGCGCTTCGCCGACAGCGGCGCGAGCTACATCTTCATGTCCTTCTCGCTCGTCTACGGGGCGTATGTCGGCATCTCGTCGACGGTGCTGCTCTGGGCGGGGATCGTCGGGATGCTGGTGGACTCCGCGATGATGGTGGTCTTCGGCCGCCTCTCCGACCGGGTGGGCCGACGGCCCGTCTACCTCGGCGGTGCGATCGGCATGATCGTATGGGCCGCGCCCTTCTTCCTGCTCATGGATACGGGGAGCACGGCCGCGGTCTGGCTCGCGTTCGTCGTCGGGCACATCGCCATCGCCGCGATGATCGGCGTCCAGCCGTCGTACTTCTCCGAGCTGTTCAGCACCGAGACCCGGTACTCCGGGATGGCGCTGGGCCACGAGCTCTCCTCGGCCGTGGCCGGAGGTCTGTCTCCGGTGGTCGCGACGGCGCTGCTCGCGTCCACGGGACACTTCCTGCCCATCGCGCTGCTCACCGTCGGGATGGCTCTGGTCACGTTGGTGGCACTGGTCTTCTTCGCGGGCGGGCGGACGGCGCAGGAGGCGGCGGAACCCGCCCCAGGCCAGGCCGTCACCGGGGAAGCGGCCGGTGCGAAGGAGGACGCCGACACACCCGTTGCCTGATGTTCACACCGGCTTTCCTCTATGCAACATGCCGTTGTTGCACTTCAAATGGCCTGTGCACCGCCATGTGAAGAAGCGAGGTAACACCGATGGAGCCGTACGCCGACGAGGATGTCACGCCGCCCAATTCCGTCCTGGGCAAGGCGCAGCTGCTGCTTGCCGCGTTCGAGTCGGGTGCGGTGCGGCTGCGCCTGAGCGACCTGAGCCGGCGGTCGGGGGTGCCGAAGGCGTCGGCGTACCGCCTTGCGCAGGAGCTGGTGCAGTGGGGGCTGCTCGACCGGCACGACGACACGTACGAACTCGGCATCCGGCTGTTCCACCTCGGCCAGCGTGTGCCGGCCTCCGCGGTGCTGCGCTCCGTCGCGCGCCCGCTGCTCACGGACCTGTTCACGCGCACCCGCGCCGCTGTCCACCTCGCCGTGCTCGACGGCGCCCATGTGCTGTTCCTGGAGAAGATCGCCGGTGAGGCGAACGTGCTCACGCACTCGCACATCGGTGGCCGGCTCCCCGCCTCCTGCACGGCGACGGGGAGGGTGCTGCTCGCCCTGGCAGCGGACGGGCCCGAGCTGGTGGAGCGGCTGGCCCTCGGCGGGCTGCCGTCGCTCACCCCACGGTCCGTGACGGACCCCGCCGTGCTCGCGCGGCAACTGGCCGCGGTGGCACGGCAGGACTACGCGCTGGAGATCGAGGGCGTACGCCCGGGATACGCGAGCCTCGCGGTGCCCGTCACCGCGGGTGGACGGGTGTGCGCCGCGGTCTCGGTCACGGCACCTGTGGCGCAGGTGTCGGTGGAACGGCTGCTGCCGACGCTGCGCGCGTCGGCCGAGAGCATCGGGCGGGGCGTGGAGCGGGGTGTCGAGCGCGGCGCGCCACGCGACGTGTCCCGCGGGTCGCGAGTACCGCGGGCAGGCGATGCCCCAGCCGTGCCCTCCGCAGGCTGAGCGGCGGCAGCCTCTCCCACATCCCACATCCCACAGCGGGCAGTCCCTCCCCGCCACGGCGGCCTGGGTCCGGTCAGCAGAACACCCCTCTGGCCCGGCACTCCGTACTCGGTGATCGTGAGATTCCGCAAGAGCTGCGGAAACGTATGGGGAGGAACCGTGGTGCGAACAGACACGGACCCGACGCCGCTGCGCGTGCTCGATCTCACCGACGAACTCGCCTTCCAGGGCGCACGGTTGCTCGTGGGCCTCGGCGCCGACGTCGTACGCGTCGAACCGGGCGCAGACCTGGATCCCGCGGCCCGGGTGCACTGGCACGCGGGCAAACGCTGGGCGACGGTACGCGGCGAGGCGGAGCTCGACACGCTGGCGGCGGGCGCCGACATCGTCCTGGAGAGCGGCCCCGTCGCACGGCTGCGTGGTGTACGGGCCGACGGCACGTCCCGGTGGCCGCATGTCGTGCATGTGGTGGTGACGCCGTTCGGGCTCACCGGTCCGCGGCGCGACTGGGTCGGCGACGACCTGATCCTGGCCTCCGCGGGCGGCATGACCTGGCTCGGCGGGCGCCTCGACGGTCAGCCGAAGCCGCCGCCGCGCGAGCAGGCGCTGCAGACCGCGGGCGCGCACGCGGCGATCGGCGCGCTGCTCGGTGTCGTGTCCGGGACGGGCCAGCTGGTCGACGTGTCCGTGCAGGAGGCCGTCGCCGCCACGCTGGAGACCGCCGCCCTCGCGTGGATCCACGCCGGGCGCTTCCCCGTACGCAACGGCGGGGTGTACGAACACGTCGCGCACCGGATCTTCGCGGCGGCGGACGGGCATGTCGCCGGAGGCTACTCGGGCAGCGACCGCATGTGGACCGATCTCCTGGCGTGGATGGCGGAGCGGGGCGAGGCCGGGGACCTGGTCGACGAGTGCTGGAGCGACGCCCTCTTCCGGTGGCGGGAGCGGCCCCATGTCGACGCACTCGTGCAGCGGTTCGCGGCGGGGTGGCCGGCCGCAGACCTGGCCGACGCGGCGCGGGCGCGCGCCCTTCCCTGGGCGGAGGTGGTGCCACCGGAGCGTCTGACGGCCAACCCTCAGCTGCGCGACCGCGGATTCCTCGTCACGGTCACCGGCGACGGACTGCCGGACGGCGGCGTCGAGGACGTCGGCTTTCCGTGGGCGGCGCTTCCCAGGCCCGTCACGCTCGAAGCGATACGTGAGGTGGAGCGGCCCGCATCGCCGTGGCGCCGCCCCGAACCCCGGCGCGCCACGAGGAGCGGGCCGTCCAAGTCCCGTGCCCTGGAAGGGGTTCGGGTCCTCGATCTGACCTGGGTGCTCGCCGGACCGTACGTCACCAAGCAGTTGGGTGAGCACGGCGCGGACATCGTCAAGGTCGAATCGAAGCACCGGCAGGACCCCACGCGGTTCGCCCCCTCGATGCATCTGCGACCGGGCTCCGACCCCGACGACAGCGGGTACTTCCTCAACTTCAACCGCAACAAGCGCAGCGTTGCCCTGAACTTGCGAACCGGCGAAGGACAGCGGCTGCTGAGGGAGCTGGTGCCGCACTGCGACGTGGTCGTGGAGAACTTCAGCCCGGGCGTGCTCGCCCGCTGGGGCATGGACTACGCGTCGCTGTGTGAGCTCAACCCGGATGTGGTCCTTGTATCGATGGCCGGGGTCGGCCAGACCGGTCCCTGGCGCAAGGCGGTGACGTTCGCCGACACGCTCGCGGCGATGTCCGGTCTGTCCAGCGAGACCCGCGACCCGGGCGGCCCGCCGCAGGGCCTGACCTTCGGGCTCGGCGACATGGTCGCGGCCAATGCTGCCGTGCTCGCCACGCTCGACCTGCTCGCGCAGGGGCGCGGCGGTCACGTGGACCTGTCCCAGCTGGAGGCGATGGCCTCGACGATGGGACCAGCCGCGCTGGAGCCGGTGCTGGGCACGGGCCGACCGGATCCGTGTACCGCCGAGCACCCCAACCGCTCGCCGCACGCCGTGCCGCACGGCGTGTATCCGGCGGCCGGGGACGACCGGTGGGTGGCCGTCTCCGTGACGGACGACGCGCAGTGGCACGCACTGAATCGACTGGTCCAACTCCCTTGCACTGATGATGACGTGAACGCCCGCCGCGTCCGCGAGGACGACATCGACGCGGCCCTCGCAGCTTGGACGCGGGACCAGGACGCGCACAAACTCGCCGAGCTGCTCCAGGCGGAGGGCGTCGCGGCGGCGGTCGTGGCGAACGGGCAGGACCTGGTCGACGTCGACGAGCAGCTCGCGGCGCGCGGCTTCTACCCCGTGCTGGACCATCCCCTGGCCGGAGCGGTCCGGCACGAGGGCATCGTCGCCCGCCTCGCCGCGACACCCGGCAAACTCACGCGGTCCGCGCCACTCCTCGGGCAGCACACCTATGAGGTGCTGCACGAGCTGCTGGGTCTGAGCGCCGACCGGCTCGCGGAGCTGGCCGCGGATGGCGTGACCGAGTGAACCAGGCGAAACGAGGCGACATGAACCAGGAAGACACCGACACCATGACGCAGGCCTCCGTACTTCACGTGACCCGCGACGGCGCCGTGGTGACGGTCCGGGTCGACCGGCCCAAGGCGAACGCCGTCGATCCGGCGATGATCGACGAGTTCCTCACGGTCCTACCGCCCCTCGCGGCGGACCCGGAGGTGCGCTGCATCGTGATCACCGGCACCGGCCGTTTCTTCATCGCGGGCGCCGACATCGCGGTCATGCGCGACCTGTCGGCCGACAACCAGGCCAGGATGCGCCTGTGGATCGACGTCCAGCGGCTGATCGAGCAGGCGCCCAAGCCCGTGGTCGCGGCGATGAACGGACATGCCCTCGGCGGGGGAGCCGAACTGTCGCTCGCGTGCGATCTGCGGATCCTCTCGGCCGACGCCACGTTCGGGTTCCCGGAGATGCAGCTCGGCCTCTTCCCCGGAGCTGGGGGCAGTCAGCGGCTGCCGCGGCTCGTCGGCCCGCATCTGGCGAAGCGGCTGATGATCGAGGCCGAACGGATGGCGCCGGGGCGGGCGTTGGAGCTCGGCCTCGTAGATCTCGTGGCGGGTCAGGCCGAATTCGAGTCGGTGGTCGCCGAACAGGCGCGACGCCTCGCCGCGAAGCCGACGGCGGCCATCGCCCTGCTCAAGCGAGTCGTGGACGAGGGGTACGGACTGCCTGTGGAGGAGGCATTGAAGCGCGAGGAGAAGGGCGTCGCGGAGCTGACACGTACGGCTGACGCGGCAGAGGGCCTCCAGGCGTTCCTGGACAAGCGGGAGGCGGTGTTCACGGGCCGGTGACGTCCGCCGGCCGGTGACGCCGCAGCGGGCGGTCCGCGGAACGGACCGTCCGCGTCGGCGTCACCGGCGTGCCATCCGCATCCTCGCCGGATGGCACCCACGACTTGCTCACCGTCCACGACGTTCACCGGACCCGTCCTGGTGGCCGACGGCACCAGCGGCACGGGCATCGTCGTCGCCGAGGCGATCGCCCACGCCGTGCTGCCGCTGCTCGCGGCCGAATCCTCCTTCACCACCGGCTCGGTCGTCCACGTCGACGGCGGCTGCACCGCCCAGTGAGAGCGGTTCGCTGAGCGGACCGCCGCCCTGGGCCCACGGCCGTCGCGGTGATGGGCTCGACCCCGCACGACGCGGTACGCGTACGGAAGGATCGGAAGGACTCGCATGTCACCAGCACCGGAGAGCCACTACGCGGACGGCGCGGGAATCCGCTACCACTACCACGACCTCGGGACGGGCCCCGACACCGTCTTTCTGCACGGCGGCGGCCCCGGCTGCACCGCCTGGAGCGACTTCGGGCCGGTGGCGCCCCTGTTCGCGGCCGACCGGCGCTGTCTGCTCGTCGACATCCACCAGTACGGCAAGTCGGAGAAGTCCCGTATCGAAGGCCCGATGTGGGACCACCACGCGGCCAGGACGGTCGGCCTGCTCGACACCCTCGGTGTGGAGCGCGCCGACTTCGTCTGCAACTCCTGGGGCGGCACCATCGCCCTCAACCTCGCCGCCCTGTACCCGGAGCGGGTCCGGTCCCTGGTCATCACCGGCTCCATGCCCGTCTTCTACGGGCCGCTCGCCCCGCTCCCCGAGAACGGCCACCGGGGCCGCACCGCCCGCGACACCTACTACGGCGGCGAGGGCCCGACCCGCGAGAAGATGCGGCAGCTCATCACGAAGCTGGAGTGGTACGACGGCGCGAAGCTCCCCGAGGAGACGCTGACGCTGCGCCATGAGCAGAGCCTCGACGAGGGCGAGCGCGCGCTCGCCGCGATGTCCGACTCGCCGCGCGGCGACTGGCAGGACCTGACGGAGCAGCTCGGCCGGGTCCAGGCGCCGACGCTCTTCCTGTGGGGCATGCAGGACGCGTTCCTCACCCCGGACTACCCGTTGATGCTGGCCCGCATGGTGCCGAGCGGGAGCCTCCACGTGATGGACCACTCCTCGCACCACCTCCAGGAGGAGCGACCCGAGGCCTACCACTCGGTGGTCGACGGATTCCTCAACTCCCTTTCCTGACGCTGCGCTTCACATTCCTTCGCTTCCCACCACCTGCCTGAACCTGAACGGAGCATCCCGCCGTGACCATCTGGAACGAGATCAGCCCCACCCCCTTCCGCGTCGAGTACGTCGACGCCGGTGGCGTCCCCACCCGCACGCTGCGCGCCGGCGACCCCACCGCGCAGGCCGTCGTCTTCCTGCACGGCACCAGCGGCCACCTGGAGGCCTTCGCGCGGAACATCACCGCGCACGCCGCCTATGACCTGCACGCCATCGACATGCTCGGCCACGGCTACACCGGCAAGCCCGACAAGCCGTACGAGATCGCCGACTACGTGACCCACCTGCTGGACTACCTGGACGCCGTCGGTGTCGACAGCGCCCACATCGTCGGCGAGTCCCTCGGCGGATGGGTCGGCGCCCGCGCCGCCATCGAGCACCCCGAGCGGGTCCGCAGCCTCCAACTCCTGTGCTCCGGCGGCACCGTGGCCAATCCCGAGGTCATGAACCGGATCCGCACCAGCACGAAGGACGCGGTCACCAGCGACGACCTCGACCTCACCCGCAAGCGGATGCGGCTGCTCATGGCGGACGACAAGGACGCCACGGAGGAGCTGGTCGAGGTCCGGCACGCGATCTACCACACGCCGGAGTTCGTCGCGGGAGTCGACAACCTCCTCTCCCTGCAGGACATGGAGCGCCGGCAGCGCAATCTGCTGCGCCCCGAACACCTCGCCCGGATCACGCAGCCGACGCTGGTCGTGTGGGGGCGGCAGAACCCGTTCGGCGAGACGCCCGAGGCGACGGCGATCCACCAGGCGGTCGCCGGCTCCCAGCTGGAGATTCTCGACGCCTGCGGGCACTGGCCGCAGCACGAGCAGGCCGAGCGCTTCAACGTCCTCAGCCTCGACTTCATCGGCAAGGCGGCCGCCTGATGCGAGCAGCGCGGTTCCACGATCGGGGCGCCGCTCCGGTCATCGATGACGTGCCCGAGCCCGTCCGCGGCGCGGGCGAGGTCCTGGTCCAGGTCGAGGCGGGCGGGGTCGCGCACCTCGATGTCACCGTCGCCTCCGGCGAGTTCGCCATGAAGCCGGCCCTGCCGTACATCGGGGGAGTCGAGGGGGCGGGCACCGTCCTGGAGGCCGACGCGGACTCCGGTCTCACGCCCGGCACGCAGGTCGTGCTGCGCGGCGGCGGCCTCGGCATCCTGCGCGACGGTACGTGGACGGAGCGGGTCAGTGTGAAGCGCAAGGCCGTCACGGTCCTCGACGCCCCGCTCGAACCCGCCGTGGCGGCAAGCTTCTTCGTCCCCGCGACGACGGCGTACGTGGCTCTGCACGACGTCGGCCGCGTCGAGAAAGGAGAAGAGGTCGTCGTTG
The DNA here is from genome assembly GCF_053607285.1 of Streptomyces sp. NPDC055140. Classification (NCBI taxonomy): domain Bacteria; kingdom Bacillati; phylum Actinomycetota; class Actinomycetes; order Kitasatosporales; family Streptomycetaceae; genus Streptomyces; species Streptomyces sp. NPDC055140. The sequence continues at coordinate 38,533 of NZ_JBSGTG010000019.1, read as the reverse complement.
TGGGTGCGGCCGGCGCGGTCGGAGCGATGGTGGCGCAGCAGGCGCTGGCCGCGGGCGCGCGTGTGACCGGTGTGGTCGGCCGGGCCGATCAGCTGGCCGACGTACCGGCCGGCGTGGAGGGTATGACCCTGGCCGACGCGGACGGACTCCTCGCCCCGGACCGTTCGGCCTCCCTCCTCGTCGACACACTCGGCGGCGACGGCCTGATCGGGCGCAGCCGCTGGGTGCGGCAGGGCGGACGTGCGGTCGTCATCGGATACGTCGCCGGTCCGGACGTCGCACTCGACCTGCCGAGCTGGCTCCTCGACGAGGTCGCGCTGCTGCCGGTGAACATGATCCGCCAGGAGCGGCGGGCCCGCGAAGTCTCTGCCGAGCTGGTCCGGCGACTCGCCGCCGGTGAACTCTCGCTCGCGGTGGAGAAGTTCGGGTTGGCGGAGGCTCCCGCAGCGCTTGACGCTCTGCGGAACGGGAGGGTGCGGGGTCGCGCCGTTCTGCTGCCCGGTTAGGGGCGAGGTCCGTCGGCCGGGTGCTGGTCGCGCAGTTCCCCGGGGCGCGGGGAAC
>NZ_JBSGTG010000019.1:0-37963 GCF_053607285.1 Streptomyces sp. NPDC055140 | reverse complement strand
CGCGGGGAACTGCGCGACCAGCCACAAGCCACCCACACTCCGGCCGGCAACCCTCACCCACCGAGTTCGCTGCTGTACCGATCCCACGTCACCTCCGTCACCCCCCGCTCCCGCAGCACCCCTTTCCGAACCTTCCCGGTCTCTGTGAGCGGCAACGCCCCCACCACATCCACATACCGCGGCACCGCAAACGCAGGCAGCTCGAGCGCACAGTGCCGCACAAGATCGGCCGGGTCCACGGCGGAGCCTGCGCGCGCCACGACCGCCACCATCACCTCGTCCTCCGCCAGCTCCGACGGGACCGGAAACGCCGCCACCTCCGCGACCGCGGGATACGCGCGCACCGCGCTCTCCACCTCGTACGAGGAGATGTTCTCGCCGCGCCGCCGGATGCAGTCCTTGAGGCGGTCGACGAAGCGGAACCAGCCGTCGGGGTCACGGACGACCCGGTCACCGGTCCGGCGCCAGGCGCCGGGCAACGGCTCCGGCTCGCCCAAGTAGCCCGTGGCGAAAGCGTGTTGCTGCTCGGTGCGGACGACGAGTTCGCCGGGCGTGCCGTCCGGGACCGGTGAGAGGTCCGCGCCGACGACCCTCGCCCCGAAGCCGTCGCGCACCGTGCCCATGTACCCCGGGCGGCAGTCCTCCGGGGCGGAGCCGATGACGAGGTTGGTCTCCGTGGAGCCGAATCCGTCGACGAGGGCGACACCGAACCGCTCCCGGAACACCTCCCACAGCGCTGCCGGTGTGCCCGGCCCGAGCCCGCGCCAGGCCCGGTGTGCGCCGTCGCCGGGTCCCGGCGGCTGCGCGAGCAGCATCGGCACCATGGCGCCCAGAACGTAGACGCAGGTGGCGCCGGTCTCCGCAGCCCGCGACCAGTGGCGTGAGGCCGAGAACTTACGGTCGACCACCACCTGCGCCCCCACTGTCATCGCCTGCGCCAGCGCGTGCAGGGCGTTGGTGTGGAAGAGGGGCAGGCACGTGTAGAGGGTGTCGTCGGCGGTGAGGCGGAGGGCGTCGGCGACGTTCCGGCCCCACCAGGCGAACTGGGCGTGCGGACAGCGCACCCCGCGCGAGGGGCCTGTGGTGCCGGAGGTGAAGAGGACGGCGGCGGTGTCGCCGGGCCGCGACGGGTAGGCGTCGATCGGCTCCGTTGACGCCCCGGGCACCGGCGCGTCGCCGGAGCCGGCCACCCATACCTGTCCCGCGTACCCCACTTGCGTCGCACGCTTCGCCAACTCCGGCTCTGTGTAAAGAAATTGCGGATCGGCCTCGCGCAGCGCATGGCGCAGCAGCCGCCCGTGCAGCGCCGTGTTCAGCGGCACCACGACCGCGCCGAGCCAGGCACAGCCGAGGACCAGGTCGGTCATTTCGACGCGGTTGGACAGCAGCGCGGCGACCCGGTCCCCCGGGCGGCAGCCCCGGGCCGCCAGCGCGCCCGCCATGGTGGCCGCGGCCGTGCGCGTCTGCGCGTAGGTGCGCCGGGCCCCGTCGATGGTGAGGAAGGTCCTCTCGCCGTGGCGTTCGGCCGCCGCGTCGACGAGGGCGGGGATCGTCATCGTCATGCGCTTCATGGGCGGATGCTGTCCGCCAGCGATCCGGCGAACAAGGGCGGCGGTTCGCTGACCGGTCCACCCTGGTCACGGTCCGCTCACCGGAACAGGCCCATAGGCGGACGCCGCGCCGCGCCGGATGCTCGTGCCGCACGACGAACAGCAGCGCAGGAGCAGGAGGCCATGGCGAGATGACGACGAGTGAGCAAGCCCCCGCCGCGAAGGAACCCGCCAAGGGGACCGTCAAGGAGCCCGTCAAGGGGGCGGCCCGGCCGCGGCGCGCGGCCGCCGACAAGATCGGCCGGCAGGACTGGTCGTCCTGGCCCCACTACGACAAGGCGGCGTCCGGGTTCCGCGGGTACTGGTACCCGGTGACCTGGTCGACCCACATCACCGAGAAGCCCCTCCCGTTCACGATCTGCGGTGAGAAGATCACGCTGATCCGCGACGGCGGCACGGCGTACGCGCTGCACAACCGCTGCCCGCACCGCGGTGTCCCGCTCTCGGAGGGCGATCAGCAGTTCCCCGGCACCGTCAGCTGTCCATACCACGGCTGGACCTTCGACCTGCCCACGGGCAAGCTGTCGGCGGTCATCACCGACGGCCCCGGCTGCCGGCTCACGGGCAAGCTCGGCGTGCGTACGTTCGCGGTCGAGGAGCGGCTCGGCATGGTCTGGGTGTACATCCCGGTCACCGACGAGGCGCCGCACCCGATCGACGAGCAGCTGCCCGAGGAGCTGGTCTCGAACGCCTTTGTGATGGGTGGCCGCATCGAGCCGCGCGGCGGCAACTGGCGGTTCGCCTGTGAGAACGGCTTCGACGAAGGGCACGCCAAGTACCTGCACCGGACAGCGCTCTGGCGCCTCTTCAAGCCGATGCCGACCTGGAACATCACCCGGATCGTGCCGCAGGGCCGCTGGATCTACCGCGTGCAGGACGAGGTCCACTGGGATGCCGACTTCCCGGGCGTCGGACGGTGGTCCAACAAGCGGTGGTGGAAGAAGCAGCCGCCCAAGGAGACGTTCAACCTCGGCAACACCGGCAAGGCCGACGCCGTCGACCCGGTGATCGAGGCCCAGGAGTTCCCCGGCTTCGCGTCCCTGTCGATGCCCGGCGTGCTGCGCATCGCGTACCCAAAGTTCATCCACTACGAGTTCTACGTCCCGGTGGACGCCGACAACCACCGCTACGTCGGCGTGATGGTCAACTTCACGCAGGGCTGGGAGACCCTCCGCTTCTACGGCAAGTACCTGGGCGCCATCCGCTGGCTGTTCCACGGCGAGTTCTCCGGCCAGGACGCCTGGATGGTCGACGTGACCGACGCGCCCCCGGAGAAGCTCTACCGCCCCGACGTCTCGCTGACCGCCTGGCGGAACCTCAGCGAGGAGGAGTACGACAAGAAGCTCGCCGCGGCCGGAGTCACCGGACCCGCCGCAACGGAAGAGGAGGCCTGACCATGGCCCGCACCCTGCTCAAGCTCCTGGTCGGCGCCGCGATCGCCGTGGCTCTGCCGCGCGCGAAGAAGCGCTTCGCGCGGACCACGATGACCCAAGTCCACCGGGTCAACCAGTGAGCGCCGACGGTCTCGCGGGGCTCGACGAGCAGCGTCGCGCCTGGGCTCAGGAGGCCTGGCAGCACGTCACCGACGAGCGGCTGCGCGACCTGATCGTGGGCCTGGTCGGTATCCCGAGCCCGACCGGTGACGAACGGCCGCTCGCCGAGCACATCGCCGCCACGCTCGCGTCCGTCGGCCTGCGCGCGGCCTGCCAGCCGGTCGACGGGCGGCAGGCGAATGCCTGGGCCCGGCTCGAAGGTGACGGCACGGGGCCCGACCTGATGCTCTACGCCCCCATCGACACCCTCACGGTGGGCGAGGAGAGCGAGGACCTGCCGTGGATCGGTCCTGAGCTTCGCGAGGACATGCGTCCGCGGGCCACCGTCCACGACGACCTGGTGACGGGCCTCGGCGCCTCCAACCCCAAGGGCCACGCGGCCTGCGTGATGATGGCCGCCGAGGCGATCTCACTGGCCGGCATCCCGCTCACCGGGGACCTGGTCGCCGCGTTCGGCGCGGGCGGCATGCCGACCAACGCCCGGCCGGGCAGCGACCGCCTCAACACCGGTCAGGGCACGGGCTGTTCCTTCCTTCTCGAACAGGGTGTGTGGACCGATTACGCGGTCATCGCCAAGCCGGGGTGGACGGTGTCATGGGACGAGGTCGGCCTCGTGTGGTTCGAGGTGACGGTCCACGGCACCCACACGTACGCGGGCTCGCGCCACCGGCTCCCGTACGACAACGCGATCGACCGGGCCGGTGACGTCGTACGGCATCTGGAGGAGTGGTTCGTCGGGTACGCCGAGCGGCACACCTGCGGCACCGTCGCCCCGCAGGGCATCGTCGCGTCGATGCGCGGCGGCTGGCCGCGGATGGCCGCGGTGACGCCGGCCGTCTGCACCCTGCGCGTCGATCTGCGGATCAGCCCGGACACGCCTCCGATGCAGGCCAAGCGTGAATTCACCGCCGCAGTGGATGAGTTGAAGCGGAAGTCGCCCGGCCTCGACGCCACCGTGGAGATGATCCTGGCGATCCCCGGCACGCGGACCAGCCGCGAGAGCTGGGTCTTCCGCAGCGCGGCCGCGGGGTGGGAGGCCTTCGAGGGCCGCCCGCACGAAGTCGTGGGCGGTAACAGCGGGGCGACCGACGCGAACATCCTGCGCGGGCGTGGCATCCCGACAGTGCGCGTGGGCATGCCGAAGGTGACCGATGCGCCTTTCGACATCGACTTCGCCCGTGGCATGAACACCGTCTCCGTACGGGAGATGAAGAAACTGACCCGCCATCTGATCCGGACGGCCGTCGACACCGTGACCCGCTCCCGCACCGAGCTGCAATCCCGCGAAGCGCAGGAAGGAGCAACGGCATGACCGAGATCGTGCTCGGCGTGGGGGCCTCCCACAGCACCCTGATGAACACGCACTGGGAGGAGACCTTCCACAAGGACCGTGCCGAACGCTTCCGCGACGCGCTCGCCACGGCACGCGACGAGCTGGCGAAGGCCCGGCCCGACACCGTCGTCCTGGTCGGCTCCAATCACTTCCGCGGGTTCTGGCTCGACCTGATCCCGGCCTTCACGCTCGGTGTCGGCGAATGCGTCGCGAGCGGCGAGTCCGGCACTCCGAAGGGCCCGCAGCCCGTGGACGTGCCGCTCGCACAGCACCTCGCCGACTCTTTGGTGGAGGGCGGCCGTTTCGACGCGGCGTTCTCCGCGCGCCTGCAGATCGACCACGGACAGTCGCATGCGATCCAGTACCTGCTCGACGGTCTGGACGTGGAGATCGTGCCGCTGGTGGTGAACGTCTTCGCGCATCCGCTGCCGACGCTTGAGCGGTGTGAGCAGCTGGGCCGGGCGATCCGCGAGGCCGTGCTCGCGTTCCCGGGCGAGCAGCGGGTCGCGGTGGTCGGCTCGGGCGGGCTCTCGCACCGGCTGCCGTGGCCGGACTGGCGTGATCCGCACGGCGAGGACGAGGAGTTCATGGTCGGCGCCTGGCTGAACGGCCGGGAGAACTGGCAGGACTACGACGCCCGCCGCCGCGAGATCATCCGGGCCGCCGAAGCCGCCCTCACCCCGGAGTTCGACGACGAGTTCCTGACGCTCCTCGAACGCGGCGAGGCACACAAGCTCACCGCGTACACGACCGAGGAACTGGAGAAGGCGGCGGGCAACGGTGCTCAGGAGCTGCGTACGTGGCTGCTGATGGCCGCCGCGCTCGACCATGCGCCCGCGCGGCGCCTTGCGTACGAGCAGATGCCCGAGTGGCTCACCGGGATGGGGGTCGCCGTCCTCGATCCGAAGTCCGAAGAGAACGCGGACACGGGGATAGCATCCGGGCCGCGGGCATGAGTCTCCAGGCGGGAGGGCCGATGGTCGAGCGGTGGCACCCGCCCGCGCAGCCGCACGGATTCCTGCTCGGCCGGCGCCCCGCCGAGCCGGAGCCAGAGGTCGAGTCCGGCACCGACCCGATGAACTCCGTCCTGGGCAAGGTCCGCCCGATCCTGGAGGCTTTCACCGCCGACGACAGCGCACTCCCGCTGGCCGAGCTGGTGCGCCGGTCGGGGGTCGCCAAGGCCACGGTGCACCGGCTCGCGCAGGAGCTCGTCACCTGGGGGCTGCTGGAGCGGGAGGGGTGCGACTACCGGCTCGGACTGCGCCTGTTCGAGTTGGGGCAGCGGGTGCACCGGCAGCGGATCCTGCGCGAGGCCGTGCAGCCGTACATGGAGGATCTGCTTCTGATCACCCGGGAGACCATCCACTTCGCCATCCACGACAGCCTGGACGTCGTCTACCTGGACAAGATCTTCCCGCACCGCGGGCTGAACGCCGAGTCCCGGGTGGCGGGCCGGCTCCCTCTGTACTGCACGGGGACGGGCAAGGCGATCCTGGCGCACTCGCCGCCGTCGCTCTTCGTCGACGTGGTGCGGGGCGGTCTCAAGCCGGTCACCCGGCACACGGTCGTCTCGCCCGGCCGGCTGCGTGCCCAGCTCGACCGGATCCGGGAGGAGGGCATCGCCCTGGAGAGCGAGGAGATCCGGCTCGGGTACGCGAGCCTGGCCGTACCGGTGTTCGCCGGGCGGACCAGCCTGGTGGGCGCGCTGTCCATCACGGCGCCCACGTACCGGATGGACGCGGCCGGGCACGCGGCGGCGCTGCGGACCGCGGCGCTCGGCATCGGGCGATCGCTGGCCTGAGCGTCGCGAACGTAGGGAGGGGGCCCGCCGCTCGGCGGGCCCCCTCCCTACGTTCGTTCTCCTTCGGCTCGGCACCGTCCTGCTCACCGGAACGACTCCGTAGGTAGGACCGCCCGTTCTTCTTACGCTCGGCGACCATGAGCCAACTCACCGACGCCACCGGCGAATCCGACGACGTCGAGGACACCGACGTCCTGATCATCGGCGCCGGTCCGGCCGGCCTCTACGGCGCCTACTACGCGGGCTTCCGCGGCCTGGACGTCACCGTCATGGATGTCCTGCCGCAGCTCGGCGGGCAGATCAGCGCGATGTACCCGGAGAAGCCGATCTTCGACATCGCCGGGTTCCTCTCCGTGCGCGGCCGCGACCTGGTGGACGGTCTCGTCGCCCAGGCCGAGCCGTACGCGCCCCACTACCTGCTCGGCCACCGGGCCGCCGAGCTGACGCACGAATCCGACGGCTGTCCGGTCGTCCGCACCGACCAGGGGACGGCGGTGCGTGCGCGGGCCGTCGTCATCACCGGCGGCGTGGGAACGTTCACGCCGCGGCCGCTGCCCGCCGGGGAGGACTTCCTCGGCCGGGGCCTGGAGTACTTCGTGCCGGACCCGTCCGTGCACGCGGACAAGGACGTGGTGGTCGTCGGCGGCGGCGACAGCGCCTTCGACTGGGCGGCCCTCCTCGCGCCGATCGCCCGTTCGGTGACTCTGGTCCACCGCACCGCCCGCTTCCGCGCGCACGCCGCGTCCGTCGAGAAGGTCCGCGCCCTCGGCGTGGAGATCGTCACCGACAGCGAGGTGAGCCGCCTCATGGGCGGCGACCGGGTGGAGCAGGCGGAGATCCGGCACCGCACGACCAAGGAGACCCGTCTGGTGCAGGCCGGCACGGTCGTCGCGGCGCTCGGCTTCCTCGCGGACCTCGGCCCCTTGCAGCACTGGGGGCTCGACCTCCAGGCCCGGAAGATCACGGTCGACACCCGGATGGCCACCAACCTGCCCCGCGTGTTCGCCGCGGGCGACATCACCGACTACCCGGGCAAGGTCCGGCTGATCTCGGTCGGCTTCGGCGAGGCCGCCACCGCCGTCAACAACGCGGCCACCGTCATCGATCCGGAGGCCGCCCTGTTCCCCGGGCACTCCACGGAGAAGGAGCACTGACAGTCATGGCGTACGTCATCGGCGCGTCCTGCGTCGACATCATGGACCGGTCCTGCATGGAGGAATGCCCGGTCGACTGCATCTACGAGGGCGAGCGGAAGCTCTACATCAACCCGATGGAGTGCATCGACTGCGGGGCGTGCGAAGTGGCCTGCCCCGAGCAGGCGATCACCGTCGACCGCAAAGCCGACCCGGACTTCCGCGAGGACAACCGGCGCTTCTTCGTGGACGTCCTGCCGGGGCGGGACACCGCGCTCGGCTCGCCCGGCGGGGCGAACGGGCTCAGCCCGGTGGGCATCGACACGGCACTGGTGAGTGCCCGATGAGCGCCGCCGACGTGACCAAGGCGGCGGACGCGCTGCTCGCCGCCGAGCGGTCGGGCATCGCCTGCCCGCCCGTACGCTCCCTGCTCGCCGACGGGGACCTCGACGCCGCGTACGCGGTGCAGCGCGTCAACGTCGAGCGCGGACTCGCGGCGGGGCGACGGATCGCCGGGCGTAAGATCGGACTCACCTCGCCCGCAGTCCAGGCCCAACTCGGCGTCGGACAACCGGACTTCGGCACGCTCTTCGCCGACATGGCGGTCCCGGACGGCGGCACCGTCCCGGCCGGGCGGCTCATCCAGCCGAAGGTGGAGGCCGAGGTCGCCCTCGTGCTCGGATCGGATCTGCCGCACCGCGACTGCACGGTGGCGGACGTGATCCGGGCGACCGACTTCGCTCTCGCCGCGCTGGAGATCGTGGACAGCCGCAACGCCGACTGGGACATCACCATCGTCGACACCGTCGCCGACAACGCCTCCAGCGGCCTGTACGTGCTCGGCGGCACGCCCGTGCCGCTGTCGGGCCTGGACCTGCGGGCCGTACGGATGACGATGACGCGCGACGGCGCGGCGGAACCGGTGTCCGAGGGAACGGGCGCCGACTGCCTCGGCGGCCCGCTCAACGCCGCCGCCTGGCTTGCCTCGACGCTGGCCGCGGCGGGGGACCCGTTGCGCGCCGGGGACGTCGTGCTCACGGGAGCGCTCGGGCCGATGGCGGTCGCGTCGCCCGGTGACCGTTTCGAGGCGCGCATCAGCCAATTCGGCCGTATCAGCGTGACGTTCGAGCAAGAAGGAGAGACCGCATGAGCAGTACCCGTACCAAAGTCGCTGTCATCGGGTCGGGCAACATCGGCACCGACCTGATGATCAAGATATTGCGGCTCTCCGAGAGCCTGGAGATCGCCGCCATGGCCGGCATCGACCCGGACTCCGACGGCCTCGCCCGCGCCCGCCGCCTCAAGGTCGCCACCACGCACGAGGGCGTCGAAGGCCTGGTCAAGATGGATGAGTTCGCCGACGTGGAGTACGTCTTCGACGCCACATCTGCCGGCGCACACCGTCACCACGACGAGGTGCTGCGCCCGCTGGGCCGCACCCTCATCGACCTCACCCCGGCCGCGCTCGGCCCCTATGTGGTGCCGCCGGTCAACGGCGACGCCCACCTGGACGCCCCGAACGTCAACATGGTCACCTGCGGCGGCCAGGCCACCATTCCCATGGTCGCCGCCGTCAACGCGGTCACGCCCGTGCACTACGGCGAGATCGTCGCGTCCATCGCGTCGCGTTCGGCCGGGCCCGGCACCCGCGCCAACATCGACGAGTTCACCGAGACCACCTCTCACGCGATCGAGCAGGTCGGCGGCGCGGCCCGTGGCAAGGCGATCATCGTCCTCAACCCGGCCGAACCGCCGCTCATCATGCGGGACACGGTGCACTGCCTGGTCGGCGGCGCGTGCGACGAAGCCGCCGTCACCGCGTCCATCGAGGAGATGGTCGGCCGCGTCCAGGCGTACGTGCCCGGCTACCGGCTCAAGCAGAAGGTGCAGTTCGACCGCGTCGCCGACGACGACCCGCTGCGCACGCTCGTCCCGTCCGGCGCGGACGCACCCGTGAAGGTGTCCGTGTACCTCGAAGTCGAGGGCGCAGCCCACTACCTTCCCGCCTACGCGGGCAACCTCGACATCATGACCTCGGCCGCACTCCGCACGGCGGAGCGCCTGGCCGCGCACCACGCGACGGAGGCCGCCAAGTGACCAGCCTGTACGTCCAGGACGTGACCCTGCGGGACGGCATGCACGCCATCCGCCACCGTTACACCGTCGAGCAGGCCCGCACCATCGCCGCCGCCCTCGACACGGCCGGGGTGCGCGCCGTCGAGGTCTCGCACGGCGACGGCCTGGCGGGCTCCAGCGTGACCTACGGTGTCGGCGCCCACACCGACTGGGACTGGATCGAGGCGGTCGTCGACTCGGTCCAGGAGGCGATCCCCACCACCCTGCTGCTGCCCGGCATCGGCACCGTCCAGGACCTCAAGCAGGCGCACGCGCTGGGCATCCGTTCGGTGCGCGTCGCCACGCACTGCACCGAGGCCGACATCTCCGCCCAGCACATCGGTGCCGCACGCGAGTTGGGCATGGACGTGGCGGGATTCCTGATGATGTCCCACATGGCCGAGTCCGCCGAACTCGCCCGCCAGGCCAAGCTCATGGAGTCGTACGGCGCGCACTGCGTGTATGTCACCGACTCCGGTGGCCGTCTCACCATGGACGGCGTCCGCGACCGGCTGCGCGCCTACCGCGAGGTCCTCGACCCCGACACCGGCCTTGGCATCCACGCCCACCACAATCTCGGTCTGGGCGTGGCCAATTCGGTCGTCGCCGTCGAGAACGGCGTAACCCGTGTCGACGCCTCGCTCGCCGGCATGGGCGCAGGCGCCGGCAACTGTCCGCTGGAGGCGTTCATCGCGGTCGCCGACCTGATGGGCTGGGAGCACGGCTGTGCCCTGTTCCCGCTGATGGACGCCGCCGACGATCTCGTACGTCCCCTGCAGGACCGCCCGGTCCGCGTCGACCGCGAAACCCTGAGCCTGGGCTACGCGGGTGCGTACTCCAGTTTCCTGCGCCATGCCGAAGCGGCGGCGGAGCGGTACGGCCTCGACACCCGGGCGATCCTGGTCGAGGTGGGCGCCCGCGGTCTGGTCGGCGGCCAGGAGGACATGATTACCGACATCGCCCTCGACCTGACCGGCAACCCGGCCGCCCCGGACACCAAGTGAGCGCCACTCCGGGCAAGTTGAGGGTAGGCATCCGCATCCCTCCCTGTGATCGTGCCGACCGGATCGTCGAGATCGTGCGCAGGGCCGAGGCGCACGGCTTCGACGACGCGTGGTTCCCGGACTCCCAGCTCCTGTGGCGGGACGTGTTCACCACCCTGACCGCCGCCGCTCTCGGCACCGAACGCATCGGCCTCGGCACAGCGGTGACGAACCTGGTCACCCGCCATCCGGCCGTCGTCGCCTCCGCCGCACGCAGTGTGGCGGAGCTCGCGCCGGGACGGTTCACCCTCGGGCTCGGCGTGGGCAACAGCTCCGTCGGGCCCGTCGGCCTGCGCCGGAGCACGACCACGGCGATGCGTGAGGGCCTCGCCCTGCTGCGGGCCCTCCTGGACGGCGAGGAGTGGGACTTCGAGGGCCCGGCGGGCGCGGTGCGCTCCCGGCTGCGCGACCCGCGTCCCGAGGTGCCGCTCCATATGGCGGCGAGCGGGCCGAGGAACCTCCGGCTCGCCGGTGAAGTCGCCGACGGCGTCGTCCTGTTGAGCGGCGTCTCGCCGCGCACCCTGGCGGGCGCCACTGCCCGGGTGCGGGAGGGTGCCGAGGCGGCGGGCCGCGACGCGGGCACGGTGCCGCTGACCGTGTCCGCGTACTGCGCGGTGACCGACGACATCGAGGCGGCGGCCCGGCAGATCAAGCCCATCTGCGCCTCGATCGCCCAGAACGGCGGAGCGCCTTTCCTCGCTCTCGCAGGCATCGACGTCACCGTGCCCGATGTCGTCGAGGGCGTGTACCCGGATCTGGTGCACGCCGAGGACTGGGAGGCCGCCGTCAAGGTGACCTCGGCGTGGGTCAGTGACGAGGCAGCCCTGCGGTTCGCCGAGGAGTTCTGCGTGTTCGGCACCGCCGACGACATCGCGGGGCGGCTGCGCGCCCTGTACGCCGATGGCGTGAGCGGTGTGTTCCTCCAGCACGTCGGCTCGTACGAACCGCCCACCGAACTGATCGAAGCCGTCGGTGCCTCGGTGCTGCCGGCCCTGTGACGAAAGCGACCCACGGATGACGGACACGAACACGCTGCGGAAGGGCTATGTGCCCAGCCGCTTCGGGCAGTTGCACTACGCGGAGTCCGGCTCCGGCGAGCCGGTGCTGCTGCTTCACCAGACACCCCGCTCCTGGACGGAGTACCTCGGCGTCCTTCCCCTGGTCGGCGCCGGTCACCGGGCGATCGCCCCGGACACCCTCGGCTACGGGGCCTCCGCCAAGCCCCAGGGGCCGCACTCCATCGAGCGGTTCGCGGATGCCGCGGGCGAACTCGTCGAGGAGCTGGGGCTCGACCGCTTCCACCTCGTCGGGCACCACACGGGCGGGGTCATCGCCGTCGAGCTGGCGGCGCGGTTCCAGGACCGCGTGGCGAGCCTGCTCCTGTCGGCGACGCCGTTCGTCGACGAGGAGAAGCGGCGCACGGCGGGTGGGCACGGGCGCATCGACCACGTCGACCCCGCACCTGACGGCTCGCACCTTCAAGAGCTGTGGGACAAGCGGCGCGGCTTCTACCGGGCGGGGGAGGAGGCGGCGCTCAACCGGTACGTCGTCGACGCGCTGACCGTCCTCGACCGGGTCGAGGAGGGCCACGTGGCGGTACGCCACTACGAAATGGAGACGCGCCTGCCGCACATCACCGCCCGCACCCTCGCGGTGTGCGCGCCCGACGACCACTACTCCCGTCCCTCGCTGAACAAGTTCGCGGCCTCGCTCGGCTGCGGGACCCGGGTGCTGTCCGACGGGCATGTGGCCGCGCCGGAGCAGGTACCCCAGGAGTTCGCCGAGGTCGTCGTGGAGTGGGTGGCCCGCGGCTGAGCCCGTACCTCACTGCACACGAAGGCGCCCTCACCGGAGATCTCCGGTGAGGGCGCCTCCGTTCGCGCACTGGTCACTTCATGCCGATGTGCGCTCCCGGCCCCAGCGGCAGGTCGAAGCCGTAGAACACGGCCAGGATCCCGAGCCACACCACCAGGAACGGCACCACGAAGATGGCAAGGCGGGACATCAACGTGCCCAGGCGCGCCTCGGGTTCGTACTGGCGCAGCAGTGCGAGGAGGAGGAACAGGTAGGTGTTCATCGGGGTGACGACGGCGGTGGCCGAGTCACCGATGCGGAACGCGGCCTGGCTGACCGCGGGGCTCATGCCGAGGAGCATGAACGCCGGGACGAAGACCGGCCCGACGAGGGACCACAGCGCGGACCCGGAGACCACGAAGAGGTTGAGGAAAGACACCAGCAGGACGAAGCCGAGCAGGGCCCAGAAGCCCGTCAGACCGACGGAGTTGAGGCCGGCCGCGGCCTTGACGGCGAGCAGGACGCCGACGTTGGACCAGTTGAACAGGGCGATGACCTGGGCGGCGACGAACATGAGGACGATATAGCCCGCCATGCTCTTCACGGAGTCGGTCATCGCCGTCACCACGCCGTCCGCGCCCTCGACGGCCTTGGTCGTGATGCCGTAGACGAGCCCGGCTATCAGGAACGCCCCGAACAGGACGGGCACGATGCCGGACAGGAACGGGGACGGGACGAGGGCTCCGCCCTTGCCGCGCAGAGGAGCGCCGGCGGGCAGCCACAGGGACAGCATCACGGCCGCGTACGCGGCTACGGACAGGCCCGTCACGAGCAGGCCGCGCCGCTGCACCGGCGTGAGGGACAGGTCCTCGTCCGGCTTCTCGATCAACTCGTATGCCGGCAGCCGTGGTTCGAGGACGCGGCTGATGAGGAAGCCGCCGAGCAGGCCGAGGAGCAGGCTGCTGGACGCGGTGAAGAAGTAGTTGACGAGCAGGTTGAGGTCGAGGTCGGCGCCGCCCGGCAGGACGGCGGCCGCCTGCTGGGTGATGCCGATGTAGAGGGCGTCGAGGGAGCCGATGGTGAACCCGGCGGCGTAGCCCGCGGTGACGCAGGCGAAGCCGCCGATCAGGCCGGCCACCGGATGCCGGCCCGCGTTCTTGAAGACGACGGCCGCGAGCGGCGGCAGCACGATGGCCGCGACGTCGCTCATCATGTGGGCCTGACACGCGACCAGGGCCACCAGGTAGGGCAGCAGCGCGCGCGGTGCGCGGGACAGTGTTGCCCGCATCACCGTCTCCAGAAGCCCCGCCTTCTCCGCGAGCCCGACCGCCATGATCATCAGGAGCACGGCGGCGACGGGCGGGAACGTCGCGAAGTTGGTGACCAGGTTCTCCACCAGCCAGCGGACCCCCTCACCGGTGAAGAGGCCGGCGATCTGCCGGGTTTCGTCCGTTCCCGGGACGGTGACCGACACATCGGCGAGCGCGAACGCGGTGGAGATGACGGCGAGAAGCACGAAGAGGCCGGTGAACAGGACGATCGGGTTGGGCAGCGCGTTGCCCGCCCGTTCGATGAAGGCGAGCACCCGGTCGATGCCCTGCCGCTTCTCACCGTCGTGGCTCGGCGCGGGGGCGGGCAGTTCCGTGACTGGTGGCATCAGGGCCGCCTTTCGTCGTCGAGGCCGAGCAGATCCTTGCGCACCACGCCGTCCTGGACGACGCAGACGATGTTCGCAGGGTCGCCGAGGATGTCGATGTCGGTCAGCGGGTCGCCTGCGCACAGGACCAGATCGGCGCTGCGTCCGGCGGTCACCGTGCCCAACCGGTCGTCCACACCGAGGAGTTCGGCCGAGGTGCGGGTCCCCGCGACGATCGCGTCCATCGGCGACATGCCCAGGTCGACCAGGTAGGACAGCTCCATGAGGTTCACGCCGTGCGGGCCGACGGCGGCGTCCGTGCCCATCGCGATGCGGGCGCCCTGCTCGATGGCGTGGGCGATGTTCTCCTTGGTGATGCCGGACCAGCGGACCTTCTTCTGATAGTGGTAGTCCGGCATGGTGTCCTTGTTGATCCCGGCGTAGACCGTGGACAGGGTCGGGACGAGGAACGCACCGCGCTCGCCCGCCAGGTCCAGTGCCCGGTCGTCGATCCCGTAGCCGTGCTCGATGCTGGTGACGCCGCCGCGCAGGGCGTTGAGGATGCCCGCGTTGCCCTGTGCGTGCGCGGCCACCGGCTTGCCGCCGTGCCGCCGCGCCTCGTCGACGACCGACCGGATCTCCTCCTCCGTCAGGCCCTCGTCGTCGGGCTGGTCGTACGGGCTGCCCATGCCACCGGTGGCGCAGACCTTCACCAGGTCGGCGCCCTCGCGGATGACCCGGCGCACGGCGAGGCGGGCCTCGTCGGCGGTGTCGGCCAGTTCGGACATGCCGTCGCTGAGGTCCGTGCCGTCGGCCAGCCGGACGTCGCCGTGGCCACCGGTGTGGCTGATGACCCGGACGGCGGTCTGGATGCGGGGCCCGACGATGCGCCCGGTCTCGACGGCGGTGCGGTAGCCGGCGGCGAGACCGGCCAGGTCGCGGACGGTGGTGATGCCCGCGTCGAGGGTCTCCTTCAGGCGGCCGGCGGTGTCGAGGGTGACCAGGACCCGGTCGAGCTCACCGCGGCGGCCCGGGTGCGCGCCGTGGGCGTAGGACATGTGGACGTGGCAGTCGAAGAAGCCGGGCAGCAGGGTGCGGCCGCCGGCGTCGACGGTCCGCACCTGCGGGCCTGTGTTCCGGACAGCGGTCTCGGGAGCTTCCGCGGCGGGGCCCGCGTAGGTGATGATCCCTTCGGCGTCCACGAGCACGACGGCGTCGTCCACCGGGGACGCGCCCGTGCCGTCGACGAGGCGGGCGTTGTGGATCCTCAGCGGGGTCCGGGCGGCCTCATGGGCGATGGGGTACTTCATGGCGTGCTGTCACTCCTGGAAGTGCTTGGCTGGTGGAACCGGTTGGAGGGGAGTGTGGGATGCGGACGTCGACGCGGCGTGACAGCGCAGTTTCCGTACGGGATTCCGGTGCGACACGCAGGGATGTGCCGCCCATGTCGGTGCAGGAATGCGCCGGACCCGAGTCCGGTCGGGGGTTCGGGGATCTCGACGAACTCGACCGCGGCGTCGTGCATGCCCTGCAGATTCATCCGCGAGCCCCGTGGACGTTGATCGGCGAGGTGCTCAGGGTCGATCCGGTGACGGTCGCACGGCGCTGGCACCGCCTCGAGGAGGCGGGCCTTGCGTGGGTGACCGCCTATCCGCGCCTGACCGACGCCAGGATCGTGGTGACGGGCCTCGTCGAGGTGGACACCGAGCCGGGCGTCGCGGAGGACGTGGCACGGGCCCTGGCCGAGGACCCGGCGGTGCCGAACATCAAACTCACGGCAGGCGGCCGGGACATCGTAGCCGCGGTGCAGACGCGAAGCCTGGACGAGCTGTCCCGCCTCACCGGGCACTTGTTCCAGCGGACCCCGGGCGTGCGGGCGACGCGCACGCATGTGTCGACGGGGCTGCCGACCGACGGCAGCCGGTGGCGCCTGCGCAGCCTGGACGCGGTGCAGAGCGCGCGCCTGGCGGAGGCGGCGACCGCGGCCTGCCGTTCCGCGTCCGCGGAGCCGACCCGGTGGGACTCGCTGGACGCGAGACTGCTCGAACTCCTCAGCATGGACGGCCGGATGTCACTGCGCGATCTGTCGGCGGCGAGCGACGCGAGCCTGTCCACGGTGCGCCGCCGGATGCAGTCCCTGCTCGCGTCACGGCTGATGCTCCGCTGCGACCTGGCCCGCCCGCTGTCCGGATGGCCGCTGTCCGCGATGTACTTCGCGTCGGTGCCGGGACAGCACCTGGAAGAGACCAGCCAGGTCCTCGCGGGCCTGCGCGAGGTGCGCTCCTGCGCCATCACGGCGGGCCCGCACAACCTGGTCGTCGACGTCTGGCTGCGCACACTGCACGACGTGCACGCCTTCGAAGCGCACGTGTCACGCAGACTGCCGCGCCTGGCGGTCACCGACCGCTCGGTGGTGCTGCGCACGGTCAAGCACATGGGGCGGCTCCTGGACCGCGACGGACACAGCGTGGGGGTCGTGCCACTGCGGCATCCGGAGGACTGAGCAGACCGCGGGCGGGCAGGGGCGGCGAGCACACGCGCCGATGAGCACCCTCCCGACACTGAGCCGGATCCCGACGGTTTCACCGGATCCGCCGCCCACATGCAGGGCTACGTGCAGGGCTACGCCGCTCCGCGCCACTCCCGGGCAAGGAGATGGCCGAGCTGTAGCCGCAGCGCTCAGGATGTGTTCAGACTCCGGCTGACAAGGTCGGGCCTCATGACCGATACCTCTGAGACTTCTGGGGCGTACGCGCCCTCCGAGGCGGCCCCCGGTCGCCGGTTGCGCTGGAACAAGGTTCCGGAAGTCACCGCGTACTTCTGGATCATCAAGGTCCTGTGCACGACGGTGGGCGAGACCGCTGCCGACCTCCTGAACGAGAAGCTGGGTCTGGGCCTTACCGGCGTGTCGCTGCTGATGAGCGCGTTCCTCGCAGCGGTGCTGGTGGTCCAGTTCCGCACGAAGGCCTACCGACCGGGCGTGTACTGGCTCGCCGTGGCCCTGATCAGCGTGGTCGGCACCCTGATCAGCGACAACCTCACCGACAACCTGGGCGTGCCGTTGGAGGCCAGCACCGCGGCGTTCGCCGTTGCCCTCGCCGTCGTCTTCGTCGTCTGGCATCGGCGCGAGCGGACCCTGTCCATCCACAGCATCGACACGACGCCCCGCGAGGTCTACTACTGGCTGGCAGTGCTGTTCACCTTCGCGCTCGGCACCGCGGCCGGCGACCTCGTCGCCGAAAAGATGGCCCTCGGCTACTGGGTCTCCGCCGTGCTGTTCGGCCTGGCCATCGCCGCTGTCGCCGTCGCGCACTTCGCGCTCGGCCTCAACGCCGTGTTCAGCTTCTGGATCGCCTACATCCTCACCCGCCCGCTCGGCGCCTCGATCGGCGACTATCTGTCGCAGCCGACCGGCGACGGCGGCCTGGGCATGGGCACTGTGATCACCAGCGTCCTGTTCCTCGCGGTCATCCTCGGACTGGTCATCCACCTCTCGGTGACCCGGCGGGACGTCGAACAGTCCGCGCCGCTCACCCAGCGGGAAGGCTGATCACGAAGCTCGCGCCCGGGGTGTGCTTCTCATCGTGGTGCACCTCGCCGCCGACGGAGCGGGCCAGGCGTCGCGACAGCGGCAGCCCCAGGCCCGCTCCGTCGTGTCCGTCCCCGGGCCGGGCGCGGCGCCCCGGCTGGAAGAGCTGCGGCGCGAACGACTCCGGCACGCCGGGGCCGTCGTCCGTGACATCGACGCGGACGCCGCCCGCACGGGTGCCCGCCCGGATCTCCACCCGCGAGCGTGCGTGTCGCAGGGCATTGTCGAGCAGCGGGCTGGCGATGCGCTCCAGGAGTGCGTCCGGGACCCCGGCTGACAGGCTGGGGTCCCGCACCGTGACGACGACCTCCACCTCCGCGGCGGAATCGACGCGATCGGCGAGGCGGCGCAACACCGTGGGCACGTCACTGACACCCCGAGTGGTCGCCGCGCTGTCGCGGGCGTCGTCGAGGAGGGTGTCGCAGATCACGCGCATGGACCGCGCGGCGTCCGCGATGGCGTCGTGCGTGGTCCGGGTGTCGGTGGCGGAGCGGGGACGGGCCTGCCACCAGTCCAGCTCGGCGATGATCCGGGCGAGCGGGTTGCGCAGTTCGTGCGACAGCTCCCGCGTGAGCTGTTGCTCGTGCCGCAGCAGTGCGCGAATACGGTCGAGGAGGGCGTCCAGCGACCCACCCAGCTGCGTCAGTTCGGTGGGGCGCTCCACGCTCGCGAAACGTTCCTCGGAGGCGACCGCGCTCCACTGCGCGGCGTGCTCGGTCATGGCGCGCACCGGCCGCAGCGCACGCCCCACCGCCAACCGGGTCAGCGCGTAGGTGCAGGCCAGCATGACGGCGTCGAGCGCGAGGGAGGCGACGAGCAGGGCGTCGGCAGAACTGCTGTAGGGGGACAGGTCCAGCGCGGTGACCACCGAGGCGTCGCTCCTGCCGTCGGGCACCGGCAGCGAGCACAGGCGGACCGGGCCGTGCGCCTGCACGGTGACGCAGCGCCGGCCGGTGCGCGCGGCCAATTGGTCGGCGGCGTGTGTCAGTTGCCCGGCGGCTGCGGACGGCGGCTTTTCGAGCAGCCGTCCGCGGTCGTAGATCCACACGTTCGTGTCCAGCAGTTCCTCGCCCGGTGTCTCCAGGATGCGCACCCTGGGTCCGCTGGTGTCGATGGTGGCGGCAACGGCGGCGGCCCGGGTGTGAAGCTCGTCGTCGGCCTGGTGCTGCAGGCGGCTGCGGACGACTGTGTTGAACACCGCGGTGAGGATCACCATCAGCAGGGCGGCGGTGGTCAGCGCGACCAGGGCGAGCCGCCCGCGCAGGGTGCGGGGCCAGCACCACGCAACGTACGGCCTCATGACAGGCGGTGCCCGACGCCGCGCGCGGTGGTGACGGTCAGCGCGCTGCCGCCGTCGCGGAGCTTGCGCCGTAGCCGGGTCAGATACTGGTCGAGCGTGTTGTCACTGACGTGGGCCCCCTCGGGCCAGCCGGCCCTGGCGAGCTCCCGCCTGCGGACGATGTCGCCGGACGCGGCCATGAGCGCCGCCAGCAGCCGGAACTCGGTGGGAGTCAGGCCGATGCGTTTCCCGCGCACCGTCAGGCTGTGCCCGACCGGGTCAAGGAGCACATCGCCGCAGGTCGCGGACGGTGCTGATCCGCTGCGCTTGAGGGCCGCCCGCAGCCGTGCGGCCAGCTCCATCGTGTGGAACGGCTTGGGCAGGTAGTCGTCGCCACCTGCCGAGAAGCCTGCAAGCCGGTCGGTGAGCCGATGGTGGGCGGTCAGGAAGATGACGGGATAGACGAAGCCGTTCGCTCTGATCGCCTGGCAGACGTCCCGGCCGTCCGCGTCGGGCAGCCCGACGTCGAGCACGGCAGCGTCGACGGCGTCCCCCGCCAGCCGCAGGGCGGTCGCGCCGTCCTGCGCGGGCACGGCGTCGAAATCCTCGTCCCGCAGACTCCGTAGCAGCACATCACGCAGCGCGTGATCGTCCTCGACGACCAGGATTCGATGCCTCATGCCTCTCCCTCGCCTGTCCTCACGCGACGCCTCTCATACGGACGCGACCAGTATCGTCTACAGTTGTGTAGACGATACTGGAGTGGGAATCGTTCTCATAACCAGCGCGAAGGGCTGACAGCCGTACCTGCAGCGCGCGGCATCTACGGTGTGGCATGTGACGCTGAGCGCAAGATCTCTTCTCCCGGTCAACATCACGCTTGGCGTGTTGCTGGTCGTGCTTCTCGCGGTGGCGGCGGGGGTTGCCTACTGGTTTCGTCTGTCTCCTGACTCATCGGCCGGCAGGCCGAAGGAAATCTTGGTCGCGGGTGTGCGTGCGGCGGCTCAGCTCGCCGCGGTGTCCGTGGTCATCACCTGGGCAGTCACCACGGTGGCGGGCCTGGTCGCGTTCCTGGTCGTGATGTTCAGCGTCGCGGTACGTACGGCAGGCCGACGGCTGACCAGTAACCGCACCTGGTGGCTGACCGCCGCACCCATTGCCGCCGGCGTCGTCCCCACGGTGGCCGCGTTGCTGCTCACGGGGCTGGTCCCCCTCAAGGGTCTCGCGCTCGTTCCGATCGCCGGCATCCTCATCGGCGGCGCCCTGACGGTGACGGTCCTTGCCGGGCGCCGCGCCCTGGACGAGTTGGAACAGCGCCGCGGGGAGGTCGAGGCCGCGATGGCACTGGGCTTCCTCGACCGCGACGCGCGCATGGAGGTCGCCCGGCCCGCGGCATCGGACGCCCTGCTCCCGGGCTTGGATCAGACGCGTACGGTCGGCCTGGTCACGCTTCCCGGAGCGTTCGTGGGCATGCTGTTGGGCGGTGCGAGTCCGGTGATGGCCGGGGCTGTGCAGCTCTTTGTGCTGATCGCCCTCATGGCCGTGCAGGCCATCGCTGTCGCCGTAACCGTCGAACTCATCGCTCGACGGCACCTGTTCCGCCCTGACGCGCACAGGCACTGACGCGCACAGGCACAGACGCCCAGAGCTCTTGGTCGTCAACGCCGCGACGGCTCAGCGCCGACGGCGGGACGAAGGCGCGAAGCCCGGCGCATCGGGAGCGGGACACTGCCTTCTTTGTCCGGCGAGAGGAACGTTCAACCGCGGCACACCCCGGCATGGTGAGCTCGCCTACGCCGGAGCGCACTCATCAACGTAGGTGGGCGAGTTCCAGAAACTCGTGCAAGTCATCAGCGGCTTCCAGCACGCAGACGCTGCTCACTCCCACCAGCGCTCCGGCCGCGGCGAGGAGGTGGGCCGGTCTGCGTGGGGGAGGTTCGAGCAGGGCTGCGACCCGGCGGGGGATGACGCCCGGGGCCGGGCTGCGTCCGAGGACCCCCAAGGCCGCTGAGGGGAGGCGCAGCGCGCGGGTTCGTTTGGTGGCAACGGCGGCTCTGGCCACGGTTTCAGCGACGGCGCGCCGGTCGCCGGTGTGGAGTGCGGCGTACTCATCGGCCCATCGCTCGACGGTGTAGGCGACTGCCGTGGCCAACGGGCGAAGCAGCGGGTTGGCGGCGGCTGAGATCTGGGCGAGCGTGACGAACGCGTAGTGATGGTGGTTCAGGTGTGCCCGCTCATGGGCCAGGATGATGTCGTGGCCTGTGGGGTCAAGAGCGTCGAGCATGCCGTGGGAGATGACGATCCGGCCGGGCAGTCCGGGCATGGTGTACGCGTCGGCGTGCCGGTCGTCGGTGACGACGACCGATTCCCTCCCGGGCAGGCAGGCCGCTTCGAGAGCGGCTGACCACAGTGCCCCGGCGCGGCGCACGGTGAGACGGACGGTGGCCGCCACTGCGAGGGTGAGCAGAACGGCTCCTGCCAGGGCGGCGGGCCAGGCCGCCGGATCCTCGCGGGCGATCACGGTGGGCGAGTAGCCCTCAAGCGCGTCGATCAGCGGGAGACGCACCAATCCGGCCACGGCCAGCAGGCCGAGGACCACGGTGCTGGACACGGCCAGGATCAGTCCGGCGGCGGTCAACAGCCACGTCGCCAGCCGCGGTTCGAGGCGGCGGGCCAGCGGGCTCGCGCTCAGGCCGGCCAGCGCGGGCAGCAGCAGCGGCAGGTAGACGGCCAGGTGCATCGGTACGTTTCTCCGCTACCCGTTGCTGCCGTCGCTGCCCAACAGGCGGCGCAGCAGGTCTTCGTCGTCGTCGGACAGCTCATCCACGAAATGGGTCAGTACAGAGGCGCGGTCGGTGCCTGCCGCCATCACCTGGTGCATGTGCCTGGCCGTCAGTCCCGACTCGTCGGAGACGGGTTCGTACGCGTAACTGCGGCCGACTGGAGTGCGATCGAGTACGCCGCGGCTGTGCAGACGGGCGAGTGTGGTGGCCACAGTGGTGTGCGCGGGGGGCGCCGTCAGGAGTTCGGCCACGTCCCCGGGCGTCAGGGCGCGTCCGGCCGAGTGCAGCAAGGTGAGGATCTCGGCCTCCAGCGCGCCGTTGGCCCGGCGCCTGCCACCTGCCTCAGAAGCATGTCCCTGAGCACCCAACGCCGTCCTCCTGCCTTCCTGGTCTACAGTCACCCGTATCTTCTATTCGCGAATAGAAGATAATGTGTCCCCCAGCCCCGCTGCCACGTCCCTGCGTGCGGTGGACCCTGCCCACAGGATGCCTGATGCCTCCTTCGTCTGCCCACAGCCCTCGGCGCGAGAGCATGCCGTGGTGGCCTGCAGTGACCGTCCTGGCGGTCTGCGGTGTCCTGCTCGGGACCCTGGCCGCCGCGGTCGCGACACGGGCGTCGCCCTTTGTCCTGGATACGGCCGTGCATGGGTGGGTGCTGGACCACCGTCCGCCCTGGGCACGGCAGTTGGCCACCATCGTGACCGACACCGGCAGCGGAGCGCCGGCCTACGCGCTGGCGGCACTGGCCGGGGCACTCGCGCAACGCACCGCGTACTGGCGAGGCGCACTCACGGGGGTACTCGCTCTGGCCTCGGCACAACTACCACGTATGGCATTGGCCTCGGCACTGGCCAGACCCAGACCGCCGTCCGCGGACTGGGCGGCGAAAGCCGGCGGATGGTCCATGCCTTCCGGCCACACCACGACGTCCATGGTGGTCGCCCTCCTGCTCACCCTCGCCATGCACCGTAGGGTGCATGGCCGAGGGCGGCCGATCCTGCTCGCCGTCCCCACGATCTGGGCCACCACCGTGGGCCTCACTCGAATCTACCTGGGCGTGCACTGGCCGACCGATGTCGCGGCCGGATGGCTACTGGCCGCCTGCTGGGCGGCGTCGGCCACACTCCTTGTTCTTCTGTGGCGGCGCCGGGCCGACCACGCACTCTCGATGGAAAGGCAGTACACGTGAGCGCCATCAGCATCGGACAGGCCGTGATCCTCGGCGTGGTGGAGGGAGTGACGGAGTTCCTGCCCGTCTCCTCCACCGGCCACCTGAAGATCACGGAAGGGCTGATGAACATTCCGGTGGACGACAAGTCCGTCGTCGCGTTCACCGCGGTGATCCAGGTCGGCGCCATCGCCGCGGTACTGCTCTACTTCTTCAAGGACATCGTCCGGATCCTGGGTGCATGGGGACGAGGCCTGCGCCACCGGGACCAGCGCCACCACCACGACTACAAATTCGCCTGGTGGGTCATCTACGCCACCATTCCCGTCGTCATCGTCGGACTGGCCGCCAAACCGCTGATCGAGGGCCCGCTCGCCTCGCTCTGGGTCGTGGCCGCATCGTTGATCGTGGGCAGTGGACTGATGTGGGTCGCCGACCAGATGGGCCGGCACAAGCGTGGCGAGGACGACACCACCCTGAAGGATGCGATGCTCGTCGGCTCCTCCCAGATCCTGGCTCTCCTCTTCCCCGGCTTCTCGCGGTCCGGCGCCACCATGTCCACCGGGCTCATCCTCGACCTGGACCGCGTCGCCGCCACACGCCTCTCCTTCTTCCTCGGCATCCCCGCACTCACCGGCGCCGGCCTGTACGAACTCAAGGACGCTGTCGGGGCCGGCGCGGACACCGCACCCCTCATCGTGGGGACCGTGGTGTCCTTCATCGTCGCGTACGCATCCATCGCCTGGCTGCTCAAGTACGTCGCCCGGCACAGCTTCAACGCCTTCGTCATCTACCGGCTCATCGTCGGCGCACTCCTGTTCGCTCTCCTGGGCGCCGGAGTCCTCAACGCCTGAGCAGGCCACCGGGGCGGCGGCGCCGCCATCGCTGTGTCGGGCAGTCGGCGCAGGATGGCGCCGCCGTGGTAGCCGTCGGGGAGGAACGTGTGAGCCGCATGGCGGCATGGCACCGTCCGTGCCGACGGATTCCTGAACGCATCCTGACTGCCGTGCGGCACAGCACCCACCACTCCCTCCGGGGGAGCACCATGGGCGGCATGAACAACTGCGTGGCCCGACGCATACCGGCCTTCCTTCCCGCCCCTGCTCCTGCGACGGAAGAAGGCTGCCCTGAACGCCCGAAGCGCTGCCCGGACTGACAAGGCGACCGACTGGTTGCGAGGCCGGCTCGGCCGCGGAGTCGTCCTGTCCTACGCGGCCGCCCTGCTCCTGCCGGGCCCCGGACTGTGGCTGCGCCGAGCCCACCCGCTGTCCCTCGGCGCGAGCGGCCACCTGTCCCTGGCCACCGCACCGCTCCTGCTCTCCCTGGTGCTCTTCTCGGCCGGGCTCCAGGTGCCGGTACGCGCGCTGGGGACCCTGCTGCGCTGTCCGATCCCCCTGCTGGCCGGGCTCGTTCTGCACCTCGTGATTCCGCTCCTTGCCATCCCCATCGTCGCGTTCCTGCTGCGCCGGACGCCCGACACCGACGGCGGCAGCGGCCTGGTCACCGCGATGATCCTGATCGTGGCCATGCCCGTCGCCGCCGGAGCCACGGTGTGGACCGGTAAGGGAGTCGGTGACCAGCCGACCATGGTCGGGCTCGTCCTCGCGTCCACCCTTCTCAGCCCGCTCACCATTCCCCTGGTCACCAGTGCCTTGGTGCCGCTGCTCGGAGGCGGCTACGCCGACACACTCACCCGGGCCCTGAACGCCGGCGACGGCGGATTCGCCCTGGTCGGCGTGGTCCTGCCGTGCGCAGTCGGCATTGTGTGCCGTCTGGCACTGTCGGCGCCGTGGCTGCGCCGGGTGCTCGGCGTCGGCGTACCCGTTGCCCTGGTCGGCTCATTCCTCCTCACCTACGTCAATGCCTGCGGTGCCCTCGGCTCGTTCCTGGCCCACCCGCGGCCGCTGCTGCTGGCCGCCGCGCTGGCCGTGGCGGCGAGCGTCTGCCTGCTGTCGTTCACGGTCGGCCGCGGAGCCGCGCGCCTGCTGGGACTGGACGCTCCCGCGGCCTCGTCCCTCACACTCGCCTGCGGCATGAACAACAGCAGCGCGAGCGCCGTCCTGATCACCACCACGCTTCCCGACAAACCACACCTGCTCCTGCCGGTCCTGGCCTACGGGCTGCTGCAGAAGACGGCCGCCGGCCGGGTGGTACGCGGAGCTCGGTTACGTGCCCCCGGCTCACACCCGACGGCTCACGCCTCCTGACCAGGGGGCGGCCGGGATGGCAACCGCAGAGTCGCTCGGTGCGCACATCGCCGGGGCGTAGTACCCCGGTACCACCCGACCGGCTCCCTTCAGCCCCCGGTACCACCGGATCGGGGCCATCGCGGTCTTAGCGTTGCGGAGGAGGCGTCAGGCGTGTCGAACAGCGCAGTCCGAAGGAGAGAGAAGCCAATGATCGACGCACAGCAGCTCACCAAGAGGTACGGGGAGAAGACAGCCGTCGATGATCTGGACTTCACAGTGAAGCCGGGCACGGTCACCGGTTTCCTAGGACCCAACGGGGCGGGCAAGTCCACGACCATGCGAATGATCGTCGGGCTCGACGCGCCGACTAGCGGCTCCGTGACGGTGAACGGCCACCGCTACGCCCGCCACCAGGCACCCCTGCAGGAGGTCGGAGCGCTCCTGGAGGCCAAGTCGATCCACCCGGGCCGCTCGGCCGGCAACCACCTCCGGGCGCTCGCGCTCACCCACGGCATTCCGCGCCGCCGCGTCGACGAGGTCATCGAACTCGCCGGTCTCGGCAGCGTCGCCAAGAAGCGGGCCGGTGCCTTCTCCCTCGGCATGGGGCAGCGGCTCGGCATCGCCGCCGCGCTGCTGGGCGATCCCCAGACGGTGATGCTGGACGAGCCCGTCAACGGCCTGGACCCCGAGGGAGTGCTCTGGATCCGCAATCTGCTGACATCGCTCGCGGCCGAGGGGCGGACGGTGTTCGTCTCCTCGCACCTGATGAGCGAGGTCGCACTGGTGGCGGACCACCTGATCATCGTCGGCAGGGGACGGCTGCTGGCCGACACGACCGTACGGGACCTTGTCCGCGAGGCGGGCGGTGACACCGTGAACGTCGCGACGCAGCACCCGACCCGGCTGCGGGACGTGCTGTCCGGGCCCGGCGTGGAAGTCATCGGCCGCGTCGGCTCCGAGGAACTGCAGGTGACCGGGATGACCGCCCGCGAGATCGGGCTGAAGGCGGCCGAGCACGGAATCCCCCTGTTCGAACTGACCGCGAAGGCGGTGTCGCTGGAGGAAGCCTTCATGGATCTGACCAGGGACGCCGTGGAGTACCACGGCTCCACGACTCGCGCCGACACCTCCGGGAGCGCATCATGAGCACCCTCACGGCAACCCCTGATACCCCCGAGTCCGCGCAGGCCATTCAGGCCCGGCCCGTCTACCGGGTGACCGGACGGCGTGTGCTGTTCTCGGAGTGGGCCAAACTCTGGTCCGTGCGCTCGACCTGGATCACCCTCGGCCTGGGCCTGCTGTTCCTCGTCGCCTTCGGCGTCATCGCCGCCAGCCACTACAAGTCCGGGCTCGGCTCCGGCCGTCCCATGGAGCGCGACTTCGTCTCCGCGACGGCCGTGAGCCTGTCCCTCTTCGGCACGAACTTCGCCCAGCTGGCCCTCGGCGTACTCGGTGTGCTGATCACGGCGGGCGAGTACTCCACCGGCATGATCCGCTCGACCCTCGTCGCAGTGCCGCGACGGCTCCCCGTGCTGTGGTCCAAGGCGGCGGTGTACGGGCTGGTCGCGCTGGTGATCGCCACCCTCGGCGCGTTCGTCGCCTTCCTCGCCGGAAGCCGGATCGTCTCAGGCACGCCCGTTGCCATGGGCCTCGGCCACGCCGGCGTCGTACGCAGCCTGCTGGGCGCCGGGCTCTACCTCGGTCTGGTCGGTGTGATCGGCACGGCCCTGGGCGCGCTGCTGCGGTCCGTGGCCGGCGGCATCTCGGTCCTGGTCGCCGCCCTCATGCTCGTCCCCGGACTGATTTCCTTGTTGCCCAGCTCGTGGCAGGGCGACATCGACCCCTACCTCCCGAGCCACGCCGGCGCGTCGATGTTCGCCGTGACCCACGACTCCACCACCCTGTCGCCGGCCGCCGGGCTCCTCGTCCTCCTCGGCTGGACAGCACTGGCGCTGGCCGGAGCGGCGTACCGGCTGCTGCGCAGCGACGCCTGAGACATTGCCTCCGCACCATGGGACGGACCCGCATCATGGACCGGACCTCCATCATGGGCTGGTGAACTCCGTGACCACCGAAGACCTCTGCGGGATGGGGCCGTTGGTCGCTCGCCTCGGCCGGGCCGGCGAGCGGCTCCGGCGCGCCGACCGGGCCCGTCCGTGGGTGCTGGACACCGCGGTGGTGGCGCTGGTCTTCCTGGTGTTCTGCCTGCCGGACCTGCTGCAGGGGGGCGCCGGAGGCGGCGACGGTCCGCGCCGTTTCCGTCTGGCGTTCATCCAGCTCCCCACTGTCGGCATGCTGGCCCTGCAGGCCGGGCTGGTGCTGCCGCTGCTGTGGCGGCGGCGATCGCCCGCGGTGGCCTTCGGCGCGGTCGCGGCCGTGTTCGTCCTGCAGTGGTCTCTCGGTGCCGCACTCCGTGCGGATGTCGCCCTCTTCGTCGCCCTGTACAGCCTGGCCCTGCACGGGCGGCTGCGGCAGCTGCCGTGGTCGTGCGCGGTCATGGCGGGTGCGGTGGGTTTGGTCGCGGTGCGGGTCTCGCCCGTGGTGTCGGTCTGGGACGCGCTCTTCTTTCTCCTCAGCACGGCGACCGCGGCCCTCGCGCTCGGTCTGATGATCCGGATCCGGCGGGCTCAGCTGGCCGGTCTGCGGGACCGTGCGGCCAGGCTGGAGATAGAACGCGACCAGCGCGGCAGGCTGGCTGTCGCGGCCGAACGGACGCGGGTGGCCCGTGAGATGCACGACATCGTCGGCCACAACCTGTCCGTGATCGTCACACTCGCGGACGCGGGTGCCTATGCCACGGCCGTGGCTCCGGAACGGGGCAGGGAAGCCCTGCACCTCATCGGCGACACCGGGCGCCAGGCCCTGGGGGAACTGCGGCGCCTACTCGGCGTGCTGCGCGAGGCGGACGGCCCGCGCACCGAGCCCGAGCTGAGCCCGCAGCCCGGGCTCGCAGACATCGACGCGCTGTGCGAGGGGGTCCGCGCCGCCGGCCTGGACGTGATCTACCGTACCGGCGGTGACGTCGACGCCCTCGACAGCGGCGTGCAGCTGACCGTCTACCGCATCGTGCAGGAGGCCCTGACGAACACTCTGAAGCACGCAGGCGCCGACGCCCGTGCGAACCTGGCGATCGTCGTCGAGGACACGCGGCTGACCGTCACCGTCGAGGACTCCGGCCCACCCGCTCCGGCCGGCCGGCGGGGGCCGGCGAACGAGGAAGGACACGGACTGGTGGGCATACGAGAACGAGCGGCTCTCTACAGCGGACACGTCAGCGCCGGTCCCGCCGGCGCGGGATGGACCGTGCGGGCCGCACTCGACCTCGCTCCCGAGGGCGGTGTCCGATGACCACCGTGCTCGTCGTGGACGACCAGCCGCTCCAGAGGTACGGGCTCCGCATGCTCCTCGACTCCGTGCCCGAGACAGAGGTGGTCGGCGAGGCCGCGCACGGAACCGACGCCGTGCGCAAGGCCGCCGAACTCCGCCCCGACGTGGTCCTCATGGACGTACGCATGCCGGGCATGGACGGCATCGAGGCCACACGCCGCATCGTCGCCACGGGCGACCGTTCCCGTGTCCTCGTCATGACCACCTTCGACCTCGACGAGTACGTCTACGCGGCTCTGCGCGCCGGAGCCAGCGGCTTCCTCCTCAAGGACGCCCGTCCCGAGGAACTCCTGGCCGGCATCCGTGCCGTGGCCGTCGGGGACGCGGTGATCGCTCCGGCACTCACCCGCCGCCTGCTGTACGAGTTCGCCCGACTCGTGCCACCCCCCGCGAACGGGTCTGACGAGGAGCCGAAGCTGAGCTCCCTCACCGACCGCGAACGCGAGATCCTCGTCGCCATCGGCAAGGGCTGGACCAACGGCGAGATCGCCACCCGCTTCGTCCTGTCGGAGTCCACGGTCAAGACCCATGTCGGCCGCGTCCTGTCCAAGATCGGCGCCCGCGACCGCATCCAGGCGGTGATCTTCGCCTACGACCACGGCCTGGCCCGGCCCCACGGGGGCTGAGCCGATGGGCCGGCGGTGCCGATCGCATCGATCACCTCACGATGATCGCGACACCGGCCACCACGCTTCGGCGTCCGCTCCGGGAGCAACGGCTCGTTCCGCGCCCGCTGCGCACAGTGCCCACTGCGCATCAGTCAACGGCACATCTGGACCAACGACCAGATGATCCGAACGAAGCCGCCTACGTGGTGGGCCCCGATCGTGACCGGGCCCCCTCGTGGAACCACGCACCCGCTCCCACCAGCACCGCCACCCCCACTCCGTACAGGGGCAGCCATAGGGTCGTCACCGCCAGACATTCGGCAACGGCCCTACGGGCCTGGTCCTGCTGTGCGAATGCCACGGCCGCGCTGTCACTCTGGGCCAGGTTCCCCAGCGCGGCTTTCACCTGTAGGGCCTCGTACCTGCCCTGCAGCACGTACTTGCTGCGCGTGCCCCTGCGGCGATGCCGATGCCGATGACTCCGGGAGCGGGAATGCCATCGTCTGCCCCGGCGGACACCGGCCTCGGGGTCACTCGGGGATCGGGATTACTCACAGGCATCTACGGCAGGGGGAGGCCTCAGCATGCGGCGCGGTGCACCACGGCCCTGCGCACCATGCCGTACAGGCCCGTAGCCCCGCCCGGATGGCCCGCGCCTGGCAGGCTGCGCGCCTTGTCGGTGAGCGGGAACTTCCGGTCAGGTGCAGCGGCTTGACGGGTGGCGTGCAGGGATGGACTCAGGCGTGCAGGGTGGGGCCCTTTCAGCGTGGTCGACACGACCGTTGCCGGCAGACTCCTCATCCGTGTGACCCATGGGTCACGCACGTCGGACTCCTCGGTGCTCGTGGCCAGCATCTGCGCGAACGCCCGATAGGTGTTGGCCCCGAAGACCATCCGCTGCTCCTCGTCGTACAGGCCGAGGCGGTGGTCGAGGAGCTCGGGGCCTTGCTTGCCCCAGTAGCCGGTCCAGTTGCCACCGGCGGCGCCGAAGCCGTCCAGGCTGGAGAAGACGTCGAAGGTGTAGGTAGCGGTCATGATGCTCTCCTCGAGTGCGGTTGATCGCGTGTTGCTTATGCAGACCGGCAACCACGGCGAGACTCATCGCCCTTGGACTCGCGGGGCCGGCCGCCCCGATGCGGCCCCACAGGCTTGACCACGGCCACGAAGGTGGAAGGTCAGCGGGACCGGCGCCACGGCGGGCGAGGAGAAGAGCAGGGCACGCCGATCCACAGCTCTTGGCCGTTCCTCGCCCGCCCCCGGTGCCGTGTCACAGTGGCCAACCACCGCTGCGACCGGCCACCTGTCGCTGCGAGTCACCGTCGCATCGTCCGTGAGTGTGGCTGAGTACTCCAGTTGCTACCTGAGTACCTGACTTGGCCTCTTGAGAACCGGAGTTGGCGTGTAGACACCGCTTCCGCGCCGCCGATCTCCACTGCTGTCCTTGGTGACGTATGGGGTGATCAGCGGAGGCGAGGAGTCGGGCAGCTCGGTGCAGGGGGATCTCGGGTGGAGACACGAATCGGCCGTCCGGTCGGGGCTGGTTCCTCGATCGGGGCCTGTCCGGACCGCGGCCGCGGGGCGAGCTTGACTTCGAGTGCACTTGAATTCGTAGCGTGCAGTCATGAGCGACAACAGCACACCGCAGCACAAGATCGGTTCGGGTTTCGGTGCCCGGAGCACCGCCGATGATGTCCTCGAGGGCATCGACCTCACCGGTCGGCTCGCCCTGGTGACGGGCGGCTATTCGGGCATCGGCGTCGAGACCACACGCGCACTGACGAAGGCCGGCGCCCGCGTCGTGGTCCCGGCCCGCCGGGTCGGCGCGGCACAGGAGAACCTGGCCGGAATCGACGGTGTCGAGGTGGCCGAACTGGACCTCGGCGACCTGGACAGTGTGCGGGCCTTCGCCGAGCGGTTCCTCGCCACGGGCCGGCCCCTGGACATCGTCATCGACAGCGCGGGGATCATGGCCTGCCCCGAGACCCGGGTCGGGCCGGGCTGGGAGGCCCAGTTCGCGACCAACCACCTCGGTCACTTCGCCCTCGTCAACCGCCTGTGGCCGGCGATCGAGCCGGGTGGCGCCCGCGTCGTCTCGGTCTCCTCCACCGGCCACCATGCCTCGCCCATCCGTTGGGACGACGTCCACTGGCGCAACGGCTACGACAAGTGGGAGGCGTACGGCCAGGCCAAGACGGCGAACGCGCTGTTCGCCCTGCAACTCGACCGCCTCGGCCAGGAGCGGGGCGTGCGGGCGTTCTCGCTGCACCCTGGTGGCATCCTCACCCCCCTTCAGCGGCATCTGCCGAAGCAGGAGATGGTCGAGCGGGGCTGGATCGACGAGGGCGGCAACCTGCTCCACCCCGACGCCTTCAAGACACCGCAGCAGGGTGCGGCCACGCAGGTGTGGGCGGCGACCTCCCCCCAACTGAACGGAATGGGCGGCGTCTACCTGGAGGACTGCGACATCGCCGAGCCCGCCCCGGCGGACGGCACCCGGGTCGGCGTCAAGGAGTGGGCCACGGACCCGGAACAGGCCGCCCGCCTGTGGGCGCTGTCCGCCGAACTGACCGGCGTGGACGCGTTCGCCGCCTGAGGCCGGTGGGATTCGTGTGGCGGCGGCGCTCAGATTCCTTGTTACCAAGTGCGGACAGAACCCGATGAACAACTCCCGCCCGGGTGCCATCTCACGGGGGCTACACCATTGATGGCTTCGACGACCTGCCCAACTGGAAGCAAGCGCACATTACGTCCCGCCATCAGGTCCGCACCCGTGTCGAGTACGTCGTCTCCCGCATGAAGGCGCCCATTGCCCGAGCGGGACCACCTCTGCCACTCGGCACGGCTCCGTCACGATGCGGGCCGACACTGTTCGGCCGGTCATCAGTCGGAGTTGCGTGCGATCTCCAGCGCGAGCGCCTGCAGGATGGCCTCCGTGGACGTCTCGGGGTCTGTCTGGTCGTACGCGTCTGCGACCGTTTCGAAGGCCAGCACGAAGCCCTTGATCAGGGCGCTCAGCGGTTCGGAGAGCTGGTTCAGCACGGCAAGACCCACCTCTGCCGCGTCTTCGGTGTCGGGGACGAGATACTGCGTCGGGATGACCTCGCCCAGCAGGTCGGAGACGTAGTCTGCGCTGACACCACCGCGCAGGGCCGTGAGTGCTGCGATGGCCTTGAGCTCGATCTCGTTCTCGGTCATGTGCCGAGCGTAGGAGGTAGCGGCGTCGGGCACGCGGGGGAGCGTTGCGTGCGGGCGTGTGGGGACGTGAGCGACCGGCGGGTCGGTCGGGTCATGGGATCGAAGGATGCCGCGTTGCGCATGGGTGCGGTGCTGTCGAATCTCGTGAACGGTGCGATACGCCGCCACAACCGCGCAGGTGCCGGCCACATCTGCGTACAAATTCGGTCACAGCTCATGAGTGGAGCCGCAGGAGGGCCCCGCGCGAGTTCGTAGGCGCCGGTGTTCGTGCGGAACCGTCGGAATGAAGGTGGTGGGCGGTCAGCCGGCTGCCTGGTTCGTGGGGGAGTCGGCTTCCTGCGTGGCGGCCCAGGTGGCGAGAAGTCGCAGACCTTCTTCGGAAGCGGACCCTGGTTCGGCCGTGTAGATGGTGAGAGTGAGGCCGGGTTCCGCGGCCATCTCCAGCCCTTCGAAGGAGAGGGTGAGCTCTCCTACGGCCGAGTGGTGGAAGCGCTTGGTTCCGGTGCCGTGGTGGCGCACGTTGTGGGCGCCCCAGCGCGTGCGGAATTCCTCGCTGAGCGTGGAGAGTTCACCGACGAGGTCGTGAAGGTCCTTGTCGTGGGGGTTGCGGCCGGCTTCGGTGCGGAGGATGGCGACGGAGGTGTCGGCGACGGTGTCCCAGTCGGGGTAGAAGCGCCGGGCGGCAGGGTCGAGGAAGTTGAAGCGGGCCAGGTTTCTCTGGCCGGGGACGCTGTCGTAGACGTCGCTGTAGAAGGCGCGGGCGAGTTGGTTGGCGGCGAGGAGGTCCATGCGGCCGTTGCGGACGAAGGCGGGCCCGGCGGTGATCGCGTCCAGGGT
Organism: Streptomyces sp. NPDC055140; assembly: GCF_053607285.1. Classification (NCBI taxonomy): domain Bacteria; kingdom Bacillati; phylum Actinomycetota; class Actinomycetes; order Kitasatosporales; family Streptomycetaceae; genus Streptomyces; species Streptomyces sp. NPDC055140. The sequence goes on along the minus strand of NZ_JBSGTG010000019.1, from coordinate 4,910 downwards.
CCATTGCAGGCTGCGGTGCGGCCTCCACTGGTCCTTGGTGCGTCGGCGTCGCGGGCGGGTCAGGGCGTCGCTGCCGTCGGCTGTCTGAGCCAGTTGGAGGAGGTGGGCGCGTTCTGCGTCGTCGAGCTGCAGGGCGCGGGCGACGGCTTCGAGGACGGCCGGTGAGACGCCGGCGAGGTTGCCGCGCTCGAGTTTGGCGTAGTACTCGACGCTGACGTCGGCCAGGGCCGCGACCTCGCTGCGTCGCAGACCGGGGACGCGGCGCCGGGACCCGGAGGGCATCCCCGCCTGTTCGGGGGTGATCTTTGCTCGCCGCGAGGTCAGAAACTCGCGGACCTCTTGACGGTTGTCCACACCTCGACGGTACGTCCCGCACGCCGCCGTAGAGGTGTACCAGCGGTACACCCTTCGATGGTGCCTCGCTGCGCGCGTGGAATGGCGGTTACCTGGATGACGTGGCGCTTCCTTGCACTGCCGTCACAGCGGCGGCGGGGAGGTGCCCGGCCCCGGGCTTGTGGACCGCAGCAGGTCCTGTCCGGGCAGACACCTGCACTCGGCGTCCGTCGGTACCGCACCGCACCGGATGCCCAGCACGTTAGGAACCCCTCATGCGCGGAGCAGTGATCTACGCCCCCGGCGATGTGCGTTTCGAGACGCTCGACGACCCGAAGATTCTCTATCCGACCGACGCGATCATCCGCACGGCCGTCACCTGTGTATGCGGTTCGGACCTGTGGCCGTATCGAGGCGTGGAGACGATCGGTGACCCGCACCCGATGGGGCACGAGTACGTCGGCTTCGTCGAGGAGGTCGGCAGCGAGGTCACTTCGGTCAAGCCCGGCCAGTTCGTCGTCGGCTCGTTCGCCACCTCGGACAACACCTGCGCGAACTGCCGGAACGGCTGGCAGTCCAACTGCCTGCACCGCGAGTTCATGAGCACCTGCCAAGCCGACTATGTCCGCATCCCCAACGCCCAGGGCACCCTGGTCGCCACCGATGAGCACCCGGCCGATGAGGTCCTGCCCGGCCTGCTGGCGGTCTCCGACGTCATGGGAACCGGCTGGTATGCCGCGCTGGCCGCCGAGGTCAAGCCCGGCTCCACCGCCGTGGTCGTCGGCGACGGCGCGGTCGGCCTGTGCGGCGTGATCGCCGCCAGGGAACTGGGCGCTGAGCGGATCATCGCCATGAGCCGCCACGAGCCCCGCCAGAACCTGGCGCGCGAGTTCGGCGCCACCGACATCGTCGCCGAGCGCGGCGAGGAAGGCATCGCCCGCGTCAAGGACCTCACCGGCGGGATCGGCGCCGACTCGGTCCTGGAGTGCGTCGGCACCGCCGAAGCGATGCAGCAGGCCCTGCACTCGGCGCGGCCCGGTGGCAACGTCGGCTTCGTCGGCGTCCCCCACGAGGTGCCCATCGACGGGCAGGAGCTGTTCTTCTCCCACGTCGGCCTGCGCGGCGGCCCCGCCCCCGTGCGCCGCTACCTGCCCGACCTCATCGACCGCGTCCTGACCGGCCGGATCAACCCAGGCAAGGTCTTCGACCTCGCGCTGCCCCTGGACCAGGTCGCCGAGGGCTACCAGGCGATGGACGAGCGCCGCGCCATCAAGGCCCTCCTCACGCCCTGACCCGCGCACCCCGACGGAGCCGAGCCCATACGGCCCGGCCCCGGGACCTCCCTCGCGAAGGACTACTCACCATGACCACGTTCGCTCTTGTCGGCGCAGGCCCCGGCCTGGGGCTGGCCACCGCCCGCCGTTTCGGAACCGCAAGTCACAGCGTCGCGCTCATCTCCCGCAACGTCGAGCACCTGGACGCTCTGACGGCCGAACTGAGCCGTGACGGCGTTCCCGCCCGCGGTTTCGCCGCAGACGTCCTCGACCCCGGCTCCCTCACCACGGCCCTTGAGGCCGCCTCCGAGACCCTCGGACCGATCGAGATCTTGCAGTACAGCCCGGTGCCCCGCGCCGACTTCATGAAGCCGGTCCTCGACACCCGCGCCGACGACCTCGACGCCCCACTGGGCTTCTCCGTCAAGGGCCCGGTCACCTGCGTCAACGCGGTCCTGCCCGGCATGCGGGCGCTCGGCCGCGGCACCCTGCTCTTCGTCAACGGCGGCAGCGCGGTGCGCCCGCACCCAGAGCGGGCCGGCACCTCGATCGCGTTCGCGGCCGAGAGCGCCTACGCCCGCATGCTCCATGACGCGCTCGCCGAAGAGAACATCCACGCTGCCCAGCTGATCGTCCCAGGTGCGATCCGTCCCGACGCCGAGCACTCCAGCCCCGAGGTCCTGGCCGAGCGCCTGTACGCCATGCACGCCGACCGCAGTGGTTTCCGGCACTTCGCCGAGCCGCTGCCCGACTGACTGCCTGGACGCCGCCCATGAACTCGGCCCTTCGTGCCCCGGTCCGCGCCGCCCCCGCTTTGCTGCTGACTGTGACCGCCTGCTCCAACGACGCACCAGAAGCCCGTTCTTCGTCCGCCGCCTCCTCGGCGCCCTCGGGGCGGCAGGAGACACAGGCATCACGACGCCGTCCTGCCGGGCGGCTATCATGATGCGGGTCACGCTGCCCGTAGGAGCGCGCCTGCTCGCGCCATCGGCGGCGGCGAGCACGCAGGCTGCCGGACGGGTGGCGTCACGAGGGACAGCCTTCAGCGTTCCGTTGCCCACCCCGTGCGTGCCGCTGCCGATCTTCGTGCCAACAGGCAGGACTGCGCCCTCCAACTCCTGCTGAATGAGCAGGCGTTCAGCCGCTCGAGGCTGCGCTGTCGCATGCCCGTACGGCTCCGCGTCGCGCCCGCAAGCGGCCGTCCCCAGCGCAAGCTGCCCCACCCTTGCCGGCAGCAGCGCGATCGCCGCCGATCTGATCGCCTCGGCAGACGTGGTCCTGCACAACTTCCGCCCGGGCGTGGTGGAGCGCCTGGGACTCGACCCCGCAACTCCGACGTCCCGTCACCCCCGCCTGGTCTACGGGTTCGTGAGCGGATTCGGCACCCGGGGTCCTTCGGCGCGGCCGGCCGGCCGCGACATCGCGGCACAGGCCGAGTTCGCCGTCATGGACCTCACCGGCGAGGCCGACGACGCCCCGAGCGGGTCGGGTTCGCCGTCGCCGATGCCGCCTGGCTCAGTCGCCGCCGCCTCGTCAGTGCCAAACCGTGCCAGAAGCGCGGCCGGTGCCCCGGAGGTCAGGGCCTGGGCGGCCAGGACGTGGTAGTTCCACAGTGATGCGCATCCCGCCGGCAGAGCGCGGGGTGAGGGTGAGTGTTCCGTCGTGTGCCTGGGCGATGGTTTTGACGATTGCCAGGCCGAGGCCGACGCCTGCGTGGTCGGTGCGCATGCGCTCGGTGCCGCGCTGGAATGGTTCGGTGAGCGTCGAGGCCAGTTGTGGGGTGAGCGTCGCGCCGGTGTTTTCGACGGTGAGCACCACAGTGCTGGGACGGACGCTGGTGTTGACCCACACGGTGCCCTGTTCAGGCAGGTTGTGGACGATCGCGTTGTGCACGAGGTTGGTCGTCAGCTGCAGCAGGAGTGCCGGCGAGCCGATCGTGGGGGTGATGTCGCCGCGGGTCTCGATGGTGACGCCGTGCTTTTCCGCGAGGGGGAGAAGGGTTTCGGTGGCTTCTTCCGCCATGAGGGACAGGTCGACCGGTTCTCGGGTGAAGGACCGCTGGTCGGCGCGGCTGAGCAGGAGCAATGCTTCAGTGAGATCGATGGCTCGGGTGTTGACGACGTGGAGGCGGTCGATGAGTTCGGCGGTGTCGTGGTTCGGATCGGTGCGGGCCACGTCGAGAAGTGCCTTCGAGATCGCCAGCGGGGTACGCAGCTCGTGAGAGGCGTTGGCGGCGAATCTCTGCTGTTCGGCGACGTGTGCTTCGAGCCGGGAGAGCATGGTGTCGAAGGCGTCGGCGAGTTCGCGGAACTCGTCGTTGCGGCCCGGTAGCCGGATCCGGTGGGAGAGTGATCCGTTCGTGGCCAGGCGGGTGGCGTCGGTGATCCGGGTCAGAGGGGCGAGCATTCGGCCGGCGAGGATCCACCCTCCCAGGAGACCGAAAACCAGCAGGAACGCAAGTACTGCGGCTGCCGTTGGGGCGAAGGTGCGCAGGACGGCGTAGCGGTAGTCGGGCACGATGATGAGGCCGGGGTGGACCACACGATTCAGGAACACCCACACCGCCAGGAGCAGCAGGGCGCCGGCAACCATGAGGAATCCGGCGTAGCTCAGGGTGAGTTTGAGGCGGACGCTCGGCCCAGGGACTCTATCCACGGTCTCCTCCCTCGTGTCCGGCCTCTGGTCGTGTGTCGATGCGGTAGCCGACGCCTGGCACGGTGGCGATGATCCAGGGTTCGCCGAGACGCTTGCGCAGTGCCGAGACGGTGATGCGCACGGCGTTGGTGAACGGGTCGGCGTTCTCGTCCCATGCCCGTTCCAGGAGTTCTTCGGCGCTGACGACACCGCCTTCGGCAGCGACGAGGACTTCGAGCACTGCGAACTGCTTCCTGGTCAGCGCGACGTAGCGGCCGTCCCGGTAGACCTCTCTGCGGAACGGGTCCAGTCGCAGACCTGCGATCTCTCGTACGGGAGGTCTGTTGTGGGCACGTCTGCGGTTGAGCGCTCTGAGCCGGAGCGCGAGTTCTCGGAGTTCGAAAGGCTTCGTGAGGTAGTCGTCGGCTCCGAGTTCGAACCCGGATGCCTTGTCGTCGAGACGGTCGGCTGCGGTGAGCATGAGGATCGGCATGCCGCTGCCGGCTTCGACGATGCTTTGGGCGATCTCGTCACCGGAAGGTCCGGGGATGTCGCGGTCGAGGACGGCGATGTCGTAGTCGTTGATGTTCAGCGTGCTCTTGCGAGGAACCCCGGGGGTTCACCCCCGGGAGGAATCGCATCCTGTGGTGGCGATGCGCAGCATCGCCG
>NZ_JBSGTG010000018.1:0-225209 GCF_053607285.1 Streptomyces sp. NPDC055140 | reverse complement strand
GGGGGGACCCTGTGGGAGAGTAGGACGCCGCCGAACTATTTTTGAAGAAAACCCCCGTAACGGATGAGAATCCTGTTACGGGGGTTTTCTGCGTTGTACGTCAAGCGTTGTGCGCGTTGTGCGGCAATTCTTGAGCACCCCTCTGCACGGCCCCATGTGAGCTGAGGGTAGGGTCAGGGGGCATCGTTGGCTCGTTTCCCCACAGGAGGCCCCCGGGTGGAGGTCCAGGAGACCCGTGTCCAGACGGACCGGGTGCTCACCATCCCGAACATCCTCAGCATGGCGCGTCTTCTTGGCGTACCCCTGTTCCTGTGGCTCATCCTCAGGCCCGAGTTCGGCGGGCCCAAAAGCGATGGCTGGGCCCTCCTGGTCCTGATGCTCAGCGGTGTCAGCGACTATCTCGACGGGAAGCTCGCCCGGCGCTGGAATCAGATCAGCAACCTCGGCAGGCTGCTCGACCCCGCCGCCGACCGGCTCTACATTCTGTCCACGCTGGTAGGACTCACCTGGCGCGAGATTCTGCCGATCTGGTTGACGGCCGTACTGCTTGCCCGGGAACTGGTTCTCCTGGTGATGGTGGGTATCCTCCGCCGGCACGGCTATCCGCCGCCGCAGGTGAACTTCCTCGGCAAGGCCGCCACGTTCAACCTCATGTATGCGTTCCCCCTGTTGCTCCTCAGCGACGGAAGTGGCTGGATCAACACGCTCGCTGCTATTTTCGGATGGGCGTTCGCGGGATGGGGTACAACGCTCTACTGGTGGGCAGGGATCCTCTACGTAGTACAGGTCCGCCGACTGGTCAGGGCGGACTCCACGGCCGATTGAGCTCTCCATATGGCGGTATTCGAGGCCAGGTCGGCCCGCAGTCTGAGATCTGCGGGTCCATCCGGACGGGCGAAGTCGGCTAGACAGTCGTCTCTTCAAGGAGGACGCTTCCGACATGAAGGCCGTCGTAATGGCTGGAGGCGAAGGCACGCGCCTGCGCCCCATGACCTCGAGTATGCCCAAGCCGCTCCTGCCGGTTGTGAACCGGCCGATCATGGAGCATGTGCTGCGGTTGCTCAAGCGGCATGGGCTCACCGAGACCGTCGTCACCGTGCAGTTCCTGGCATCTCTCGTCAGGAACTATTTCGGGGACGGCGAAGAGCTCGGAATGGAGCTCACCTATGCCAATGAGGAGAAGCCACTCGGCACAGCCGGCAGCGTGAAGAACGCAGAGGAAGCACTCAAGGACGATGCTTTCGTTGTGATCTCCGGTGACGCTCTGACCGATTTCGACCTCACCGACCTCATCAATTTCCACAAGGAAAAGGGCGCGCTCGTCACGGTCTGCCTGACCCGCGTTCCCAACCCCCTTGAATTCGGCATCACCATCGTCGATGAACAGGGCAAGGTCGAGCGCTTCCTCGAGAAGCCCACCTGGGGTCAGGTTTTCTCCGACACCGTGAACACGGGCATCTACGTCATGGAGCCCGAGGTATTCGACTACGTCGAGGCCGATGTGTCGGTCGACTGGTCCGGCGATGTCTTCCCGCAGCTCATGAAGGAAGGCAAGCCGGTCTACGGCTACATCGCCGAGGGCTACTGGGAGGACGTCGGCACGCACGAGAGCTACGTCAAGGCGCAGGCCGACGTGCTCGAAGGCAAGGTCGATGTCGAAATCGACGGATTCGAGATCTCGCCCGGAGTGTGGGTCGCCGAAGGTGCCGAGGTCCACCCGGACGCCGTGCTCCGCGGTCCGCTGTACATCGGCGACTACGCCAAGGTCGAAGCCGACGTGGAGATGCGCGAGCACACCGTGATCGGCTCGAACGTCGTCGTGAAGAGCGGGGCCTTTCTGCACAAGGCCGTCGTCCACGACAACGTGTACATCGGGCAGCACAGCAACCTCCGCGGCTGCGTCATCGGCAAGAACACCGACATCATGCGGGCCGCCCGCGTCGAGGACGGCGCCGTCATCGGCGACGAGTGCCTCGTCGGCGAGGAATCGATTATCCAGGGCAACGTCCGGGTCTATCCGTTCAAGACCATCGAGGCCGGCGCCTTCGTCAACACCTCGGTGATCTGGGAGTCCAGGGGGCAGGCACATCTCTTCGGCGCCCGTGGCGTCTCCGGCATCATCAACGTGGAGATCACCCCCGAGCTCGCCGTGCGACTCGCGGGGGCGTACGCCACGACGCTCAAGAAGGGCTCGACCGTCACCACGGCCCGTGACCACTCGCGTGGTGCGCGAGCCTTGAAGCGGGCGGTCATCTCCGCGTTGCAGGCGAGCGCCATCGACGTACGCGACCTGGAGAACGTGCCACTGCCCGTCGCGCGGCAGCAGACCGCGCGGGGCAGCGCCGGCGGGATCATGATCCGTACGACGCCTGGTGTGCCGGACTCCGTGGACATCATGTTCTTCGACGAGCGGGGAGCGGACCTCTCGCAGGCCAGCCAGCGGAAGCTGGACCGGGTGTACGCGCGGCAGGAGTACCGGCGGGCGTTCCCCGGAGAGATCGGCGATCTGCACTTCCCGTCGAGCGTCTTCGACTCGTACACCGGTTCCCTGCTGAGGAATGTCGATACGACGGGGATTGCCGAGGCAGGGCTCAAGGTCGTCGTCGACGCGTCGAACGGCAGTGCCGGTCTGGTGCTGCCCAGCCTGCTCGGACGGCTCGGTGTCGACTCGCTGACGATCAACCCCGGGCTCGACGAGTCCAGGCCGACGGAGACGCGGGACGCGCGCCGGTCCGGGCTCGTGCGCCTCGGTGAGATCGTGGCTTCCGCGCGGGCCGCGTTCGGCGTCCGGTTCGACCCGGTCGGCGAGCGGCTGTCGCTGGTCGACGAGAAGGGCCGCATCGTCGAGGACGACCGTGCCCTGCTCGTCATGCTGGACCTGGTGGCTGCCGAGAGGCGCAGCGGCCGGGTCGCGCTGCCGGTGACCACGACGCGTATCGCCGAGCAGGTGGCCGCGTACCACGGGACGCAGGTGGAGTGGACGACCACGTCGCCCGACGACCTCACTCGGGTCGGACGGGAAGAGGGGACCATCTTCGGCGGTGACGGTCGCGGCGGGTTCATCATTCCGGAGTTCAGCTCCGTCTTCGACGGCGCGGCCGCCTTTGTCCGGCTGATCGGGCTCGTGGCGCGGACGCAGCTGACCTTGAGCCAGATCGATGCGCGGATCCCGCGGGCGCACGTGCTCAAGCGGGACCTTGCGACTCCGTGGGCGGTGAAGGGGCTCGTGATGCGGCGGGTCGTCGAGGAGGCCGGCGACCGGTCCGTCGACACGACCGACGGTGTGCGGGTCGTCGAGGCCGACGGGCGCTGGGTGATGGTGCTGCCCGACCCGGCCGAGGCTGTCACCCATCTGTGGGCCGAAGGGCCCGACGACGCGTCGGCACAACAGCTGCTCGACGAGTGGGCGGCTGTCGTGGACAGCGCTGGTCGCTGAGCCGTCGTACGGGCCGGTCGGCGTCTGTCACGGGCGCCGACCGGTACGCCGGTGGGGCCATTCGGAGGTAGGGACCAGCACGTGCGACGATGTGCGGCATGCCGCAGCAGCCCCCCGATCGGAGCAGTCCCTCACGCCCCGTGAGCCCCAGGCGTCCCGACGCCTCCATGTCGCTGCTGACGAACGTGATGGACCACAGCCTCGACGACGGATACGCGGAGGCGGCGGCCCGTAAGAAGGCCGAGGGCAGCGGAGGCATGCCGCGCACCCTGCGGGCCAAGCTCGGGCTCGCGGCGGGGCTCGTCCTCGCGGCGCTCGTGGTGACGGTGGGGGCGGCGCAGGCGCGGGTCGCGGCACCGGTCGTGGCGAAGGAGCGTGAGGAGCTCATCGCCCGTATCGACCGGGAGACGGCGGCCGCGGACAAGCTCGAGCGCAGGGTGGACACGCTCCGTAACGACGTGAGCGACCGCCAGCGTGAGGCGCTGAAGAAGCACGGCGGCGACAAAGGCGAGTTGGTCGGTCTGCTCTCCGGGGCCACGGCGGTGCACGGTCCGGGCGTGAAGCTGGTCGTCGACGACGCCAAGGAGGCCGACCAGGGCGGAGGGGGGCCGCGCGAGAGCGCCGGCTTCTCGGACACCGGGCGGGTGCGCGACCGGGACATGCAGCGGGTCGTCAACGGGCTCTGGCAGTCCGGTGCCGAAGCGGTCGCCATCAACGGACAGCGGCTGACGGCCCTGTCCGCGATCCGCGCGGCGGGTGACGCGATACTGGTCGACAACAGACCGCTCGTGCCGCCGTACACGGTGCTCGCGGTGGGGGACGGCCAGCGGCTGAGCACCCGGTTCCAGAACAGCCCTGACGGTCTGTACCTGCACGCCCTGCAGGAGAACTTCGGGATCCGGACCAGCATTTCCGCCCAGGACGACGTCCGCCTGCCCGCAGCGCCGAGCGTGACCGTACGTACAGCACAGCCGAGAACAGAGAAGGGCACATCGTGATCGCCGTACTGGGCCTCGTCGTGGGAGTTGTGGTCGGACTGTTCGTCCGGCCCGAGGTTCCGGCGGTGGTCGAGCCCTATCTTCCGATCGCCGTGGTGGCGGCCCTCGACGCGGTGTTCGGGGGCCTGCGGGCGATGCTCGACGGGATCTTCGACGACAAGGTCTTCGTCGTGTCGTTCCTGTCGAACGTCGTCGTGGCGGCCCTGATCGTGTTCCTGGGCGACAAGCTGGGCGTGGGCGCGCAGCTGTCCACCGGCGTCGTCGTGGTGCTCGGAATCCGCATCTTCTCCAACGCGGCCGCCATCCGGCGGCACATCTTCCGGGCGTGAGGCCGATGTCCGAGGACGAGAACAAGAAGAAGAACAACGAGCAGCACCGCCTGCGCAAGGAACTGCCGGACGAGGTCGCTCCCGAAGCGGCGGACGGCGAGGACCGCGCAGACGGCGCCGACGATGCGGAAACGCCGGCCGCGGAGACGAAGAACCCGTCACTGACCGGACGTCAGCGGCTGGCCAAGGGGCTGTGGCCGCCGCGGGTCTCCCGTGCGCAACTCATCGTCGCCGTCCTGTTGTTCGTGCTCGGCCTGGGTCTGGCCATCCAGGTGCGGTCCAACAGCGACAGCAGCGCGCTGCGCGGCGCACGTCAGGAAGATCTCGTACGCATCCTCGATGAACTGGATGACCGTACTCAGCGTCTGGGAGATGAGAAGCAGCGTCTCGAGGGGCAGCGCACCGAGCTGGAGAACAGCTCGGACCAGGCCGAGGAGGCCCGCAAGCAGACGGTCGAGAGGGAACGGCAACTCGGCATTCTGGCGGGAACCGTGGCGGCGCAGGGCCCCGGGATCACGCTGACGATCACCGACAAGAAGGGCGCGGTGCAGGCGGACATGCTGCTCGATGCGATCCAGGAGCTACGCGCGGCGGGCGCCGAGGCGATCCAGGTGAACGACGTGCGGGTCGTGGCCGACACGTATTTGACGGATGCGAGCGGCGGGAAGGTGAGTGTGGACGGTCACAAGATCCGCGAGCCTTTCGTCTTCAAGGTCATCGGCAAACCGCAGGACCTGGAGCCGGCGCTCAACATCCCTGGTGGGGTGGTTCAGACTCTGGAGAAGGAGCAGGCCACCGTTACCGTGACACAGGCGCAGAAGATCGTTGTGGACGCCTTGCGACCGGCGAAGCGGCCTGACTACGCTCAGTCGTCGTCCCAGTGAGACGGGGGCGCATGGCGGCGTTCCGGCCAAGGCGTGAGGTTGCGGGGGGTCGGCGCACCGTAAGCGGGGTGCGTGGTGGAAACTGTTTGGCGGATACGGACGTTGTGAGGATGTCTGTGTCGCCGATGTACGGCGGTGTGTGCAATCAGGGTTCGTCCTGCCCCACGGGCGGGTCTGTTTCGGTCAAGGGGAATCGCCCGTGAAGTTGTTTGCGAAGTTGTTCGGCAAGAGCGCACGTGAGGACAGCGGCAACGCCAATGCCACTGCCCGCCACCGTGCACCGCGCACCCAGGACGCGGAGGTGCAGGGGACGGAGCGTCCGCTGTTCCGTGATCAGGTCGGTCCTCAGAGTGGTGACATTTCGGGCGGACAGGGCGCGTCGTCTGTTGACCCTGCCGCGTCCGGCCGCATAGGTTTCGGGGAACCGTCAACCTCAAGTGCGGGTGGAGGGTTTACCCCCGATCCGTATGCGTCCCATGCCCCCGCGGGGCAGCCGCGGCAGGAGGATCCGTCCATGTCGGCACTGGTGTGTACGAGGTGCGGAAACCGCAACGCCGAGGCGAGCCGGTTCTGCTCCAACTGCGGGGCGCCTCTGCGCGCCGCAGCCGAGCGTCCGTCCGAGACGACCTCGACGATTTCAATTTCGGGCCTTGAGGCCTACGACGCCGAAGTCACCGGTCAGACGCTGTCGCCGGCGCTCTCCCCGGAGGCCCAGGCCGCAGTCGACGCACTGCCGCTCGGCTCGGCGCTCCTGGTGGTGCGACGCGGTCCGAACTCGGGCAGCCGCTTCCTCCTCGACGGCGAACTGACCACGGCGGGACGCCACCCGCAGAGCGACATCTTCCTTGACGACGTGACCGTCTCGCGCCGCCACGTGGAGTTCCGTCGCGGTGCCGACGGTGCCTTCACCGTCAGCGACGTGGGCAGCCTCAACGGAACGTACGTCAATCGGGAGCGGATCGACTCGGTCAGGCTGTCGAACGGCGACGAGGTGCAGATCGGCAAGTACCGGCTGGTCTTCTACGCGAGCCAGCGGGGCATCTGACCTGTCAGGAAGGTCCATGCTTCAAACACCGAAGGGCGGTGCCGGTCACGGCATCGCCCTCACGGACAGTCGGCTGATGAGCATCGGCACCGTGCTGAACGTGCTGCGCGACGAGTTCCCCGAAGTCACCATCTCCAAGATCAGGTTCCTGGAGTCGGAGGGGCTGATCGAGCCGCAGCGCACCCCCTCGGGGTACCGCAAGTTCAGCCCGGACGACGTCGAGCGACTTGCCCACGTACTGCGTATGCAGCGGGATCACTACCTGCCGCTGAAGGTCATCAAGGAACAGCTCGACGCACTCGAGCGGGGAGAAGCGATCACGCTGCCCTCTCCGGGACGGCCGGGCCACGGCGAGGACGGCAGCGCCCCTGAGGGCGGCGAAGGGGCGACAGTGGCCCGTGTGGGCCGTGACGAGCTGCTTGCCGCCGCCGGCATCGAGTCTCCCGAGCTCGACGAGTGGGAGTCGTACGGCCTCATCGCGCCGCTGCCCGACGGCGGATACGACGCGGAGGCGGTCACCGTCGCCGAGCTGGTCATGGAACTGGGCCGCTTCGGGATCGAGCCGCGGCATCTGCGGGCGATGAAGGCCGCGGCCGACAGGGAGGCCGGTCTGGTCGACCAGGTCGTCGCGCCGCTGCGACGGCACCGCAATCCCCAGACCAGGGCGCATGCGCAGGCCCGCGCGAAGGAGCTGGCGGGGCTGACGGTGAAACTTCACGGCGCGCTTGTGCAGACCGCGCTCGGCGTGCGTCTGCCCTGATCCGAGGGGTGCTCGCGCGGTGTGCGTCCGGCGATCGAAGGGTGCCCGACTACCCAAACCTGCCGGGCACGTCCTAGGGTTGCTGTGTGAACGAGCTCGACGTCGTAGGTGTCCGGGTCGAAATGCCCTCCAACCAACCGATCGTGCTCCTGCGTGAAGTGGGAGGCGACCGCTACCTCCCCATCTGGATCGGACCGGGGGAGGCGACGGCCATCGCCTTCGCACAGCAGGGCATGGCCCCCGCACGCCCGCTGACGCACGACCTTTTCAAGGACGTGCTGGAAGCGGTCGGGCAGGAGCTCACGGAAGTACGCATCACGGACCTGCGCGAAGGCGTCTTCTATGCGGAACTGGTGTTCTCGAGCGGGGTCGAGGTCAGTGCCCGCCCGTCGGACGCCATAGCGCTCGCGCTGCGCACCGGTACGCCGATCTACGGCAGTGACGGTGTGCTCGATGATGCCGGGATCGCGATCCCGGATGAGCAGGAGGACGAGGTGGAGAAGTTCCGCGAGTTCCTCGACCAGATCTCGCCCGAGGATTTCGGGACCAACAGTCAGTGACGCGAGCGGCCGTCGTAAGGCGGCCGCTGCCGCGCCGGGGGCCCGGCCGGACCATTCGGCTAGCCTTTCCCCGCGGTGAGGTACGGGAAACCACTCGTAGGGTGATTATCACTCGGCGTGCCGAGTGTGGCGATCGTTGACGCACCCCTGGTGACTGCCTACCGTCGAGAAGGCAGGTCAAAGAGGAGGTCGGCGTGAGAAGCAGCGGCGACGGTACGGCTGGGGGCGGCGGACACAGTCCGGCGGAGAGCGGCCCGTACTCGCTTCACGGCCACGCGGCCGATCACATTCCGCGTCGGCCGACGGTGTTGCCGGTGGTCGCTCAGGGGGATCACGACGCGACGCCCGAGCAGGTCGGGTACCGGGGACCCACCGCGTGCGCGGCGGCCGGTATCACCTATCGGCAACTGGATTACTGGGCGAGGACCGGACTGGTCGAGCCGAGTGTGCGCCCGGCCCACGGGTCGGGTACCCAGCGGCTCTACAGCTTCCGGGACGTCGTCGTCCTGAAGATCGTGAAGCGATTCCTGGACACCGGTGTCTCCCTGCAGAACATCCGCACCGCGGTGCAGCATCTGCGGGAGCGCGGCTTCAGCGATCTGGAGCGGCTGACCCTCATGAGCGACGGCGCCACGGTCTACGAGTGCAGCTCGCCGGCGGAGGTCCACGATCTGCTCCAGGGCGGTCAGGGAATCTTCGGTATCGCTGTCGGTGTGGTGTGGCGGGACGTCGAGAGCGCCCTGTCGCAGCTGCACGGGGAGCGCATCGACACCGGTGAGACGCTCCTCGGGAACAACCCGGCGGACGAGCTGGCGAGACGGCGCCACCGCGCGGTGTGAGCGGGGCCGATGCGTCAGCCGGGGCATTGTCAGTGCCGTAGGGCAGCATCGGACGTGTGAGAACCGCGCCCACGATCCTGCATCTCGACATGGATGCCTTCTACGCCTCGGCGGAGCAGGCATCGAAGCCGAGTCTGCGCGGGAAAGCCGTGGTCGTGGGCGGGATCGGGCCTCGTGGGGTGGTGGCCACAGCCTCGTACGAGGCCCGGGTGTTCGGGGTGCACTCGGCGATGCCGATAGGGCAGGCGCGCAGGCTCGCGCCCAATGCCGCGTATCTCGTGCCGCGCTTCCAGCTCTACCGGGAGGTCAGCGAGCAGGTGATGGGGCTGCTGCGGGAGCTGTCGCCGCTCGTGGAGCCGCTGAGCCTCGATGAGGCGTTCGTCGATCTGGAGGCCGGTGAGGCGGCCTGGGACGCCGCGTCAGCGCGGCTCGTCGGCGAGCGGCTGCGGGACGAGATCAAGGCCGTGACCGGTCTGACCGGATCGGTGGGGCTCGCTGCGTCGAAGATGCTGGCGAAGATCGCCTCCGAGGAGGCGAAGCCGGACGGGCTGGTGCTGATCGTGCCCGGCACCGAGCGCGCCATGCTCGGGCCCATGTCGGTGCGCACGCTGCCCGGCGTGGGGCCGGCGACCGGGGACCATCTGAGACGTGCCGGGATCACCACGGTCGAGGAGATCGCCGAGGCAGGCGAGGACGAGCTCGTACGGCTGCTGGGGAAGTCGCACGGGGCGTCGCTGTATGCCATGGCCCTCGCGCACGACGACCGGCCGGTGGTGGCCGAGCGTGACGCCAAGTCGGTGTCGGTCGAGGACACGTACGACGTGGACATCCACGACCGGGTGCGGGTGCGTACCGAGGTGCAGCGGCTTGCGGAGCGGTGTGTGCAGCGGCTGCGGGGGGCGGAGCGGTCCGGGCGGACCGTGGTCCTCAAGGTGCGGCGCTACGACTTCTCCACGCTGACGAGATCAGAGACGCTGCGCGGGCCCACCGACGACCCCGCCGTGGTGCGCGAGGCGGCCGCCCGGCTCCTGGAGTCCGTGGACACGACGGGCGGGGTGCGGCTGCTCGGCGTGGGGGTGACAGGCCTGGCCGACTACACGCAGGAGGACCTGTTCGCGCAGGCGCGGGCGCAGGCCGAGGCCGATGCGCAGGCGGCCGAGGGGGAGCGTGAGGGCGAGGCGGAAGGGGCGGGTTGTGCGGGGGACGAGGGGCAGGCGGCTACCGAAGAGGTCGTCGAGGCCGCGGGCCGTCGCTGGGTGGCCGGGCACGACGTGCGGCACGAGCAGTTCGGGCACGGGTGGGTGCAGGGCAGCGGGCTCGGGCGGGTGACCGTGCGCTTCGAGACGCCGTACTCGGAGCCGGGACGGGTGCGTACGTTCCGGACCGACGACCCCGCGCTCGTGCCGGCGGAGCCGCTGCCACTGGTGGAGGGCGGGGCCGGGCGCTTTGTGGCGTGGGAGCCGGATGCCGGGTCAGGTGTCGTCTGACGGGCGGGCGATCTTGCCGAAGTCGCGGTCCTCAGGGGGTTCGGGGTCGCCCGGGGCCGAGATGTCGAGACCGTAGTGGTGGTAGAGCTGGAGCTCCTGTTCGGGGGAGAGGTGACGGCCGACCCCGAAGTCGGGGGCGTCCTTGATCAGGGAGCGTTCGAAGGGAATGCGCAGGGTGCCCTCCACCAGCTCGCTCGGCTCCAGGGGGACGAAGGCGTCCCGGCTGAACAGGCCTGTACGTATCGCCGCCCACTCGGGTACACCGGTCGCGTCGTCGAGGTAGACCTCGTCGACGGTCCCGATCTTGGCTCCGTTGCGGTCGAACGCCTTGCGGCCGATCAGGTTGCGCGGATCGACATCGGTCTGCACGGGGCCCTCCAGCTGCTCGCAACTCATCCGTAAGCACTACCAAAGTGCACATTGGGGAAGGCGGCCACTCGAGGTGGGGGGTGTTGTTGCCGCTGGTAGGCTGGCGATGGCTGCCGACCCCGTGCGGGAGAGTCCTCCGAGATGGCATCGGAGGCGCCGAAGGAGCAACTCCTCCCCGGAATCTCTCAGGCCCCTGTACCGCACGGACGAGGTCACTCTGGAAAGCAGGGCGGGCGTTCAGGCCTCCGCTCTCACCGACGGTGAAAGTCGTCATGCCCTTCGTGATGTGGGGTGTGCCGGTGAAACTCTCAGGTTGAGATGACAGAGGGGGAGGCCGTCCGGGCACCCGCGCCGTGGTGCCCCTCGCAGGTCGCAATGACCAGGAGGCCTCCGCAATGACCGCCAACCGTATTCCGCTCTCCCAGCTGGAGCAGGGAATCCCCTTCGAGCAGCGCCATATCGGTCCGGATGAAGCAGCGCAGGCCAAGATGCTCGCGCAGGTCGGGTACGGCTCGCTCGACGAGCTGACGGCGGCCGCGGTCCCGGACGTGATCAAGAGCGCCGAGGCGCTCGATCTTCCCGGAGCCCGCACCGAGGCCGAGGTGCTCGCAGAGCTCCGCTCCCTCGCCGACCGCAACCAGGTTCTCGACTCGATGGTCGGACTGGGCTACTACGGCACGTTCACGCCGCCCGTCATACTGCGCAACGTCATGGAAAACCCGGCCTGGTACACGGCGTACACGCCCTACCAGCCGGAGATCTCGCAGGGCCGGCTCGAGGCGCTGCTCAACTTCCAGACGATGGTCGCCGAGCTGACCGGCCTGCCTACCTCGGGCGCCTCGCTGCTCGACGAGGGCACGGCCGCGGCCGAGGCCATGGCGCTGTCCCGGCGCATGGGCAAGGTCAAGAACGGCGCCTTCGTGGTCGACGCGGACACGCTGCCGCAGACCATCGCAGTGATCCAGACGCGTGCCGAGCCGACCGGTGTCGAGGTCGTCGTCGCGGACCTGTCCGAGGGCATCCCGGCCGAGGTCGCCGAGCGCGGCGTCGTCGGTGTCCTGATCCAGTACCCGGGCGCCTCCGGTGCAGTCCGCGACATCAAGCCCGTCATCGAGCAGGCCCACGAGCTGGGCGCCGTCGTCACGGTCGCGGCCGACCTGCTCGCCCTCACGCTGCTGACCTCGCCCGGTGAGCTCGGCGCCGACATCGCCGTCGGTACGACGCAGCGCTTCGGTGTCCCCATGGGCTTCGGTGGTCCGCACGCCGGCTACATGGCCGTCCGCGAGAAGTTCGCGCGCAGCCTGCCCGGCCGCCTCGTGGGCGTCTCCGTCGACGCCGACGGCAACAAGGCGTACCGCCTCGCGCTGCAGACCCGTGAGCAGCACATCCGGCGCGAGAAGGCCACCAGCAACATCTGTACCGCTCAGGTGCTGCTCGCCGTCATGGCCGGCATGTACGCCGTCTACCACGGGCCCGAGGGCCTGAAGGGCATCGCGCGGCGCACGCACCGGTTCGCGACGCTGCTCGCCGAGGGCCTCAAGGCCGGCGGCGTGGAGGTCGTGCACGGCGCGTACTTCGACACCCTGACCGTGAAGGCCGGGGGCCGGGCCGCCGACGTCGTGAGCGCCGCGCGCGAAGGTGGCGTCAACCTCCACCTCGTGGACGCCGACCATGTGTCGATCTCGTGTGACGAGACCACGACGCGTACCCAACTGGGCGCCGTCTGGACCGCGTTCGGTGTCGAGGCCGATGTCGACGCGCTCGACGCGGCGGCCGTGGACACGCTGCCCGCGGGCCTCCTGCGCGGCGACGACTACCTGACGCATCCCGTGTTCCACACGCATCGCTCCGAGACCTCGATGCTGCGCTACCTGCGCAAGCTGGCCGACCGCGACTACGCGCTCGACCGCGGCATGATCCCGCTGGGCTCCTGCACGATGAAGCTCAACGCGACGACGGAGATGGAGCCGGTCACCTGGCCCGAGTTCGGCCAGCTGCACCCCTTCGCGCCCGCCGAGCAGGCGCAGGGCTACCTCACGCTCATCCGTGAGCTGGAGGAGCGCCTGGCGGAGGTCACCGGCTACGACAACGTGTCGCTCCAGCCGAACGCCGGTTCGCAGGGCGAGCTGGCCGGTCTGCTCGCCGTCCGTGGCTACCACCGCGCCAACGGCGACGACCAGCGCACGGTCTGCCTGATCCCGTCGTCCGCGCACGGCACGAACGCCGCGAGCGCCGTGATGGCCGGCATGAAGGTCGTCGTCGTGAAGACGGCCGACGACGGCGAGATCGATGTCGCGGACCTCCGCGCCAAGATCGAGCAGTACGCCGGCGAGCTCTCCGTCCTGATGATCACCTACCCGTCCACGCATGGTGTGTTCGAGGAGCACGTCGCCGACATCTGCGCGCAGGTGCACGACGCCGGCGGTCAGGTCTACGTCGACGGCGCCAACCTGAACGCCCTGGTGGGTCTCGCCAAGCCGGGCCACTTCGGCGGCGACGTCTCGCACCTCAACCTGCACAAGACGTTCTGCATCCCGCACGGCGGCGGCGGCCCCGGCGTCGGCCCGGTCGGCGTCCGTGCGCACCTCGCGCCGTACCTGCCCAACCACCCGATGCAGCCCGCCGCCGGACCCGAGACCGGCGTCGGCCCGATCTCCGCGGCGCCGTGGGGCTCCGCGGGCATCCTGCCGATCTCGTGGGCGTACGTGCGTCTCATGGGCGGCGAGGGCCTCAAGCGGGCCACGCAGGTCGCGGTGCTCAGCGCCAACTACATCGCCAAGCGGCTCGAGCCGCACTTCCCGGTGCTGTACACGGGCCCCGGCGGCCTCGTCGCGCACGAGTGCATCATCGATCTGCGCCCGATCTCCAAGGCGACCGGCGTCAGCGTCGACGACATCGCCAAGCGGCTCATCGACTACGGGTTCCACGCGCCGACCATGTCGTTCCCCGTGGCCGGAACGCTCATGATCGAGCCGACCGAGAGCGAGGACCTGACCGAGATCGACCGGTTCTGCGAGGCGATGATCGCTATTCGCGGGGAGATCGAGAAGGTCGGTTCGGGCCGGTGGCCCGCCGAGGACAACCCGCTGCGCAATGCGCCGCACACCGCGGCCGCGCTCGGCGGCGAGTGGGAGCACGCGTACAGCCGCGAGGAGGCCGTCTTCCCCGCCGGTGTCGTGGCCGCCGACAAGTACTGGCCGCCGGTCCGCCGCATCGACCAGGCGTACGGCGACCGGAATCTCGTCTGCTCGTGCCCGCCCATGGACGCGTACGAGGACTGATACTCACGCTGACATGCGTCAGGGCCGGTTCCGGGGTTTCCCGGGGCCGGCCCTTTCGTACTGGGGACGCCGTCGGCGTCCGGATGCGCTCAGGCTGCGGTCACGACGTGCACCGGGCGGTGCGGAGCGATGATCTGCCCGTTGGGCAGCAGCTCACCGGTGTCCTCGAAGAGCAGGACGCCGTTGCAGAGCAGACTCCAGCCCTGTTCGGGGTGGTGGGCCACAGGGAGTGCGGCCTCCCGGTCGGCGGAGTCTGCGGACGGGCACGGTGGCTGGTGCTGGCACATGGATGGGATCTTTCCCTGTGAAGTGATGTCGGTGATGGGTGTGATGTCGCTGTCTGTCCTGCGGCTCGAAGCGTTGTTCATGGCCGCCCCCCGTTTGTCGGTCGGTCCGGACCCCAGTGTTGCCCCACGGGCGTCAATCCGCAGGTATTTCGTCGCAGCGGTCCTCACTGGATGAGGACGCGTCACCCGTGCGGACGGTTCACCCCAACTGCACTGTCCCTTCGGGTGGTTCGGGGTGGCCTGACCGGGCTAGTCCGGACGGGCCCGCGCGGGCATGGCTGCGCCCCGCGACCGGTCGGCATCGGTAGCGGGGCGCGGGCGCCTCGGACGGCCCGGTCGCGTCAGGCGGGTGAGCCCAGAAGTGGCGCGGGGGTCAGTCGATGGGTGAGGACGGGCAGCAGTTCGGCGACCCGGTGGGGGCGGTGGGCGGCGATGCCGGGAGGCGCGGGCGCGAGCGGGACCAGGAGGTCACTGGCCGCGGGATGTCCCGTGGAGGCGTCGGCGTTGCAGTCCCCGTGCAGCCAGAGGGTGAGCATGTACAGCTCCGGGACCGAGAGCAGGCGCGGTTGGTAGGCCGCGGGCATGGACTCGGCCTGGCGCAGCGCGCGTTCGGTCGCCGCGACATACGGGCCCTCGAAGAAGTGCGAGAACGCCCAGCCGTCGGCGGTCAGCATCGTGTCGGCGGCGGCGACCGCGCGCTCCCCGCAGCGGATCAGGAACCGCCAGCCGGCGAGTCGGGTCGGTGAGGGGCCCGCGCTGCCCGTGACCCGGTCCAGCACGTGGACGGGCAACGGGAGTTCGGGGCTCGCCGGTCCTTGGGCGGAGCGCAGGGAAGGGGTGCGGGCCTCGCGGACTGCGGTGGGGGAACCGAGGGCCGTGAGGACGGTGCGCAGGGCGGGCGCGGGAGCCGGAGGGACATGCAGCGGCATGGTGGGTCGCCTCTCATTCGACAGGCACGTTGGATCGAGGGCGTGGCGGGACGAGCGGACGGCGCTGTCTGCTGACCGGGCCAGAGGGGGCGGGGGGCAGGTACCGCGAGCGCCAACTCTCTGCCTCGTTCGCGAAGTTTATACGACACGTGTTCACGCAGTGTTTCGGCTAGCTGTCGCGAAAATGCTCGGCAAGGCGTTATTCGGTCGCCGAGATGAGGGAAATCTACCGATTTCCAGCGGGGTTGGGTTCGTGACCTCGTAATCTTCACGGCGAGCGGACGGCCGATTCTCGTCGGTGTTTATCACCAGGCTAGGTGGAATCGACTCCTCGACATGCTGCATGCCCCGTGAATGTGCCCCGTGACAACTGCTGCGAGCCTACTCGCCCGCGACGGGGAGCGGGGCGTTATCGATCACATTGCCTGGGCATCATCCACCGTGACACAGCGGCCGGGTGGCCGTGTCGTCCATGCGAGGAGGGACGCTTCCATGGGGGAGAAGGTCGTGGCGGGCGCGTTCGACCTGTCCGATCGGCGGCACTACCGCAGGAAGCTGCAGCAGTGTCTGGCGGGGCTCGCGAGGCTCCTGGAGGAGGAGAGGTTCGATCGTCCGAGGAATCTGATGGGCCTGGAGATCGAGTTGAATCTCGCGGGGCCCGACGGCATGCCGAAAATGATGAATGCGCAAGTTCTCGAGCGCATCGCGAGCCGTGATTTCCAGACCGAACTCGGAATGTTCAATCTGGAAGTGAACATTGCCCCTCATCGATTGGAAGGCCGCGTTCTCGACCGGCTCGCCGAGGAGCTCAGGACCGGCCTCGCCTATGCCCACCGGAAAGCGAACGAGGTGGACGCCGGGATCGTGATGATCGGCATTCTCCCGACGCTCGTGCCCGATGATCTCGTCTCCGCGAACCTGTCGGACGTGGACCGCTACAGCCTCCTCAACGACCAGATGGTGGCCGCGCGCGGCGAGGACTTCGTGGTCGACATCGACGGGGTGGAGCACCTTCGCTGCAGCTCGGGGTCCATAGTGACCGAAGCGGCGTGCACCTCCGTGCAGTTGCACCTCCAGGTCACGCCCGCCCGCTTCGCCGACGTGTGGAACGCGGCGCAGGCCGTCGCGGCCGTGCAGGTCGCGGTCGGCGCCAACTCGCCGTTCCTGTTCGGACATGAGCTGTGGCGCGAATCGCGGCCGCCCCTGTTCCAGCAGTCGACCGACACCCGCCCGCCCGAGCTCCAGGCCCAAGGGGTCCGGCCGCGCACCTGGTTCGGCGAGCGCTGGATCAGCAGCGCGTACGACCTCTTCGAGGAGAACCTGCGCTACTTCCCCCCGCTGCTGCCCCTGTGCGACGACGAGGAGCCGCTGCGCGTCATCGACGACGACGGAGTGCCGGCGCTCGGCGAGCTCGTCCTGCACAACGGCACCGTCTACCGCTGGAACCGACCCGTGTACGGCATAGCCGACGGCATGCCGCACCTGCGCGTGGAGAACCGCGTCCTGCCCGCGGGCCCCACCGTCATCGACGTCATCGCGAACGTCGCCTTCTACTACGGCGTCGTACGCGCCCTCGCCGAGGATGCCCGTCCCGTCTGGACCCGGCTGCCCTTCGACGCGGCGGCTCGCAACTTCGACGAGGCCTGCCGGTACGGGATCGAGGCGCGCCTCGACTGGCCGCGCCGGGGCCGCTTCGGCGGGGTCGAGAAGGTGCCCGCCGTCACGCTCGTACGGGACGAGCTGCTGCCGCTGGCCGCTGCCGGGCTCGACGCCTGGGGGGTCGAGGCGGCCGACCGTGACTTCTACCTCGGGGTGATCGAGGAGCGCTGCCGACGGCGGGTCAACGGGGCCTCCTGGCAGGTGGCCACGTTCCACCGCGCGCTGGAGAGCGGCCTGGAGCGCGACGCGGCGCTCGCGGCGACCACCCGGCGCTACTGCGAGCTGATGCACGCGGGCGAGCCGGTGCACACGTGGCCGGTGGGGCTCCCGGCACCGGCGGTGCAACTGGGCTGACCGGTGCGGCGGTCCAGCCCGGGTCAGCCCTTGGCGCCCGCCTCCACGATCGCCTTGAGGATCACCGCGTGGATCTCCGCCGGGTCGCTGACCTGGTGCCCGGAGCCGCCGGTGGCCCCGGCGATCTGCTCGACCTCGTCCTTGTCCGCGTCCGGGCCGACCGCGATGGCGATGAGCGGCACCGGGTGCTGCGGGTCGGCGAGGCTCTGGAGCCGTGAGACGAGGTTGCTGCGCGAGACGGACCCGGGGTCCTGGTTCGCGCCGTCGGTCACGACCACGAGGGCGTTGAACTTGCCGTTCCGGTAGGAGGACGTGGCCTCCTCGTAGGCCGCGAGCGTGGTGTCGTAAAGACCCGTGGCGCCGCCCGGCACGGGCTGCAGGCCGCTGAAGGCCTCGGACAGCTTGTCGCGCTGGGTGCCGCCGCCCTTGCGGTCGCCGAGGCGCTCGGTGGGTACGAGCTTGCGGTAGTCGCGGTTACCGTCGAGGAGCGTGGCGAACTCCCACAGGCCGATCTCGTCCTCGGGCGTGAACGTGGCGAGCGCCTGGAGCATCGAGGCCTTCGTGACCTCCATGCGGGACTGGTTGCGGCCCGGCACATAGTTCGCCATGGAGGCGGAGGCGTCCACGACGACGGTGATCCGGGCGCTCTGCACCGTGATCGTCCACATGCCGAGGGTCTCCTGGAGCTCCTTGTCCGTCGGCGGCTCGGATTCCGACGCTGCGTACGGCTGCGGGCTGCGGCCGCCAGCCCCGGCGACCAGCGCGTCCGAGGGCTCCTCGTCGTCCGTCCTGAAGCCGTGCTTGTCCAGGATCCTGAGGCCGGCGTCCTCGCCGAGCAGGGTCATGAAGCGGATCGCGGCCCGTCGCTCGTCCGTCGACTTGACGCCCTCGTCGACCAGCGCGAACGGGTAGTCCAGCTGCGGCGAGCCGTCGTTCGGGTAGAAGAGTTCGAGCCCGTCCTTGTCGCCGGCGGTCGCGTTGTACCGGAACGAGGACTGCTCGGAGAGGATCAGCGCCTGATTGCGGCGCGGATTGCCCTGCTCGGTGCCGGAGGAGTCGCGCGCCAGGGTGTCGGTCAGCTGGCTGTCGCTGTCGGTGGTGCGCTGCGAGAGCGCCTTGGCCATGGCAGCGGCCTGGGTGTCGCCCTCCGACCCGGACTTCTTGGTGGAGGCGCCCAGCTGGGTCAGGGCGAGGAGACCGGTCGCGCTGCGCGCGGGGTCCGCGGTCCCGAGTCGCAGCTTGTCGCTCTCCATGGCCGCGCCGGTCAACTGCGCCCAGGTGTACTTCTTCGCGGGCCAGCCCATGCTCTTCGCGGCCGACGGCACCATGCTGATGCCGATGGGGGAGGAGGCTATGTTGCCCATCGCCGTGACCGGAGTGGCGTTCCCGCCGAGGCCGGCGCGCTGGATCCACAGACTCGAATCCGGCACCCACGCCTCGTAGTCCCCGGTGCCCTTCCGGCCCTTGCGCAGGGCATCGGCGATCTTGTACGAGTCACCCGCCTGCACGCGGGTGTCGAGGCACTGTCCGTCGGAGGTCAGGTGGTTCTTGCGGGCGAGGTCCGCGGCGTCGTGCAGTGCGGGGGCGATGTCGGGCGAGGCGGCGATGTCGAGGTGGACCGTCCTGCCGTCGCAGGCCCCGCCGAAGGAGAGCAGGCCGCTCCTGGCAGCCAGGGCCGTGCCCCCGGCGACCACGAGGACGAGGGCCGTGGCGATGGCGACGGTCCGGCCGCGCGTGCGGGGGCGGGGGCCGACCGCGTCCGTCCCATACTCGTCGGGCAAGCTGTGACGTCCCATGCGGTGGTGCCCTTCCTTGGGTCCCGGCCCGACGGAAGGGGAGAGGTACACCAAAGAACGGCCTTCGTCCCCCCGGCCTGTCGCGCGCGATCTTCGTACCTGTATTCGAGACCCTAGCGGGGCTAGGTGGGGGATGAGGCGGGATTACTCAACTGGAGGCAGGTGTGCAGGCGGAGGCGGGTGCGGTGGCCGATTCTTTTCCGAACGAGCGGCTCTCGCGACAGATTCTTCGGAACGAGACACTGCTCGTCCTGGCGCTCTCGCTAGGTGCGAGCGGAGTGTCCGCGCTGATCAGCTTTGTCGGATCGGTCACCAAGCCGGGGGGTCTGAAGGACCAGGCGGCGACCCTGAACGCCTCGGCGGCTCCAGGGCGGCCGTGGCTTGATCTGGCGTGGCAGTTGTTCGGGATCGCGAGCGCGCTCGTCCCGGTCGCGCTCGTCGCGCACCTGCTGCTGCGCGAGGGTGTCGGGATGCGGACGATCGGCTTCGACCGCACGAGGCCACTCTTCGACGCGACCCGCGGCGCGGTGATCGCGGCGGTCATCGGCAGCACGGGCATCGCCTTCTACCTGGCGGCCCGTGGCCTCGGCTTCAACCTCACGGTGGTGCCGGAGGCACTGCCCGACGTGTGGTGGAAGTTCCCGGTCCTGATTCTCTCGGCGATCCAGAACGCCGTCCTCGAGGAAGTGATCGTCGTCGGCTATCTGCTGCGCAGGCTGGGGCAGTTGGGCTGGACGCCCGGCACGGCGATCGTGGCCAGTTCGGTGCTGCGCGGCTCGTACCACCTCTACCAGGGCATCGGCGGCTTCTTCGGGAACCTCGCGATGGGCCTGGCCTTCGCGTATCTGTACCGGCGGTGGGGGCGGGTCGGGCCGCTGGTGGTGGCGCACTCGCTGCTCGACATCGGTGCGTTCGTCGGATACGCGCTGCTCGCGGGGAAGGTGGGGTGGCTGCCCACGGCGTGAGGCCGGGGCGGGTGCCGGAGGCAGGGGGCGTACGAGATCTTCGTACGCCCCCTGCGGCGTGAAAGGCCCTAGGCCAGCAGGTCGCCCTCGATGACCGTGACGGCGCGGCCGGTCAGCAGGGTGCGTGCGCCGCGCAGTTCGGTGCGCACGAAGCCCGTGCGCGCCGAGGCCTGGAGGCCGGTGAGTTCGGCGCGGCCGAGGCGCGCGGACCAGAACGGCGCGAGGGCTGTGTGGGCGCTACCGGTGACCGGGTCCTCGTCGATGCCGACGCGCGGGAAGAAGCAGCGGGAGACGAAGTCGTAGGCGCCGTCGGGGTCCGCGGCGCGGGCGGTGGCGATCACGCCGCGCTCCGAGTGGGCGGCGAGCGCCTTGAGGTCGGGTGCGAGGGCGTGCACGGTCTTCTCGTCCGCGAGCTCGACGAGCAGGTCGCCCACCTGGCGGCCCGTGTCGTGCACCGAGAGCGGCTCGGCGCCCAGGGCTGCCGCAACCCCTTCGGGGCTGTCGATACGGGTCAGGGGCGCGGTCGGGAAGTCGAGCGTGATCGTGCCGTCCTCGCGCGGGGTCGCGACGAGCACGCCGCTGCGGGTGGCGAAGCGGACCGGGCCGTGGGTGGCGCCGGTGCTGTGCAGCACGTGCGCGGTGGCCAGGGTGGCGTGGCCGCACATGTCGACCTCGGTGGCGGGGGTGAACCAGCGCAGCGCCCAGTCGGCACCGCCGCCGGCGGGCAGCGGGTGGGCGAAGGCCGTCTCGGCGTGGTTGACCTCGGTGGCGATGTCCAGGAGCCGGGCGTCGTCGGGGAAGGCGTCGAGGAGCAGTACGCCGGCCGGATTGCCGGCGAAGGGGCGGTCGGTGAAGGCGTCCACGATTCGAATGCGCATGGGGTCGACGCTACGGGGACGGCGAAAGTGCAGGCCAAGGCCAATTCGGAAGAGCTGGACCGGCCGAGGGTTGTCAGGCGAACAGTTCCGATATATCGTTGACGCATCGCGACCGATCAACGATGGAAGGAATGATTGCGATGCGTTCCCATGGCCACGAGCATGAACACGGACACGGACATGGACAGTGCGGGCCCGGCCATCCCGGTCGGGGCGGCTTCGAAGGGCGGCGCGCCGCCTTCGGCCCCTTCGGGCCGGGCTTCGGCCCGGGCCCCTGGGGCGGCGGCGGGCGCGGCGGCCGGGGCGGACCTCGTGGGAGGGCACGGCGCGGCGACGTACGCGCGTCGATCCTGGCCCTCTTGAAGGACCGTCCGATGCACGGCTACGAGATGATCCAGGAGATCGCCGAGCGCAGCGGCGGGGCGTGGAAGCCCAGCCCGGGTTCGGTGTACCCGACCCTTCAGCTGCTGGAGGACGAGGGCCTGATCGCCAGCGAGAGCGAGGGCGGCAAGAAGCTGTTCGCGCTCACCGACTCGGGCCGTTCCGCGGCCGACGAGGGACCCGACGCCCCCTGGGAAGAGGCCGGGCGCGGGGTCGACTGGGACACCCTGAACGAGATCCGGCAGGCCGGCTTCGGTCTGATGGAGGCGTTCGGGCAGGTCTGGAAGACCGGCAGCAAGGAGCAGCGCGAGAAGGCGCTGACCGTCATCAACGACGCCCGCAAGAAGCTGTACCTGATCCTCGCCGACGAGGACTGACGTCCTCGGGGTGATGCCCCGTACCGACAGATGAAGGCGCCCCGCACCGAGTGTGCGGGGCGCCTTCGCGTGTTCGCCGGCGTGTCCGGCTCAGGCGACGAGGCCGGCCAGTTTGCGCAGCGACTCGTTGAGCGCGGCGGTCGCCGAGTCCTTGAGCTTGCCCGCCATCAGGGACACCGCGGCGCCGGTGAACTCGCCGTCGATGCGGACCGTCGTGCCGTCGCCGTCCGCGGTCAGGGTGTAGCGGGTGCCTACGTTGACGCCCATCGGACCCTTGCCCCTGATGGCGAGGGTGCGGGTGGTCTCCAGGTCCTCGACGGTCCAGGTCACCTCCGCCGGGAAGCCCATGAGCTTCATGTTCTCCTCGAACGTGCCGCCCACTTCGAGCGCCGTGGGGGCGCCCTTCGGGAAGCTCGTGTGTGTGGCGTTCCACTCCCCGTACGCGGTGAAGTCGGTGAGCTGGGCCCAGACCTTCTCCGCGGGCGCCCCGATCCGTGCTTCCGCGCTGACTTCGGCCATGCGACCACCCCTTCTCGACGAGAGCTGCGGCGGGCGCAGCCGTGGTGTCGCGGAAAGTAGCCGCAGGGCCTCGAACATTCAATACTGATGAAGTGTCAGAAGTGGATGGGGCGGGGACCGCGCGTCAGCCGAGCTTCTCGATGACCGCGGCGTCGAAGAGGTCCGAGGCGCGCGGGAACGGCCCCTCGTCGTGGCAGTGCCAGGCGTCCCAGAACAGGTCGGCGAGCAGCGCGTCGTCAGGTGCGTACACCCGGTACACGTACTGTCTGCCGTCGATCGCTGGCAGGGCCACGAGCCAGCACCTGCTCTTCATACTTGTGAAGGACGAGTTCCGGTACATCTGCGGTTGCGTGAGGGGCGCGATGCAAGGCGGCGCGCGCGCCCCTCGGGGTAAAAAGGCGCGATCTCATCCGTAAGGAGGAGAACCCGCTCGTGCGTGCCCACCTTGTGTTGGACGTGGAAATGCTTCCCGCCGGGGATGCCTGGCCGGACAGGGGCTGATGAGGTGGGAGATGTGCAAAGCCCTACCCCGTCCGAGGCCGCCGCAAGCGGCCACAGTCGTGCAGATGTTGACGCCAGGCTCAGTCCCGAGCTCGCCTCGGTGGTGGCCGGCGCGCGTCGCAGGGCCGTCCGTGACGGGGACCTTCAGATCGACACCGCGCATCTCCTGCACTCGCTCCTCGAGGTCGACCCGCAGGTGCGCGAGGCCTTCGACGGCGGACCGCAGCTCGCCCGCCTCCTCGGCTACCTCGTGCAGCGGAGCATCGGCTACGGCCTCCAGTGGCAGGGCACGGTCGAGGACTCCGGAGCCGTGCCCGTCGTGACGGGGCTCGGCTGGTCACCCGCCGCGGCCGCCGCGATGGAAGCCGCGCTCGACCGTGCCGAGCGCCGTGGCGACCCGCATGCGCGCGGCGTCGACCTCCTCGCCTCGCTCGCGGCGGACCGGGAGTGCCGCGCCGTCGAGGTGCTCGGGCGGGCCGGGGTCGATGCGGAGGGCCTGCGGCGGCGTGTCGAGGCCGGGTGCTGAGGCGAGCACTTTCGGGGCTGAGGCCTGGCTCTGTGTCGAGGCTTGGTTCTGTTTGGGGGCGTGGCACCTGAGGTCGTGCTTCCGTTCGTCATGCCCGGTGCGTCCGGCACGTGAGACAGGGGTCATCGGGGATGACGGTCATGACGCCGGCTGTCATGATGTGCCGGTGCATGCGTCTCAGGGGATTCAGGCGAACCGCGGGCGAGGTGTCGGACTGGGGCTCGCCCTTGTCTCGGCGCTCGCCTTCGGCGGTTCCGGTGTGGCGGCGAAGCCGCTGATCGAGGCGGGTCTCGACCCGCTCCACGTGGTGTGGCTGCGCGTCGCCGGCGCCGCGCTCGTCATGCTGCCCGTCGCCTGGCGGCACCGCTCCCTGGTCGTCCAGCGGCCCGCGCTGCTCGCCGGTTTCGGCCTGCTCGCCGTCGCCGGTGTACAGGCCTGCTACTTCGCCGCGATCTCCCGTATCCCCGTCGGAGTCGCGCTCCTCATCGAGTATCTCGCCCCCGCGCTCGTCCTCGGCTGGGTGCGTTTCGTGCAGCGCAGGCCCGTGACGCGCGCCGCCGCGCTCGGCGTGGTCCTCGCCGTCGGCGGCCTCGCCTGCGTCGTCGAGGTGTGGGCGGGCCTCAGTGTCGACCTGATCGGCCTGCTGCTCGCCCTCGCCGCCGCCTGCTGCCAGGTCGGCTACTTCGTCCTGTCCGACCAGGGCAGCGAAGCGGGGGACCGGGCGCCGGACCCGCTCGGCGTGATCGCGTACGGGCTGCTCGTCGGCGCCCTCGTCCTGACGGTCGTGGCGCGCCCCTGGGGCATGGACTGGTCCGTGCTCGGCGGCAGCGCCTCGATGAACGGCACCTCCGTGCCCGCGTGGCTGCTGCTCTGCTGGATCGTGCTGATCGCCACGGTCATCGCCTACGTCACCGGAGTCCTCTCGGTGCGCCGGCTCTCGCCCCAGGTGGCCGGGGTCGTGGCCTGCCTGGAAGCGGTTATCGCGACCGTGCTGGCCTGGGTGCTCCTGGGTGAGCATCTGTCGGCACCGCAGATCGTCGGCGGCGCGGTCGTCCTGGTCGGGGCATTCATCGCGCAGTCCTCGGCTCCGGCGAAGCCCGAGGTCGTCGCGGTTGCAGTCGAGGCCGCCCCGGACAGGGCTGCCCCGAACGAGGCGTCCCCGGAGTCGCCGGATAAGACGTTGTCCGGCCGCGGCAGCGCGAACTAAGGTGTTGATCATGCATTCACGCGCACTCGTGCTTCCGCCCCCGGCCGCTTGACGCGGGCGGTGGCCGTCCGAAGCATCGCGCTCCGGCGACCCATCTGACGAAGATCCGGCTCGGGACGACCCGAGCGGGTCACGGCTGCCCGCAGACGACAGTCCGTGTCCCCGCCCCGCCCCCATCCATGGGGCGCGGAGGCCATTCCTCGTGGAGATCCACGTGTCGCACACTGTCGCGGCTGACTCAGCCGACACCTCGTCCCGTACGTCGCCCGCCGGAGCAGCACCGCTGTTGTCCGTCGGGCGCGGGCTCCTCTACCTCATTGTCGCCGGCGCCGCCTGGGGCACCGCGGGCGCTGCCGCCTCGCTGGTCTTCCGGGCCAGCGACCTCGGCCCCGCAGCCCTGTCGTTCTGGCGCTGCCTGGGCGGCCTCGTCCTGCTGCTCATGGCGCGGGCCCTGCGACCGCGCAAGGCCCGGCCCGCGGCGGAACCGCGCCTGCGCAAGGCGGTGCGGATCGTCGTCACCGGGATCGCCCTGAGCGTCTTCCAGACCGCGTACTTCGCGGGGGTCCAGGCGACCGGACTCGCCGTCGCCACCGTGGTCACCCTGGGCGCGGGACCCGTACTCATCGCGCTCGGCGCGCGCCTGACCATGGGCGAACGGCTCGGCGGCGGTGGGCTGTCGGCCGTCCTGGGCGCGCTCGCGGGCCTTGCCGTCCTTGTGCTCGGGGGCGGGGGCGCGGCCGTGCGTCCCGCCGGGGTCGCCTGGGCCCTGGTCTCCGCGGCCGGCTACGCCGTGATGACCCTGCTGACGCGGTGGTTCGGCCGGGACGGCCGG
Source organism: Streptomyces sp. NPDC055140 (assembly GCF_053607285.1). Taxonomy (NCBI): domain Bacteria; kingdom Bacillati; phylum Actinomycetota; class Actinomycetes; order Kitasatosporales; family Streptomycetaceae; genus Streptomyces; species Streptomyces sp. NPDC055140. Next base: position 200,010 of record NZ_JBSGTG010000018.1, on the reverse strand, counting down.
TCGGGCGATCAACTCGACACGTCCGTCCTGACGTTCGCCGTCGCCGCCGCGAGCCTCCTGCCGCTCGGCGCGCTGGAGGGTCTGGTGCCGCATACCTCCGAGCCGCTCCAGGTGCTGGGGACGCTGGTCTACATCGCGTCAGTACCTACTGCGCTCGCCTACGCCCTGTACTTCTCGGGCGCAGCCGTCGTCAGGTCCGCGACCGTCTCGGTGATCATGCTGCTCGAACCGGTGAGCGCCGCCGTCATCGCGGTCGTGCTCCTCGGCGAGCGGCTGACCGTGCCGACGGTCGCGGGCACGGTCCTGATGCTGGCCGCGGTGACCGGGCTCGCCGTCGGCGAGGCGCGCGCGAGGTAGCCGGAGAGGACGCCCCGGTGCGCGTACCGACGCTCACCGGGGCGGTCTCGCCCCAAGAGGCGCCACAGGAGCGCCCTACAGACCCGTCAGGTAGTCCGGCACCGCGATGCCCGGCGCGAGGTCGTCGGCCGGGACCGGCGAGCCGTGGCCCTTGGTGAGCGGGACGACGCCGGTCCAGTACGGCAGGCCGAGGTCCTCTTCGTCGTCGTTCGGGCCGCCGGCGCGGACCCGCGCGGAGACCTCCGCGAGGTCGAGGCGCAGGACGGACGTCGCCGCGAGCTCCTTGTCGTTCCCGGGGCGCGAGTCCTGGGAACGGCCCGGCACCACGTGGTCGACGAGCGCGTCGAGAGCCGTGCGCTTCTCGTCGGGGTCGGTCACCTGGTGGGCGAGGCCGTGCACGACCACGGAGCGGTAGTTGAGCGAGTGGTGGAAGGCGGAGCGCGCGAGCACGAGACCGTCGACGTGGGTGACCGTCAGGCAGACCTGCAGTCCGGGGTCGGCCGCGCCCGCCATGCGCTGGACGCGCGCGCCCGTCGAGCCGTGCACGTAGAGGGTCTCGCCGACGCGGCCGTACAGGGTCGGCAGCACGACGGGGGAGCCGTCGCGGACGAACCCGAGATGGCAGATGTACGCCTCGTCGAGTATCGAGTGGACCAGCTCACGGTCGTAGTGCGTCCGCTCGCGCATGCGGGCCGGGACGGTGCGGTCGGTCACCGGGTAGGAGGCGGAGGCGTCCCCGGAAGCGACGGTGCCGGGCTCGGATGCCACGCTCATTGCAAACTCCATTACACTAGTGCATAATCTGCTTTGTGCTAGGAGAGTATCCGATCGAAGGACGGCGCGCAGCAGAGATTGCGGCCAGCGTGGAGCGCGCGGTGGGCGGGGGTGACCTGCAGCCGGGACAACTTCTGCCGCCGATGAGGGAGTTGGCCCAGCATCTCGGGGTCAATCCCAATACGGTCGCGGCCGCCTATCGCACGCTCCGTGAGCGCGGAGTGATCGAGACCGCGGGGCGCCGCGGCAGCCGCGTGCGGTCCAAGCCGGCCACGACGGCGCGGGAGTTGATCCGCGTCGACGTACCGGCCGGCGTGCGCGACGTCTCGAACGGCAACCCCGATACGGGCCTGCTGCCCCCGCTCGCCGAGGCCTTCGCCTGGGCGGCCGCGCAGGGAGACAAGGCGCCCGTCCTCTACGGCGACGGACCCCTGGAGCCGGAACTGGCACGCCACGCGCGCGTGGCCTTCGACAAGGACGGGATCCCGGAGGGCCCCGTCGCCGTCGCGTCGGGCTCCCTCGACGCCATCGAGCGGGTGCTCGCCGCGCACCTCAAGCCCGGCGACGCCGTCGCCGTCGAGGACCCGGGCTGGGGCAGCCTCCTCGACCTGGTCCCGGCGCTCGGGCTGCGCCTGGTGCCCGTCGGCGTGGACGACGACGGGCCGCTGGCCGACGAGGTGGAGCGGGCCCTGAGCGCGGGGGCGCGGGCCCTGGTGGTCACCGACCGCGCCCAGAACCCCACCGGCGCTGCCGTCACCGCGCCACGCGCGCGTGCGCTGCGCAACGTCCTTGCGGCCCACAAGGACGTACTGCTCATCGAGGACGACCACGGGCACGGGATCGTCGACCTGCCGCTGCATCCGCTGGCCGGTGTGACGCGGCACTGGGCGTTCGTACGCTCCGCCGCCAAGGCCTACGGGCCCGACCTGCGGCTCGCCGTGCTGACGGGCGACGCGGTCACGGTCGACCGCGTGCAGGGGCGGCAGCGCCTCGGCCCCGGCTGGGTGAGCCGCATCCTTCAGCGGGCCGTCGCCCGACTGTGGACCGAAGGCGCGGTGGACCCGCGGGCCGTCGCCGCGTCGTACGGGCAACGGCGCGACGCTCTCGTCGCGGCCCTCGCCGAGCGCGGGGTCGAGGCGCACGGGCGCAGCGGCATGAACGTGTGGGTGCCCGTACCGGACGAGACGGGGGCGGTCGCGCGGCTGCTGCACGCCGGGTGGGCCGTCGCGCCCGGGGCGCGCTTCCGGATGGGGGCGGCGCCCGGGGTGCGCATCACCGTGTCGACGCTCGGCGCGGACGACATCGGCCCGGTGGCCGACGCCGTCGCGTCCGCCACCGGGCCGGCCCCCGCGCGCCGTTACGGCTGAGCGCTACGCCGAGGGGTCCGCGCCCTGGACTGTGTGAGCGCCGCGCCCGCCAGCACGATCACCGCGCCGATCGGGGTGGACCAGGTCAGGGACTCGCCGAGCAGGGCGACCCCCGCGGCCGTCGCGATCACCGGGATGAAATAGGTGACCATCTGCGCCGTGGTCGGACCGACCTCCGCCACGAGGCCGTACTGGATGAGGAAGGCGAGGCCGGTGCCGAGTGCGCCCAGGGCGACGATCGCGAGCAGGGGCACGACCGGGAGGTGGGCCGGGAGTGTCGTGAACACCGGGGTGACGACGGCCAGCTGGACCGTGGCCATCAGGAGCTGCGCGCCGGAGAGCGACAGGTTCGAGTGGCCGGTCCCGGCCAGCGTACGGCGCAGATAGATCCAGCCGATCGGGTAGCTCAGCGAGGCGAGCAGTGCCATCGCCGTGCCGGACAGGTCCAGGCCGTGGAAGCCCTGCCACACGCCGAGGACCGTGAGCACCCCGAGGAAGCCGATGCCGAGTCCCGCGACCCTGCGGCGCGTGGGCCGGTCCTCGGAGAGCGCCACCAGCGACAGGGCCATGCCCCACAGCGGAGACGTCGCGTTGCAGATACCCGCGAGCGTCGATGGGATCGTCTGCTCGGAGAACGCGAACAGCGAGAACGGCAGGGAGTTGAGCAGCAGCGCCGCCACCGCGATGTGCCCCCAGGTCCGCAGGCCCCTCGGCAGCCGCTCACGCTTCACGGCCATGGCCACGGCAAGCACCGCCGTACCGAACGCGAGCCGCCCCAGCGTCACCTGGAATGGCGCGTAGCCGTCCGTGCCGACCTTGATGAGGAGAAAGCTGAAGCCCCAGATCAGCGACAGGACGCCGAAGCGGACGCGCCAGTCGAGGGCGCGGCGGGGCCGTGCGGAGGCAGGTGTTTCCGTAGGAACGCCGGAAGGCGCGGGGGCCGGAGTCGCAGGGGGCGACGAGGAGGCGACGGTGCTCATGGGCGTAACCATGCCGCCCCACAACCTCTTAGCACAAGCGAGACTTGTTTCCTGGTATCGCTTAGCATCACTTACATGTTGAACCTGGAGCGCCTGCGCACCCTCGACGCCCTCGCCCGCCACGGGTCCGTCAGTGGCGCCGCGGCAGGGCTGCACGTCACGACGTCCGCCGTCTCGCAGCAGATGGCCAAGCTGGAACGCGAGGTCGGCCAGCAGCTTCTCGCCAAGAACGGCAGGGGAGTGCGCCTCACCGACGCCGGGCGGCTGCTCGCCGAGCATGCGGGGCGGATCCTGTCCCAGGTCGAGCTCGCGCAGTCGGACCTGGAGGCGCACCGCGGGCAGGTCGTGGGGGAGCTGCGGATCTCCGCGTTCCCGACCGCGGCCCGCGGCCTCTTCCCGCGCGCCCTCGCGGCCCTGCGCGCGGAGCACCCGGGCCTGCGGCTGCGCTCGCAGGAACTGGAGCCCGAGCTGGGGGTCGCCGGGGTCGTGCGCGGCGACCTCGACCTGGCGGTCGTGCTCGACTGGTACAACAAGCCGATGCCGCTCCCCGACGGCCTCGTCAAGGCGGCGATCCTCGACGATCCCGCCGATGTCGCGATGCCGGCGGACCACCCTCTCGCCGGTCGCCGCGAGGTGGGCCTGGAGGACTTCGCCGACGACGAGTGGATCACGTGGGGCGAGGGCGAGTTCTGCCACGAGTGGCTGCTCTTCACGCTGCGCGCCAAGGGCGTCGAGCCCCGCATCGGCCATCGCGCCGCCGAGACCCACACCCAGCTCGGCCTCGTCGCCGCCGGGCTCGGTGTGTGCGTGGCACCGGTCCTCGGGCGCGATCCGGTGCCGGACGGGGTGGTGACCGTGCCGGTGCGTCAGCGCGTACGGCGGCACGTGTACGTCGTGTGGCGGGCCGACGCGGACCGGCGGCCGTCGATCAGGGCGGCGGTGAAGGCGCTCCGGAGCGTGGGTGAGAGTCTGGGCGGGGACGTCGCCCCAGGAGAGGGCTCCCCAGGAGATGGCTCCCCAAATGAGAGCTAGAGCGACGCCAGCTTCCTGAAGTCCCACGACGCGATCTTGTCCGGCGTGAGCCGGGCCCAGGCGTGCCGGCCGTCGTGCACCATCTCGTCCATCGCGAAGTTCTTGCGGGCGAACAGCCGTTCGGGGACGTCCAGTTCGGGCACGGGCTCGCCGGTGCGCGGGCTCTCCCCGACGAACTCCACCGCCCCCGACAGCTCGGCGCCGCGCAGCTCCCCGTACTCCTCGCCCGCGTCGATCACGACGGCGATGCGCGGGTCCTTGAGGAGGTCGGCCCAGCGGCGGCTGCGCGTGATCGAGTACAGCCACAGGCAGGCGCCGTCCCAGACGAACCACAGGGTACTGACGTGCGGGGAGCCGTCGGGCGAGACCGTGGCGACGCGGCAGGTGCGCTGGGACCCCAGGAACTCGTCCAGCTCGGCCGGTGTCATCATGATCCTTCGGCCCCGACGCTGTGTGACGGTCATGCGCACTCCCCTTCGCGGGCTTGTCGCTGACGGTGTGTCAGATAAGAAGCATGCGGTGTCTTCCCCCATGGCGCAATGGTGGCTAGTCTCTCGCCGCTCAGGACGCCTGCGACAGGGGGACCCCGTGCCGTCGTACGAAGAGCTCGCCGAACTGCTCGATCCGGCCACCACGGTGCTGCTGACCGTGGAGTGCCAGCAGGGGGTCGTCGGTCCCGACAGCGCCCTGCCCGAACTCGCCCAGGAGGCCAGGTCGTCCGGGGCGCTCGGCAATGTGGCGCGACTCGTCTCGGGCGCCCACGAGAGCGGCGTACAGGTGCTGCACGCCGTGGCGGAGCGGCGGCCCGACGGGCGCGGCGCCAACCGCAACGGACGGCTGTTCCGTGCCGCCGCACGCCTGCCCGTACAGCAGATCTCCGGCACCAAGGCGGTCAGGATCGCGCCGCCCGTCGAGGTGGCGGACGAGGACATCGTCGTACGCCGGCTGCACGGCCTCTCGCCCATCGCGGGCACCGACGTGGACGCCCTGCTGCGCAATCTCGGCTGCCGGACGCTGATCGTCACCGGCGTCTCGGCGAACGTCGCCATACCGAACGCCGTCTTCGACGCGGTGAACCGCGGCTACACCGTCGCCGTGCCCGCCGACGCCGTCGCGGGGGTGCCGTCCGACTACACCCCCGCGATGATCCGCAACACGCTCGCCCTCGTCGCCACCGTGACGTCCACACAGGACGTGCTCACCTGCTGGAAGCGCCCGCGCAGAGGCCGCTGACCCGCGTCGCTACGCGAGCGTGATCGAGTCGCCGGAGACGGTGATCTCCTTGGTGGCCAGGGGCTGCGCGGCGGGCGGGTGCTTCACGCTGCCGTCCTCGATGGAGAACTTGCTGCCGTGGCACGGGCAGTTGATGGTGCCGCCCTCGATCGCGGTGACCGGGCACTGCTTATGGGTGCAAATGTTCGTGAAGGCCTTGAACTCGCCCTTCTTCGGCTGCGTGACCACCACGCCCGCGTCACCGAAGATCTTTCCGCCGCCGACGGGGATGTCGGCGGTCTTGGCGAGTTCCTTCCCTGCCCCGTCCTTGGCCGCGTTTCCCGCCGGCTCGGAGGACGACGAATCGTCCGAGCTCCCGCACGCGGTGAGCGCGGCGGCGATACCGGCGGCTCCCACGGCCGCGACGACGGTGCGGCGGGTCGGGGCGGATACGGACTCGTGCGAAGCGGTCATTACTGGTGTTTCCCTTCGGTTCGAGGGGGGTGGCCCACTCCCGTACGGGCCGCGGGACCGGAATGTTCAACACCGGACGGACTTTCGTACGGCGATGATGTCTCGCCTAACCTGGGGCAATGCTCACCGAAGTCACGGCGACCCGTTATGTCACCCCGATGAGGGAGGGCGGATCGCTCCCCGGGCTCGTCGAGGCCGACGATCTCGCCCCCTACGTCATGAAGTTCACCGGCGCGGGACAGGGCCGCAAGACGCTCGTCGCGGAGGTGATCTGCGGAGGGCTCGCGCGGCGGCTCGGATTCCGGGTGCCCGGACTCGTACGGATCGGACTCGACCCCGTGATCGGCCTCGGTGAGCCCGACCAGGAGGTGCAGGGCCTCCTCAAGTCGAGCGGCGGCGTGAACCTCGGGATGCGGTACCTCTCCGGCGCGCTCGGCTTCGACCCGCTCGCCTACGAGGTGGATCCCGTGGAGGCGGGCCGCGTCGTCTGGTTCGACGCCCTGATCAACAACGTCGACCGCTCCTGGCGCAACCCCAACATGCTGGTCTGGCACGGCGACCTGTGGCTCATCGACCACGGCGCGAGCATGATCTGGCACCACAACTGGCGGGGCGCCCAGGCCTCGGCGGCCCGGCCGTACGACGCCCTTGACCACGCCCTCGCCCCCTTCGCGCCCGACGTCGCGGCGGCCGCCGCGGAGCTGGCGCCGCGTCTCACCGAGGAACTGCTCGCCGAGGTCACCGCCGACGTCCCGGACGCCTGGCTCGCCGACGAGCCGGGCTTCGACGACCCGGACGCGGTGCGGCGCGCGTACGCCGCAGTGCTGCTGCCCCGCGCGGCGACCGTCCACGAGCGGATCGGCCTGCCCGAGCCGGATCCCGACCGCGTCCCGCGCACCCCGGGCTGGCTGACCGGCACGGCGAGTGTGAAGGGCGGCACCCGGTGACCACGACCACCCGAGACGTCTTCGAATACGCGCTGCTGCGCGTCGTCCCGCGCGTCGAGCGCGGCGAGCAGATCAACGCGGGCGTGGTCGTCTACTGCCGCGCAAAGTCCTACGTCCGCGCGCTCACGCACCTCGACGAGACGAAGCTGCGCGCCCTCGACCCGGAGGCGGACGTGACCGGCGTCCGCGCGTCGCTCGCCGCCGTCGAGAGCCACTGCCGAGGGGGCGGCGACGCGGGCCAGGCGGCGGACGACGACGCGGGCCGGCGCTTCCGGTGGCTGATCGCGCCGCGCTCCACGGTCGTGCAGCCGGGCCCCGTGCACACCGGTCTCACCGAGGACCCCGAGGCCGAGGCCGACAGGCTTCTCGACCTCCTGGTGAGGTGACCTCGCGGGGGCCCCTTCGCGGTGAGTGATCAGGCGCACCCGGTGGGTACGTTGACACCGGGTGCCAGGACTTCTAGCGTCACGTCCACAGGGTACTAAGCGGTCGCTCACCGAGTTGGGACGTGAGGGCCGCACTCTAGGGCGAGGAGACCGAAGAGCATGTCCACCACTGAGCAGCGCGTCGCGATCGTCACCGGTGCCGCACGCGGCATCGGCGCCGCAACCGCCGTACGTCTGGCCGCCGAGGGTCGCGCCGTAGCCGTGATCGACCTCGACGAGGCCGCTTGCAAGGACACCGTCGAGCAGATCACCAGCGCCGGTGGCAAGGCCCTCGCGGTCGGCTGCGACGTCGCCGACGAGGCGCAGGTCGAGGCCGCGGTCGCGCGCATCGCCGAGGAGCTCGGCGCGCCGACGATCCTCGTCAACAACGCGGGCGTGCTCCGCGACAACCTGCTGTTCAAGATGAGCGCCCTGGACTGGGACACCGTCATGAACGTGCACCTGCGCGGCGCGTTCCTGATGTCGAAGGCCGTCCAGAAGCACATGGTGGACGCCAAGTTCGGCCGCATCGTCAACCTGTCCTCGTCGTCGGCGCTCGGCAACCGCGGCCAGGTCAACTACTCGGCGGCGAAGGCCGGCCTCCAGGGCTTCACCAAGACCCTCGCCAAGGAGCTCGGCAAGTTCGGCGTCACCGCGAACGCCGTCGCCCCCGGCTTCATCGTCACCGAGATGACGGCCGCCACCGCCGCCCGCGTCGGCATGGGCTTCGAGGAGTTCCAGGCCGCCGCCGCCACGCAGATCCCGGTCCAGCGCGTGGGCAAGCCCGACGACATCGCCAACGCCATCGCCTTCTTCACCGGCGAGGCGGCCGGATTCGTCTCCGGCCAGGTCATGTACGTCGCCGGCGGACCGCTCAACTAGGGCAGGGGGAAACGGACATGACTTCATCCCAGCTTCCGGAGCTCTCCGGCAAGGTCGCCCTCGTCACCGGCGGAAGCCGCGGCATCGGCTATGGCGTCGCCGAAGCGCTCGTCGCCCGCGGTGACCGCGTGTGCATCACCGGACGCGGCGAGGACGCCCTCAAGGAGGCCGTCGAGCAGCTCGGCGCCGACCGCGTCATCCATGTCGCCGGCAAGGCCCACGACGAGGCGCACCAGGCCGTCGCCGTCGAGCGCACCATGGAGGCCTTCGGCCGCGTCGACTACCTGGTCAACAACGCCGGCACGAACCCGGTGTTCGGTCCCATCGCCGAGCTCGACCTGAACGTGGCGCGCAAGGTCTACGAGACCAACGTGATCTCCGCGCTCGGTTTCGCCCAGCAGACGTGGAAGGCGTGGCAGAGCGAGAACGGCGGGGCGATCGTCAACATCGCCTCCGTCGCGGGTCTCGCCCCGTCCCCGTTCATCGGCGCGTACGGCATGAGCAAGGCGGCGATGATCAACCTGACCGTCCAGCTCGCGCACGAGTTCGCGCCCAAGGTGCGGGTCAACGCGATTGCCCCGGCGGTCGTCAAGACGAAGTTCGCGCAGGCCCTCTACGAGGGGCGCGAGGAGGAGGCCGCGGCCGCCTACCCGCTGGCCCGGCTCGGCGTGCCCGAGGACATCGGCGGCGCCGCCGCCTTCCTGACCTCGCAGCAGTCCGACTGGATCACCGGTCAGACCCTCGTGGTGGACGGCGGAATCTTCCTCAATGCGGGCGTCGTCTGACAAACCCCCGACGGGGGCGTATCGGACCAAGTTCGCCTAAGTGAAGTTCCCCGCGTATGTCGCGTACGTACGCATCAAGTGCCCTGCCGGAGTGCCTCGTTGGCCCGGCGGGGCACTGCGGTATGGTCTGCCGACCTGTGGCATGGCCGATCGAGGAGCGCGCGCGTGTTCAACCGGATCCAGGGCCCCCGTCAACTGGCGGCGATAACGTGCATATCGCTCCTTGCCGGATGTGGACTGATGTCGTCCGGAGAGTCCGACGACACCGAACCCATCGTCGTGGGGACCACCAGCGCGCCGAGCACCCTCGACCCGGCCGCGTCCTGGGACGGTTCCTGGGAGCTGTTCAGGAACGTCTACCAGACCCTCGTCAGCTTCCCCTCCGGCGCCTCCGAGCCGAAGCCCGACGCCGCCGAGCGCTGCGAGTTCACCGACCCCTCCAACAGCGTCTACCACTGCAAACTGCGCGAGGGCATGGAGTTCTCGAACGGCGACAAGCTCGACGCGGCGGCCGTCAAGTTCTCCATCGACCGCATCAGCAGGATCAACGTCAAGGGTGGCCCCAAGGGGCTCCTCGGCAGCCTGAAGTCGGTCGAGGTCAAGGGCGACCGTGACGTCACCTTCGAACTGAACAAGCCCGACGCGACCTTCCCCTTCGTGCTCGCGACACCGGCGATGTCCATCGTGGACCCCGCCGAGTACCCGGCCGACGCGGTCCGCGACGACGGCAAGATCGCCGGCTCCGGGCCGTACGCGCTCGACGCGTACACCGACGGTGACAAGGCGGAGCTCGTCAAGAACGACCACTACGACGGGTTCGCCGAGCGCAAGAACAGCGCCGTCACCATCCGCTACTTCAAGGACTCCGCCTCGATGGTCGGCGCCCTGCGCGCCAAGAAGATCGACGCCACGTACCGCGGGCTCGCCGCGTCGGACGTCGTGGGGCTCCAGGGCAAGCAGGCCAAGGACGGCATCCAGCTCGTCGAGGGCGCGGGCATGGAGATCAGCTACCTGGTGTTCAACCCCAAGGACCCCTGGGCGCGCAAGTCCGCCGTCCGCAAGGCCGTCGCCCAGGTCGTCGACCGCGGCGCGATCGCCCACAAGATCTACCAGGACACCGTCGAACCGCTCTACTCGATGGTCCCGAGGGGCCTGACCGGGCACACCACCGGCTTCTTCGACGACTTCGGCAACCCGAACGCGGCCAAGGCCAAGGCCATCCTCAGCCGGGCGGGCATCACGGACCGGGTCCCGCTCACCCTCTGGTACACCACCGACCGCTACGGGTCCGCGACCGGCGCCGAGTTCACCGAGCTCAAGCGACAGCTGGACGCGTCCGGACTGTTCGAGGTCACGATCAAGGGACGCCCCTGGAAGACGTTCGAGGCCGGATACCGCAAGGGCGAGTACCCCGCCTTCGGACGCGGCTGGTTCCCCGACTTCCCGGACGCGGACAACTTCATCGCGCCCTTCGTCGGCCAGCAGAACGCGCTCGGAACGCCCTACGCGTCCAAGGAGATCACCGACGATCTGCTGCCGCAGTCGCGCCGTGAGAGCGACCGCGCCGCCGTGGTGGGCCAGTTCAAGCGAGCCCAGCAGATACTCGTCGACGACGCCCGGCTGCTGCCGCTGTGGCAGGGCAAGCAGTACATCGCGGCCAGCGAGGAGATCTCGGGCGGCGAGCGGGCCCTCGACCCGTCGACGATCATGATGATGTGGGAGCTGCAGCGCAAGACCAGCTGGTAGGCGGGCCGCCGGGACCCGTTGTCAGTGGCCGCGGGTAGGTTCTGGGGTGTGTAGCGGCCGTGCCTCGTACGGCCGTGAAGTGACCGTACCCCGGAGGTTGTTGACGTGACCGACACCGCGATGCTGCCCGAGTCCTGGCGCGGCGTCCTCGGCGAGGAGCTGCAGAAGCCCTACTTCAAGGAGCTCACCGAGTTCGTCGAGGAGGAGCGCGCGAAGGGTCCCGTCTACCCGCCGCGCGAGGAGGTCTTCGCGGCGCTCGACGCGACTCCGTACGACCGGGTCAAGGTCCTTGTCCTCGGCCAGGACCCGTACCACGGGGAGGGGCAGGGGCACGGTCTGTGCTTCTCCGTGCGGCCCGGCGTGAAGACGCCGCCCTCCCTGCGGAACATCTACAAGGAGATGAAGGAGGAGCTCGGCCACCCGGTCCCGGACAACGGGTATCTGATGCCGTGGGCCGAGCAGGGCGTCCTCCTGCTGAACGCGGTGCTCACGGTGCGGGCCGGCGAAGCCAACTCGCACAAGGGCAAGGGCTGGGAGCAGTTCACCGACGCGGTGATCCGCGCGGTGGCCGACCGTCCCGACCCGGCCGTGTTCGTCCTGTGGGGGAACTACGCGCAGAAGAAGCTGCCCCTCATCGACGAGGAGCGCCATGTCGTCGTGAAGGGCGCGCACCCCTCGCCGCTCTCCGCGAAGAAGTTCTTCGGCTCGCATCCCTTCACGCAGATCGACAAGGCGGTGGCCGCTCAGGGTCACACGCCGATCGACTGGCAGATCCCGAACCTGGGCTGACGCCCCCGGGCGCTTGTCCCTCCGGGTGCGTGCAGCTCCGCGTGCGGTGAACGCCCGGCCCCCGGAGGGACCCCCGCCCGCGCCTGACCGGGATTGTCAGCGGCTGCCTATAGCGTCGGAATCGTTATCAGCTTGGACGATCGGCATACGAGCGTGGAGGACCTGTGGCTGAGCAGCGGGAGCAGGCGGCGGACGACGCCATGATGACCCGGATCGGGCAGGTGATCATGCTTCATCACGCCGGTGACCGCGAGGAGGCCAGGGACCGGTACCTGGTCCTCTGGGCGGAGATCGGAGAGGACGGCGACCCCCTCCACCGCTGCACGCTCGCGCACTACATGGCGGACGCCCAGGACGACCCGGACGACGAGCTGGCGTGGGACCTGCGGGCCCTGTCCGCCGCCGAGGGCCTGACCGAGGCGCGGCTCGCACGCCACGAACAGTCGCTCGCGGTCCGCGCGCTCTACCCCTCGCTGCATCTCAACCTGGCGGCGGACTATGTGAAGCTCGGCCGCCCCGACGCGGCCCGCTGCCATCTGACGCAGGCGCGCGCCGTGGTGGGCGCGCTCGGGGACGACGGTTACGGGGACGGCGTACGGGCGGCCATCGTCCGCCTGGAAACGCGGGTCGCGGCGATGCCGCCCGGGAGGGACGAGGGCCCGGGCCGCGGTTCCGCCGGGGGCGAGCCGCTGGGGCCGCCCAGACGGAGTTCGTAGGCGGCCACCCCCACACCGCCCCCGCTCGATGCGCCGCCCGCCTCGCCTCATTCTCCGTCGCCCCTCGCCTTCCGGCCCGCCTCATCCTCCGTCGCCTCTCACCCTCCGTATGTCTCCCGGCAGATGCGAGCCTCGGGGCTGTCCGGGTTCCACTTGCCGTACTGGTTGCCCAGTGCGCACACATAGCCCGGGACGCCCGGTGCCGCGGGGGTGGCCGTGTGCGGGTGGTGCGGCGGAGGCGCCGCGGGGCGTGCCGCGTGGCCGGGTCCCGACCGGTGCGGGGCTTCGTGGTGTGGCGGCTGGGGCGGGCGTGGCGCACCGGTCGGCTCGGGTGAGGGTGAGTGGGCCGGTGGCGTACGTCCCATCCTGTCCAGCGCCTCCCGCACCGGCGCCTGCACGACCTGGGGGTCCGCCCGGCCGTCGGGGCGGGGCGCCGCCGGAACGGCCGGGGCGCTGGGGGACGTGGCCGAAGGCTCCGGCTGCCGTACGCTCACGCAACCGGACACCGCGGCGGCCGTGGCCGTCACCGTGAGCAGAAGCGCTGCTGAGGTCGTCGATCGATGCACCCGCGCAACTCTGTCGGGTACGGACCCTCGTGGCGGGCCCGTCGGCCGATGATGCCCCGCACGGGTGACGCGCAGGTCAGGACGGGGACGCGTCGAGCATCCCGCGCAGCAGTTCCCCGAATCCCGCCCGCAGTTCCGCCAGGTCCGGGACCGACGCGTGGAACGCTCCGGCCACGCACGAGAACATGATCCCCTCGGACCAGCCACCAGTGACAGCGTGTGCCGCTCCGGATTCCGGGACCCCGCGGCCCGCAGCAGCGCGGTGAGCGGTTCGTGGAACTGCCGGCCTGTCTCGTCGAAGAACGCCCGCAACTCCGGCCGCCGCGTCGCCTCCAGCGCCAACTCGTAACGTCATACCAGCAGTTGAGGGTGGCTGGTCAGATAGCGGTGCAGCGCGAGCGCCATGCCGTCGACGAGCGAGTGGATCCCGCCCGCCGGATCCGGCAGTTCGTCCACGGCGAGCACCCGTGACTCGCGCACGGCGAGGCGCCGCACCGCCGCCTCCAGGAGAACGAGCCGGGTCCGTGCGTAGTTCGACGTCGACCCCTGTGGCAGGCCCGCCGCCTCGTCGACAGCTCGGCGACGCGGCCCACGCCATGCCACCGACCCTCGGTCAGGGCGGCAACCAGGCCATCGAGGACGCCGTCGTGCTCGCCCACCACGCGGACCCCGCGCAGCCCGACGCCCCGGGCCTCGCCGCGTACACCGCCGCACGCAGGCCGCGTACGACCGCTGTCGCCCGCAAGGCCGTCGCGGTCGGCCGGGTGAACATGCTCAGGAACCGGCCCGCGATGGCGCTGCGCAACACCCTCATCGCCGCTCTCGACAAGACCGGACCCGCCGTCATGCTGCGCGGATTAGACGAGATCGCTGACTGGCGGCCCCCGCAGCGGCCGTATGCTGCCCAGACACAGAGGGCTTAGCCGAACACGGACGGCCCGGGGCGAGGGGAAGACGGACGTGAAGGTCGGCTGCATCGGGCTCGGAGACATCGCGCAGAAGGCGTATCTGCCGGTGCTCACCACCTTGCCGGGGGTCGAGCTGCATCTGCAGACCCGCACACCCGCGACGCTCCGGCGGGTCGGAGACACGCACCACATTCCCGCCGAACACCGGCACACCGACCTGGACGCGCTGCTCGCGCAGGGGCTCGACGCGGCCTTCGTGCACGCGCCGACCGCCGTCCACCCCGAGATCGTGACGCGGCTGCTCGAAGCGGGCGTCGCCACCTATGTCGACAAGCCGCTCGCCTACGAACTCGCCGACTCGCAGCGCCTCGTGCGGCTCGCCGAGGAGCGCGGGGTCAGCCTCGCCGTCGGCTTCAACCGCCGTCACGCGCCCGGCTACACGCAGTGCGCCGAGCACCCCCGCGAGCTGATCCTGATGCAGAAGAACCGGATCGGGCTGCCCGAGGAGCCGCGCACGCTCGTCCTCGACGACTTCATCCACGTCGTCGACACCCTGCGCTACCTCGTGCCCGGTCCGATCGACGACGTGTCGGTGCGCGCCCGGGTCGAGAACGGCCTGCTGCACCACGTGGTACTCCAGCTCGGCGGGGACGGGTTCACGGCGATCGGCGTCATGAACCGGCTCAGCGGCTCGACCGAGGAGATCCTCGAGGTCTCCGGGCAGGACACCAAGCGGCAGGTCGTCAATCTCGCCGAAGTCATCGACCACAAGGGCCAGCCGACGGTGCGCCGCCGCGGCGACTGGGTGCCGGTGGCCCGCCAGCGCGGCATCGAGCAGGTGGTCCTCGGCTTCCTCGACGGCGTGCGCGCGGGCAAGGTCCTCAGCGCCAAGGACGCGCTGGAGACGCATGTGCTGTGCGAGCAGGTCGTACGTGAGGTGCAGCGGTTCGCCGCCTGAAGTGGCGGACGGCCTCCGCCGCGCCCAGCAGGGCGAGCACGGTGACGGCCGCGTGCACGGGCCAGTCGCCGAACCGCACGTACAGCGTCGTGCCGTGCGCCGTCGGCACCTCGTAGACCCGGGCCGCGCTCGCCGATGTGCCGAGCCAGGGACCGACGCGTGATCCGTCCGGGCCGTACACGGCCGACACCCCGGTCAGCGTCGCGTGCACCATCGGACGGCCCGTCTCCGCGGCGCGTACGGCCGCGAGCGACGCGTGCTGCTCGGGCGCCCAGCTGTGCTGGAACGTCGACGTCGAGGACTGCGCGAGCAGCACCTGAGCCCCGTCGCGTGTGAGCCTCCGTGTCATGTCGGGGAACGCCGACTCGAAGCACACGAGCGGGCCGATCCGCAGGTCGCTGTCCCGCGCGGACCTTACGTCCATCACGACCTGCCGAGTCCCGCTCACCCGGTCCTCGCCCGCTGCCTTGCCCACCGACGTGGCCCAGCCGAGCAGAGGGCGCGCCGGGATGTACTCACCGAAGGGGACGAGCCGCATCTTGTCGTAGCGCTGCCCCGTGAGACCGTCCGGGCCCACCAGGACCGAGCTCTTGAAGATGCGGGGGGCGCCGCCGGGGGAGACGCGTCGCGCGTCCACGTTCACCAGGACGTCCGAGCCCACCTCGCGCGAGAGCGCCGCGATCCGGCGCGCGAGGTCCGGCCGCTGCGAGAAGTCGAAGCCGACGCTGCTCTCGCCCCAGACCACCAGGTCGACGCCCTGCCCGGCCAGTCCGCGCGTCAGCTGCTCCTCCCGGTCGAAGCGCTTCTCGCCGCTGTCGGCGCCGCCTATCGGGCCCGGCTGGACGACGGCGACCCTGACCTGGCCATCCGGCTCAGGGCGCGGAGCCCAGGCCCAGGAGGCCGTCGTCACCGTGGCCGTCACCAGAAGCCCCGCCACCGCGGGCGTACGGGCGCTGCGCGCCACGAGGAGGACCGTGACGGCGGTGTTGACCGCCACGACGAGCAGGCTGACCAGCCACACCCCACCCACCGACGCGACGCGCAGGGCGGGCTGCACCTGCCACTGGCTCGATCCGATGAGCCCCCACGGGCCGCCCAACCCCTGCCAGGACCTCACCAGTTCGACCATCAGCCACGCCGACGGCACCGCGACCAGGGCAGCGGCCGCCTGCCCGCGCGTGGGCGTGCCGCCGAGCAGCCGCCGCACGAGCCGGCCCCAGGGCGCCCACAGTGCGCCGAGCAGCGCCGCGATCACAACCGTGAACACATGCAGACTCGGCAGCAGCCACTGGTGCACCGCCAGCATGAACCCGAGCCCGCCGAGCCAGCCGTCGAGGGCCGCGCGGCGCGGTGTGCGGGCGGACCGGGCAAGGAGCATCCACGGCACCAGCGCGACGTAGGCCAGCCACCACAGCGACAGCGCCGGGAAGGCGACGGCGGGCAGCGCGCCGGCGCACACGGCGGCGACGCCACGCCACCAGGGGGACGCCGCGAGGCGGGAGGCGATGCCCTGCCACGACGCGGCGGGCGCCGCCCACGCCGCCGGTGGCGCCGACGCCGGCCACGACTGCGTCGTACTCGACGAGCGCGACCGACCGTTCCCGCCCGACCCGTCCATGCGCCGCCTCCCTTGTCGTCCGACGCCCGGTACGTGCTTTCAGTGTGCGCGCCCGGGACGATCTTTGACAGTGGGCATCGGGGGCGCTCGCGTCAGGGCGTGGTGGCCGCCGCGGCGCCCTCGGTGCGGCGCCACTTCTCGTGCAC
The DNA here is from genome assembly GCF_053607285.1 of Streptomyces sp. NPDC055140. NCBI lineage: Bacteria > Bacillati > Actinomycetota > Actinomycetes > Kitasatosporales > Streptomycetaceae > Streptomyces > Streptomyces sp. NPDC055140. Next base: position 183,328 of record NZ_JBSGTG010000018.1, on the reverse strand, counting down.
CGTCACCCCGCGCAGCCGCCAGCCGGAGTGCGTCCGCACCAGGGCGAAGGCGTAGCGGCCGCCACACACGAAGTCGGGCGCACCGGCGGGCGTGTCAGAGGCGCTGCCCGCGCCGTCTCCGGCGAACCGCATCGGGTTGATGTAGTCGGCCTGCACTTCGGCCGTGTCCCCGGTGTCGTTGTCGAGGCGGCCGAAGCGCAGGCGCCGGTTGACGATCAGGTGCTGGCGCATCGGGAACAGCTCCATCGTCCGAATCAGCCACTCGGTGATCTCGGCCGCGCTGCCCTCGATGCCGCCGGCCCGCCGGTAGTCGGCGTGCCCGTCGGGACTGAAGAGTCCGCGGTACGCCGTCCAGTCCCCGTCGTCCACGGACACCGCGTAGTCGGTGATCAGCTCCTCGATGGCGAGTCGGTCCATCACGGTGGCGAGTTCTACGCGCTGTGTCATTGAGTCAGTCTTGGGCACCGGAACCGCAGATCCAAGGGGCGCGACGGGGGAGAGGCCCGGGGCAGTGATCATTGGTACCTTCTCGGCATGTCCCGAGAGAGCACCTCACAGACCGCCGCCGACGACCTCGCGCACTCCGTGCGGCTCGCGGTGGACACCTTCGGCGGGGCGCCGGGTGCCGACTGGGGCGTCAAGGCCGGTTCGCTGGAGTGGGACTGCTGGGAGACGGCCGAGCATCTGGCCGACGACCTGTTCGCCTATGCGGCCCAACTCGGCCCGGCGAAGCCGCCGTTGGACACCGAAGTGCCGTTCGACTGGACGCGCCGCAGGCCGGACGGCCCCGCGAACGTCATCTTCGCGAACCGCGACGCGGGCCCGGCGGGACTGCTCCAGGTGCTCGACGCGAGTGGCGCCCTGCTGGTCGCGATGGTGCGGACGGCCGCGCCCGAGACTCGCGCCCACCACGTGTTCGGCCTCTCGGACCCCGCGGGCTTCGGCGCGATGGGCGTCGTGGAGACCCTTGTCCACACGCAGGACATCGCCGAAGGCCTCGGCCTCGACTGGACCCCGCCCGCCGGCCTCTGCGCCCGGGCCCTCGCCCGGCTGTTCCCCGACGCGCCGCAGGGCGGTGACCCCTGGCGTACATTGCTGTGGGCGACGGGGCGCGGCGAGCTGCCCGGCAGGGAGCGGCTCACGTCCTGGCGCTGGAACGCCGAAGTCCGCTAGCAGGGGGACAGGCTGACCGGGCCGGGCACAGAAAATTGACGGGACGTCAGGCCGCGGCCTGGACGACCTCCGTACGGACCGCGACCGCCCACTCGGTGACGAGCCGCGCGTACTGGGCGCGCTGCTCGGTGGAGAGCCGGCCACCCGCGCGCAACCACAACCCGCGGATCTGCTCGTTGACTTCCTCGGCAGACCGCGCGGAACCCGAACACTCAAGCGGCATGCGGTAAGGCTAGGGTGCGTGCCGCCCACTGGGAACCCTAAGCGACGGAACATATTCGCCAAGTGATCCTAAACATCTATCAGTTGCCTGCCAGTCCCTGGCAACAGCCGTCGGGGAGGGGCGGATCGTGCGCGGACCGGCCGGTGAAAAACCAGGTGGCAGCGTCGCGTCCCGTCACTACAGTTGCAGCATGCCCAGGTGCGAAGGAGCGGGTTACTTCCACTGTTAATGGGGTGGTCGCGGGTTCGAGTCCCGTCGTCGGCTTCAGGTCGGCGTAGCTCAGTCGGCAGAGCACCTTGTACCTGCACCGAACTTGATCTCTGGGCAGCACACGTCACGCACCTCCCGGTGCGCAGGTCCGCGGCTACTTCTTGTGGTGAACGCCGCCGCGGACCGATCCGATCTCGGGAGGCACCCAGCAGCGCCGCGCCCCGGTTCGGCATGCCCGCACGCGGTGCCTCCCCTCCACAGAGAGGGGCCGCCTCATGGCACGCTTCAACACCCGCGGCACCCGCCCGGTGGGCCGGTCGCCGATCGCCACCGTGACGGGCGAGCGGGCGCGCACGCACGAGGGCGCGACCGGATACCTGCGCGACACGCGCAGCGAACTGTTCCTGCTCGCCGTCTCGAACCTCGTCGCCACGGACGCCTTCTACGAGTCCGCGGACGACCGCGACGACCGCTACAGCACCCTCGTACGGCAGCTCGCCGTCGAGGACCCCGAGTGGACCGCGGGCCTGCTCGGCTGGCTGCGTGGCGAGGGGAACATGCGGACCGCCGCGCTCGTCGGCGCCGCCGAGTTCGTCAAGGCCCGCATCGACGCGGGCGAGCCCGGCCACTCCCGTCAGGCCGTCGACAGCGTCCTCCAGCGCGCCGACGAGCCGGGCGAGCTGCTCGGCTACTGGACCTCGCGGCACGGCCGGCGGCTGCCGAAGCCGGTGAAGCGCGGCATCGCCGACGCCGCCCAGCGGCTCTACGACGAGCGCTCGCTCCTCAAGTACGACACCGACTCCAAGGGTTACCGGTTCGGTGACGTCCTCAACCTCGCGCACCCGGCACCCGCCACCGACAAGCCGTGGCAGGGCGACCTGTTCCAGCACGCCCTCGACCGCCGGCACGGCAACGCCGAGGAGATCCCGGAGCGGCTGCGCACCCTGCGCGCCCGCGAGCGGCTGATGCGCGTACCGGTGGAGGAGCGCCACGCGGTGCTCACCACGGACACCGGCCGGCTCGCCGAGGCGGCCATGACGTGGGAGTCGCTTGCGGGCTGGCTTCAGCGGCCGATGGACGCGGCGGCGTGGGAGGCGATCATCCCGTCCATGGGTCTGATGGCTCTCGCGCGGAACCTGCGCAACTTCGACGAGGCCGGTGTCTCGGACGAGATCGCGCAGCGGGTGGCGGCGCGGTTCGCCGACGCGGACGAGGTGCGTCGGTCACGCATGTTCCCGTTCCGCTTCTGGGCGGCGTACAAGCACGCCCCGTCGCTGCGCTGGGGACACGCTCTGGAGCGGGCGCTCGCGCACTCGCTGGCCGGTGTGCCCGCGCTGCCCGGCCGTTCGCTGATCCTGGTGGACCGTTCGCCGTCGATGTTTCCCGGCTGCGTATGGTCGACGCCGCACCGCTCGGACATCCCGCTCGCCGAGCAGGCGGCGGTGTTCGGCGCCGCACTCGCCATGCGCGCGGAGGTGCCGACGCTCGTCGAGTTCGGGATGGAGAGCCGGCGCCTGAACTTCCGGAGGGGCGGCAGTGTTCTGCGGATCGTCGAGAGGTTCGGGCAGATCTCCGGCACCGACATCCCGACCGCGGTGAAGAAGCACTACTCCGGGCACGACCGCGTGGTCGTCGTCACCGACGAGCAGACCCGGCCCGGCTGGTTCCCGTCGAACGCCGAGGGCTTCGGCGGCATGGCCGAGACCGAGATCGACGCGCTCGTGCCGAGGGACGTGCCCGTCTACATGTGGAACATGGCCGGATACAAGGTGGGCGCGACCCCTTCGGGCGGCGCGAACCGGCACGCCTTCGGCGGCCTCACCGACCAGGCGTTCCGCCTGATCCCGCTCATCGAGCGGGGCGGCGGCGCGAGCTGGCCGTGGGAGAAGCAGCGGGAGAGGTGAGTGAGGGGTGGTCCCGTCCGGCTCGGGCCGGGCGGGGTCAGCCCGCCGACTCCCCGGCGTGCGGGCTCAGGACGCCCGCCGTCACCAGCGCGATCAGCACGATGCCGAGCAGAATCCGGTAGTACACGAACGGCATGAAGCTCTTCGTCGAGATGAACTTCATGAACCATGCGATCACTGCGTATCCGACGCCGAAAGCGATGATCGTCGCGAAGACGGTCGGGCCCCAGGAGACGGAGCCGTCCTGGCTGGCGTCCTTCAGTTCGAAGACTCCGGAGGCGAGGACCGCGGGGATCGCGAGGAGGAACGAGTAACGGGCCGCGGCCTCACGGGTGTACCCCATGAGGAGGCCGCCGCTGATGGTCGCGCCGGAGCGCGAGACTCCGGGGATCAGGGCCATGGCCTGGCAGACGCCGTAGATCAGACCGTCCTTGACGCTCAGGTCCTTGAGCCCCTTGCGCTCCCGCACCGCGCGGTGCTTGCCGCCGACCTCGTCGCGCGCCGCGAGACGGTCGGCGACACCGAGGACGATGCCCATCACGATGAGGGTTGTCGCGGTCAGGCGCAGATCGCGGAACGGGCCCTCGATCTGGTCCTTGAACGCGACACCGAGCACGCCGATCGGAATCGAGCCCACGATCACGAGCCAGCCCATCTGCGCGTCGTGGTCGCTGCGCAGCGCCTTGTTCGTGAGCGAGCGGAACCACGCGGAGATGATCCGCGCGATGTCCTTGCGGAAGTAGATGACCACCGCCGTCTCCGTGCCGAGCTGGGTGATCGCGGTGAATGCGGCCCCCGGGTCGTGCCAGCCCGCGAAGGCCGCGGTCAGCCGCAGATGCGCGCTCGACGAGATGGGCAGGAACTCGGTCAGCCCCTGGACGAGCCCGAGGATGAATGATTCGAACCAAGACATGAAGTTACGCGATCCAAGTGCTGACGTGAGCTGACCGCAGACGCGCAGGCCAGAGGCGGACACGGAGGAAGGACGGACAGGCGGGCGAGGCCGTACGGGTCAAGGGGTACGGAAGGGGAAGGGCGCCCGCCGTGGGGCAGCGTAGCGCCCTTGTGTGAAGAGACGATGACAGGGCCTCTTCACCCGGACGGCGCTACGCCGCGGCCGGGCCCGCCGTGGTCCAGCCCGGGGCCTGCGGATGGGCGCTGAGGTCCTCGTGGTGGACGGTGCCGCCGCACGCGGAGCAGGTCACGACAGGGACCAGTTCGTTGCCGCAGGTGTGCTCGATCACCATCGGGCGGTCGCCGTCGTCGCGCAGATGACGGTCACCCCACGCCATGAGGGTCATGAGGACCGGCTCCAGTTCGAGCCCTGCCGTGGTGGGCCGGTACTCGAAGCGCTGCGGGCGCTCCTGGTAGGCGGCCTTCTTGAGGATGCCGGCGTCGACGAGGCGGCGCAGACGCGTCGCCAGGATGTCGCGCGGCGCCCCGATGTTGCGCACCAGCTGGTCGAAGCGTCCGTTGCCGAGGCACACCTCGCGCAGGACCAGGAGCGAGTACTTCTCGCCGACCACGGCCAGCGTGTCGGCGATCGAGCAGGGGCGCGGGTCCTTGGCGGCTGGCATGCGCATCAGTGTAAGCGAGGGTTTGCTTTTCCAACTAGCAGGGCTATGGTGAGTTCAGTTTTCCTACTCACTGGTAATCGGTGCCGGCACCGACCCGTCGGCCAAGGAGGCCCGCACCATGCGTGACGCAGTCATCGTCGAAGCCGTACGCACCCCCGTCGGGAAGGGCAAGCCGAACGGGACGCTCGCTCAGGTCCACCCCGTCGAACTCCTCGCCCACACCCTGCGCACCCTCGTCCGCCGAGCCGGGATAGACCCCGCGCAGATCGACGACGTCATCGGCGGCACGGTCGACCAGGTCGCCGAGCAGGCCATGAACACCACCCGGTACGCCGTCCTGTCGGCGGGCTTCCCGGAGTCCGTGCCCGCCACGACCGTCGACCGCCAGTGCGGCTCGTCCCAGCAGGCCGTGCACTTCGCCGCCCAGGGTGTGATCTCCGGCGCCTACGACATGGTGATCGCCGGCGGCGTGGAGTCCATGAGCCGCGTACCGATGTGGTCGAACGTGCCCGAGGGCGCCGACCCGTTCGGTCCCGGCGTCGCCGCACGCTATCCGGAAGGGCTGGTCCCGCAGGGCGTCAGCGCCGAGCTGATCGCCGCCAAGTGGTCGCTGTCCCGCGACCTGATGGACGCCTACGCCGTCGAGTCGCACCGCAAGGCCGCCCAGGCCTGGGCGGCCGGGCTCTTCGACGCCGAGGTCGCGCCCCTCGAAGGCGTCACCCGAGACGAGTCCGTGCGCCCCGGTACCACCGCCGAGATCCTCGCCGGCCTCAAGCCCGCCTACTACGATCCGCACTTCGCCGAGCGCTTCCCGCAGATCGACTGGTCGGTGACCGCGGGCAACGCGAGCCCCATCAATGACGGCGCCTCCGCCGTCCTCATCACCACGAGCGAGAACGCGGCCCGGCTCGGCCTGCGCCCCCTCGCCCGCCTGCACAGCTTCGCCGTCACCGGCTCGGACCCGCTCCTGATGCTCACGGGCGTCATCCCCGCCACCGAGAAGGTGCTGCGCAGGGCGGGTCTTGAGCTGGGCGACATCGACCTGTTCGAGGTCAACGAGGCGTTCGCGGCCGTCGTCCTCGCCTGGCTCCAGGAGACCGGAGCCGATCCGGCGAAGCTGAACGTGCACGGCGGCGCCATCGCGCTCGGCCACCCGCTCGGCGCGAGCGGCACCCGCCTGATGACCACCCTGGTCCACGCGATGCGCGCCCGCGGCGCACGCTACGCACTCCAGACGATGTGCGAGGCCGGCGGGCTCGCCAACGCGACCGTCCTCGAAGCGCTCTGAGTCTTCAGAAGCGCTCTGAGTCTGCGGGGGTGCGTCAGCCGCGGAGGCGGTGGCGCTTGCACCACGCGACCACCGCACCCGCGAGGCCGGTCAGCGCGATGAACCCCATCGCGATCAGGAACGCGGGCGACGTCGGAGTCGAGGCCCTGGCCCCGGCGACGACGTACGCCGCCGTATTGGGGACCGAGCCGATCGCCGTGGCGAGAAGGAACGGCGCCCAGCGCATGCGCGAGATCGCGGCGCAGTAGTTGGCCGCCCAGAACGGCACCCCCGGAAACAGCCGCGCCGCCAGCATCGCCCGGAAGCCGTGCCGGCTGAGCTGCCCGTCGGCCGCCTTCAGCCAGCGGCCGCGTACGAGGGGCCGCAGCGCCTCCTGGCCGAGCACCCGGCCGAGCCCGAACGCCACCCCGGCGCCGAGCACCGTCCCACCGAGCGCCGCCAGGGTGCCGAGCTGCGAACCGAACAGCGCGCCCGCCGCGAGGTTCAGCAGGGGCCGCGGAACGAAGGCCACCGTGCACAGGCCGTACGCGGCGCCGAACAGGACGACCGCGGCGGCGCCGCCCATCTGGGGTGGCCAGCCGTCCGCGAGGAGCCGCTGCGGCTGAAGGAGCAACACCATGGCCCCGCCCGCGGCCAGCAGCGCCACCAGGAGCGACAGCCGCGACCACGGCGACAGCAGAACTCTCGTGCAACGCAGGGCAAGGCCCGCCGGCCGGGCGGCGGCGAGTCCCTCGGGACGGGTCGCGACGGTGTCGGGCATCCGGGGAGACTAACCGACCCATATGTAAGTTCGCCGTAGGGTTGTGTCGCATGACCGTCACAGTCCCGCGCAGCGCGCTGGCCGACACCCTGCTGGAGCGGCTCACCGCCTTGTACCCCACGGCGGCCGACCCCGAGCGGGCCGGGCAGATGCGCGCGTACATGAAGGACGTGGCCCCCTTCCTCGGTCTCACCACCCCCGTACGCCGCGCACTCTCGCGCACGGTCCTGGCCGGGGCCCCGCGCCCCGACGAGATCGACTGCACCGCGCTCGCGCTGCGCTGCTGGGAGCTGCCCGAGCGCGAGTACGCGTACTTCGCGGTCGACTACCTGCGCCGGTACGCGGGCCGCTGTTCGTCCGGTTTCCTGCCCGTCGCCCGGCACCTCGTGTCGACGGTCCCGTGGTGGGACACCGTCGACCTGCTCGCGGCGCACGTCGTCGGCGCGCGCGTCGCGGCCGACCTGCGCCTGGCGAAGGACATGGACGCGTGGATCGAGGACGACGACCTGTGGATCGCCCGCACCGCGCTCCTGCACCAGCTCCGCCGCAGGGAGACGACCGACACGGAGCGCCTCTTCGGCTACTGCCTGCGCCAGGCGCCGCACCCCGACTTCTTCATCCGCAAGGCCATCGGCTGGTGCCTGCGTGAGTACGCGAAGACCGACCCGGACGCCGTACGTTCCTTCGTCGCCGCCCACCGGGACCGGCTCGCGCCCCTGTCGGTGCGCGAGGCCCTGAAGAACATCGGACCCTGAACTCCCTTACGCCCCAAGGGAAATCCGGCCACCCGCCGAGCCACCCGTGCCGCCGGAAAACCATTCGACCTGCGCCGCTTCTTCGGCAATGATCGGCGTCATGTTCCGGTACGCCTTCCCCGCAGCCACGTCCGCAGTCGCGGACGCTGCGAAGGCTGCCGTCTTCCTGGCCGCCGCAGCAGACGGCGCCCGAAGCTGACCCTCTCCGGACATTCCGGCGGACCCCGCAGGGGGAGGGTCGGTGGGAATCCGGGGTCCCCGCCTCATCAAGGAGGCCATCACACCCTGTTCCGCTGAGGAACACGTTCCGGGAGGAACCACCCAGTCATGCCCAAGACGGCATACGTGCGCACCAAACCGCACCTCAACATCGGCACCATGGGCCACGTCGACCACGGCAAGACGACCCTCACCGCCGCCATCACCAAGGTCCTCGCCGAGCGCGGCGCCGGCACGTTCGTGCCCTTCGACCGCATCGACCGCGCCCCGGAGGAGGCCGCCCGCGGCATCACCATCAACATCGCGCACGTCGAGTACGAGACCGACACCCGCCACTACGCGCACGTCGACATGCCCGGCCACGCCGACTACGTCAAGAACATGGTCACCGGGGCCGCGCAGCTCGACGGGGCGATCCTCGTGGTCTCCGCGCTGGACGGGATCATGCCGCAGACCGCCGAGCACGTCCTGCTCGCCCGCCAGGTCGGCGTCGACCACATCGTCGTCGCGCTCAACAAGGCGGACGCGGGGGACGAGGAGCTCACCGACCTCGTCGAGCTCGAGGTCCGCGAGCTGCTCTCCGCGCACGGGTACGGCGGCGACTCCGTCCCCGTGGTGAGGGTCTCCGGGCTCAAGGCCCTTGAGGGCGACCCCCGTTGGACCGGGGCGATCGACGCGCTGCTCGACGCCGTGGACACGTATGTGCCCATGCCCGAGCGGTACGTGGACGCACCGTTCCTGTTGCCGGTGGAGAACGTGCTCACCATCACCGGACGCGGAACGGTCGTCACCGGGGCCGTCGAGCGCGGCAGGGTACGCGTCGGCGACCGCGTCGAGATCTTCGGCGCGGACACCGACGAGGCGGCGACCGTGGTCACCGGCCTGGAGACCTTCGGCAAGCCCATGGAGGAGGCGCAGGCCGGGGACAACGTCGCGCTGCTGCTGCGCGGAGTGCCCCGCGACGCGGTCCGCCGCGGCGACGTCGTCGCGGCCCCGGCCAGCGTCAGCCCGAGCCGCCGCTTCACGGCCCAGGTGTACGTCCTCTCGGCGGCCGAGGGTGGCCGGACGACACCGGTCGCCACCGGCTACCGCCCGCAGTTCTACCTGCGGACCGCGGACGTCGTCGGCGACGTCGACCTCGGCGAGAGCGCCGTCGCCCGGCCCGGGGACACCGTCACGATGACGGTCGAGCTCGGCCGCGACATGCCCCTGGAGGCGGGCCTCGGTTTCGCGATCCGCGAGGGCGGGCGCACCGTCGGCGCGGGCACCGTCAGCTCCGTAGGCTGAACCGCACCGCCCGCCTCCCGCACCCCGCGGGAGGCGGGCGGTCGCACGTCGGCCACACTGGACGCCGGCACGGGCAGGGAGGTCTCAAGTGGCGGGCAGGGCACTCGTACTCGGGGGCGGCGGCCTCTCCGGCATCGGCTGGATCTCCGGAATCCTCCACGGCCTCGCCGAGGCCGGCGCCGACCTGTGGGACGCCGACACCGTGATCGGCACCTCCGCGGGCTCTGTCGTCGGCGCCCAGCTCACCTCCGGCAGACTGCCCCCCGCCGAGCTGTACGAGCGCCAACTCGGCGCGCCCGTAGGGGAGATCGCCGGGCACCTGAGCGCCGCCGCCACCCTGCGCCACGCCCGCGCCGCGCTCTCTTCCCGTACGCCGGAGGACTTCGGCCGCAAGGTGGGGCGCATCGCTCTGGCTGCCGACACCCCGGACGAGGCGACGCGCCGCGCGGTCATCGCGGGGCGGCTCGTCTCCCACAGCTGGCCCGAGCGGCCGTTCCTGGTGACGGCGGTACGGGCGACGACCGGCGAGTTCCGTGTCCTCGACCGGGGCAGCGGCGTCGGCCTGGTCGACGCCGTCGCGGCCAGCTGCGCCGTGCCGGGCGTCTGGCCGCCGGTCACGTTCGAGGACGACCGCTGGATCGACGGCGGCGTCCGCTCTCCGGCCAACGCGCACCTCGCCGAAGGCCACGACCGCATCGTGATCATCGCCCCGATCGCCGCGGGCGGCGGCACCCTCGAATCGGCCCGCGCCCAGGCGGAACGCCTCACCTCGAACGGGGCGAGGGTCACCCTCATCACCCCGAACCGCGCCACCAGAAAGGCGATGGGCCACAACAGCCTCGACCCGACACGCCGCGCCCCCTCGGCCCGCGCGGGCCGGGAACAGGCGGCGGCGCATGTGGCGGGCGTGGCAGAGGTGTGGGGCTGAGGCACGCTGCGGCGAATGCCGTCCCGCACCACCCGCCGGGCGCCGACGACCCCCCGCGCACCCGCCCGGCGCCCACCACCCCCACCTGCCCGGCACAATGGACGGGTGGACGAGCCGATACCCGTGACCAGGACCGTCGATCACGGCACCGCCAAGCTGATGCCCGACGTGGACCGGCGCAGGGCCTGGCTGCTCACGGTCGACGGTGCGCCGCAGTCGTACGTCGATCTGGACGCGCCGGAACACCTCGAATTCGAGTACGCGCGCCGGCTCGGGCATGTCCTCGACTGTGCGGACGAACCCGGAAAGCCGCTCGACGTGCTGCATCTCGGTGGTGGCGCGCTGACCCTGCCGCGCTATGCGGCGGCGACGCGGCCCGGCTCGCGTCAGGACGTGGTCGAGGCCGACCGGGGGCTGCTCGCCCTGGTCGCCGAGCACCTGCCCGTCGCCGACGGCGCCGGGATCACCGTCCACGGGGCCGACGCCCGCACCTGGCTGGAGTCGGCCGACGCCGACAGCGCCGACGTACTCGTGGCGGACGTCTTCGGCGGCTCCCGCGTCCCGGCCCACCTGACCACCGTGGCGTACGCCGAGGCCGCCGAGCGGGTCCTGCGCCCCACGGGCGTCTACGCGGCGAACCTCGCGGACGGCACGCCCTTCGCCTTCCTCCGCTCCCAACTCGCCACGTTCTCAACGGTGTTCGAGCATCTCGCGCTGATCGCGGAGCCCGCCGTGCTGCGCGGCAGGCGCTTCGGGAACACGGTCCTCGTGGCCTCTCACGAGGAACTCGACATCGCGGCGCTCGCCCGGCGCGCCGCGGCCGACGCGTTCCCGGCCCGCGTCGAGCACGGCGCTCAGCTGCGCCGCTTCACCGGCAGCGCGAAGCCCGTACGGGACGAGGACGCGGTGCCGTCACCCGAGCCGCCCGGCGGCTCCTTCGGCATCGGCTGAGACGAGCTCCGGCGCGGGCTGCTCGGTGGTGTCGGGGCGGCGCGTCAGCCGGCGTACCTCCGGCACGAACAGGACCGCGCCCGTCGCGATGACGACGAGCGCCGCGCAGCCCCACAGCGCGGGGGCCAGGCCGAATGCGGCCTCCGCGGGGCCCGCGAGCGCGGTGGCGACCGGCACCATCGCGACGGAGCCGAACCAGTCGTACGCGGAGACCCGGGACAGCTTGTCCTCCGGGATCTCCTGGTGCAGTGCCGTCATCCAGGAGACGCTGAACACCTCGATCGTCACGCCGCTCACGAACATCACGCAGACCAGCACGGCAAGAGGCACCGGTACCGCGAGCGCCGCCGAGGGCAGCGCCAGCGGGAACACGCACAGGGTCCCGGCGAGCAGCAGCCGCCGCGGCTTCCACCGCATCATCAGCAACGCCCCGGCGACGGTCCCGACGCCGAACGCGCCGAGCGCGAGCCCCCAGGGTCCGGGTCCGCCGAGGGAGTCGCGCGCGACCAGCGGGCCGAAGACCGCGTCGGCGGCGCCGACCACCGCGACCACGACGGAGAACTGCGCGACGACGCCCCACAGCCACGGCCGGCCGATGAACTCCTGCCAGCCGTCCCGCATATCGGCGAGGAGGCCACCGCCGGGCTCGCGCGGCGCGATATGGCTGACGTCGAGGAACGAGCGCAGGGCGCCCGCGACGGCGAACGCGACCGCGTCCACGGCGAGCACCCAGCCGGGCCCGACGGCCGCGACCATCGCGCCGCCGAGCGCCGCGCCGCCCACGGCCGCGCCCGACATCGCCATCCTGAAGAGGGCGAAGGCGCGGCTCGCCTGCTCCCGGTCGACCGACGACATCAGCATGCCTTCGGCGGCGGGGTTGAAGAAGGCCTGCCCGGTGCCGCCCAGCGCGCTGAGCAGCATCATCTGCCACAGCTCGGGCTTCCCGGTCAGGACGAGCAGCGCGAAGGCGCCCTGGGAGAGGAAGTTGAGCGCGTTGGCCGCGACCATCACGTGGTGGCGCGGCAGCCGGTCGGCGACGGCTCCGCCGACGAGCAGGAACAGGACGAGTGTCAGGGTGCGTGACGCGGCGACGAGGCCGACGTCCCCGCCGTCGCCCCCCGTCTCGAGCACCGCGAACGCGGACGCGATCAGCGCGCCGTTGCTGCCGAGCGTCGTCACGAACGCCGCCAACGCCAGCAGGCTGTAGTTGCGGCCCGCCCACGCGGGTCGGCGGGGTCTGAGCGGTGAGGGGGCGGCAGAGTTCACTGAGGGACTATCGCCGCAGTGGGTCCGACTTGCCAAACGAGATTCTTTCGGCCTGGCCGAACCTGATTGTTACCGGCGCGTCACTCCGATAGATTGATCATGAATCTTCGTGTCATGTTCACGATAAATCTGCCCCCGGGGACCGGCTGGTTCTCGAGGAAAGGGATGAAATGCGGAAGTACTTCTCGTCTTTCCTGGCCGCGGCCGCGCTCGCCGGCGCCGCCGCACTCCCCGTCGTGACGGCGGCGCCGGCGTCGGCGGCGGCGACCACGTGTGCGCCGGCCAGCCACGACTACACGGTCGCCGAGGAGAAGGTGCCGGTCCACTCCTCGATCTCGGGGAACGCGGCAGTGATCGACTACGTCTACAAGAACAACTCGGTGCACGCCTACTGGGCCTGCACCAACAGCTCCGGCAACCCGTGGGTGTGTATCGGCAGTTGCAAGGTGACCGAGGACGCGATCTCCGGCAGGTGGGTCTACCGGAACTACCTGCGCTGATCGGATCACGCCGCTGACAGCGTCCGGCCTGTCCCTTCACCGGGCGGTCCGGACGCTGTGCTGTGTGCGGCTCAGTCCACGCCGGGGTCGCCCTGGAGCCGTACGGTGCTGAGGATCTTCTGCACCGTGGCGTCGGGGACCTCGTCCTTCACGCCCTTGGCACCGTAGAACGTCCAGGAGACGAAGTCGCCCTGGGAGTTCTTGAAGGCGAACACGGTGGCCTTGCCGTCCGTGTCGCACTTGCCGGTCTTCGGCACACCGGACGATGTGGTGGTCGCCACGCTGCCCTTGACGCCGGAAGCGGTCGTGAAGTCCTTCGGCTTACCGATCTTCAGGAGCTTCTTCGACGCGTTCTTCTGGTCGGTGTAGCCGCCGAACACCCACCACGCCGAGTCGTTGCGCGCGACGTCCTGGGTGTTCTTGGCGCCGTTCTGCCCCTTGGTGCCCGCCCCGGCGAGGGCGCTGTCGTCCACGGTGCCGTCCTTGTCGTCGTCGGACGTGCACCACTTCTCCTTGAGGAACGCGGGTGCGGACATCGTGATGAGGGGCTTGGCGCCCTCGTCCTTCGCGTCGTCGAAGCCGGTGATCAGGCCGTCCGACTTGACGACCCAGTCGGCCGGTACGTCGAACGCGGTCCCGTACTTGGGGTTCACGACGACCTGCCAGCCCGCGATGGTGGCCTTCGGCGCGTTCGACGGGTCGCGCGGGTTGACGTCGTCGCTCGCGTCGGGGCTCGGGTCCTTGGAGGCGGACTTCGTGGGGGACTTGGACGGCTTGGGGTCCGCCTTGTCCTCCTTGTCGCCCCCGAGAACGAGGAACCCGGTCACGCCGGCGGCGACCACGACGGCCGCGGCCGCGACGATCGCGGTGATCTTCGTCTTGTTGCCGCCGCCGTTACCGCTCGGCGGCTGGGGAGCGCCGAGCGGGACGGTGGGAGCGCCCCACTGCCCGGGAGGCTGCTGCCCGGGCTGCTGCTGGTACGGATTGGGCTGCTGCTGATAGCCCGGCTGCTGATAGGGGTTGGGCTGCTGCTGGTACCCCGGCTGCTGGTACGGATTCTGGTCCTGCGGGTTCTGCTCGCCCCCGGGCGGCTGCTGTCCTGGCCACATGGCGCCCAACAATAGAGGTCCCGGCAGCCGCCGGGGCCGTCGCCCTGTACCGGACGTGCAACGGTTCGCCGGCGGCCGCGTTTGCGCGCCGTGTCTCAGGAGTCGCTGACGTCCACGAGCCGCACGGTGCTGACGATCTTCCTGACCGTCGCGTCGGGCACCTCGCCCTTGACGCCCGTGGGCCCGAAGAACGACCAGGACGCGAAGTCGCCGTCGGCATCCTTGAAGGCGAACACGGCGGCCTTGCCGTCGGAGGAGCACTTGCCGTGCTTCTTCTGCTTGACGCCCGTCGAAGAGGCGGTCACCAGGCTGCCGGTGAGGCCGGACGCGGTGGTGTACGACTCCGCCGGCTTCGTGGTGATGCTCTTCTTGTCGGGCTGCGCGTACGCGCCGTAGACCCACATCGTGGCGTCCTTGGTGGCGGCGTCCTCGGTGCTCTTGGAGCCGTTGTTGCCCCGCGACCCGGTCGCGCCGAGCGAGGACTCCTCCTCGTTGCCGTCCTTGTCGTCGTCGGAGACGCACCACTTCTCTTCGAGGAACGCAGGGTTGCTCATGGCGATGAGCGGCTTCTCGCGCGGGTCGCCTTCTTTGGAGACCCAGTTGACCCATCCGTTCGACTTCACCAGCCAGGTGGAGGGAACGTCGAACGCCATGCCGTGGTCGGTGTTCACCACGGTCTTCCAGCCGTGCACGGTGGGCTCGACACCGCCGCCCGCGCGCGGGTTGCCGGTCGCGCTCGGCGCTGCCGCCGAGGACTTCGTGGGGCCCGGCCCGGCGTTGTCGCCCTTCTTGTCTTTGTTGCCGCCGAGGACGAGGACCCCGGTGACCACGGACGCGACGACGACCGCGGCGGCGGCCACCACGGCGATGAGGGCCGTCCGTCTGCGCTTCGGAGGTTCGGGTGACGGCTGGGGTGAACCGGCGGGAATCGTGGGCGCGTTCCAGACCTGCGGTCCGGACGGCTGCGCATACGGGTTCGGCTGCTGGTACGGATTCGGTTGGCGGCCCTGCGGGTTCTGCTCGCCCCCGGGACCCTGCTCTCCTGGCCACATGGCGAGCAACGATAGAGCCACTGCCGGACCGAGGATGGCCAAGGTCGCTACTCGTGGGTAACATCACGCACCATGAGCGCAGAACAGATGTCGATCGGCGAGATGCTCGCCGCCACCGTGCCGATGGCCCGGACCCTGAACATCGAATTCCTCGAGACCACCCCGGAGAAGGCCGTCGTGGCCCTGCCGGACCAGAGCGAGTACCACAACCATGTCGGCGGACCGCACGCCGGAGCGATGTTCACGCTCGGCGAGTCCGCGAGTGGCGCGATCGTCCTCGCCGCCTTCGGGGACCAGCTCTCGCGGGCGGTGCCGCTCGCGGTGCGCGCCGACATCGCGTACAAGAAGCTCGCCATGGGCCCCGTCACGGCGACGGCCACGCTCGGCCGGCCGGCCGCCGACGTGGTCGCCGAGCTCGACGCGGGGGAGCGCCCCGAGTTCCCGGTGACCGTCGCGATCCAGCGCGCCGACGGTGCGGTGACCGGGGAAATGAATGTCGTCTGGACGCTGCGCCCCAACAGCTGAGCCGGACATCTCCGTTTCCCTCGAACAGGTAGGCTGCCCGGCATGCGCACCCGGGGGAGCGTGCGCCGGGCACACGCCCACCGACACGGGAGGAATCGGCGTTGCACGTCCAGGAGTGGCTCGACACGGTACCGGCGGTCGCCATCTATGCCCTGGTGGCCGGCGTCATCGGGCTCGAAAGCCTGGGCATCCCGCTGCCTGGAGAGATCGTCCTGGTCTCGGCTGCGCTGCTGTCGTCCCAGCACGGTGACGTCAACCCGATCATCCTCGGTGCCTGCGCCAGCGCGGGAGCCGTCGTCGGCGACTCCATCGGATACGCGATCGGGCGCAAGGGTGGACGCCCCCTGCTGGCCTGGCTCGGCAACAAGTTCCCGCGCCACTTCGGCGAGGCCCATGTCGCGACCGCCGAGCGCTCCTTCGAGAAGTGGGGCATGTGGGCGGTCTTCTTCGGCCGCTTCGTCGCCCTGCTGCGCATCTTCGCGGGCCCGCTCGCGGGCGTGCTGCACATGCCGTACTGGAAGTTCCTCATCGCGAACTTCCTCGGCGGGGTCATCTGGGCCGGCGGCACGACCGCCGTCATCTACTACATCGGTGTGGTCGCCGAGGACTGGCTCAAGCGGTTCTCGTACTACGGGCTCGCCGCGGCCGTGCTGATCGGCGTGGGCTCCATGCTGATCGTCAGGCGCAAGGCGAAGAAGGCGGCGGCCGAGGCAGAGCCGGTCCCGGCCGCCGACTGACCAGGCCGGTCAGCTGTCCTCGTGCGCCGCGCGGTGCGCCTTCGCCAGTTCCACGTAGAGCGTGCCGTTCAGGGTGATGCCCGCGCGCTCCTCGTCGGTCAGCGGGCGCTTCACCTTGGCGGGCACCCCGGCGACGAGTGAGCCCGGCGGGACCTGCATCCCCTGCGGGACGAGCGCCTGGGCGGCGACCAGGGAACCGGCGCCGATCACCGCGCCGTTGAGGACCGTGGCGCCCATGCCCACGAGGCAGTCGTCCTCGACGGTGCAGCCGTGCAGGACCGCGTTGTGTCCCACGGAGACCCGCTCGCCGACCGTCACCGGGAAGCCGGGGTCGACGTGCACGGTGCAGTTGTCCTGGATGTTGCTGTCGGCGCCGAGCGCGATCGGGCCGCAGTCCGCGCGCAGCACCGCGCCGTACCAGACACTCGCCCCGGCGTGGAGGGTGACCTCGCCGATCACGACCGAGGTCGGCGCGGCGAACGCCTCCTGGTCGAGGTCCGGGTCCTTGCCGCCGATCCCGGTGATGAGTGCCTGCTGGCCCATCGCTGTTTCTCCTCTTCCGTGCTTCCGCACCGACCGTGTCGCGCCAGAGCGAACCGTACGGGACGGCCCCGGGCAGGTGCCGCGTGGGGCGAAGATCACAGGCCATGGCTCCGCGCGGTGGCGTACGGCTGAGTAACGTGAGGCTGTGCCGAAGAACTGGAACGCGTTCTCATCCCGTGACTTCACCGGACGCCTCGCCCATCGCGCGGTGCAGGCGGGCTGGCGCCTGGCGCAGCGCGCGGGCGCGGTGACCGCCGCGCATCCCGGCCGCTACCGCTTCGGATCCCTCGGCCACGGCACCAAGTTGGCCTTCCCGCAGGGCACGGTCTTCGGCGAGCCCTGGATCCATCTCGGCGCGCACTGCATCATTGCCGAACAGGTCACTCTCACCGCGGGCCTGATGCCCGACCTCGACCTCGGGTCCGAGCCGATCCTGCGCATCGGCGACGGCGTCGTCCTCGGCCGCGGCAGCCATGTCATCGCCGACACGACGGTCACGATCGGCAGCGACTGCTACTTCGGGCCGTACGTCTACGTGACCTCGACCAACCACTCGTACGACGACCCGCATCAGCCCATCGGCAAGCAGTGGCCGCGCATGGAGCCGGTGGAGATCGGGCCGGGCTGCTGGATCGGCACCGGCGCGGTGATCCTGCCGGGCGCGCGGATCGGCCGGAACGTCGTGGTGGCCGCCGGTGCCGTCGTGCGCGGCGAGGTGCCGGACCGCGCGGTCGTGGCCGGCGCGCCCGCCCGGGTCGTACGGAGCTGGGACGAAGAGAACGGGTGGCAGCCGCCGCTGCGCACACCCACCCCCGCCCCGATCCCCGAAGGTGTCACCCCAG
Organism: Streptomyces sp. NPDC055140; assembly: GCF_053607285.1. NCBI lineage: Bacteria > Bacillati > Actinomycetota > Actinomycetes > Kitasatosporales > Streptomycetaceae > Streptomyces > Streptomyces sp. NPDC055140. The sequence continues at coordinate 165,479 of NZ_JBSGTG010000018.1, read as the reverse complement.
AGCAGCTCCTCGCGCTCGCCGACCTGGAGGAGCTCGAAGAAGGCGCCCAGCCGGGCGCGAGCGCCTAGGGCCTTTCGTTCGGATCAGGATGGGCTCGCGGGGGCTGGTGCCGCACCTCGCGGCGTTGTCGTGCGTCGTCGACTCCCCGAGCTCTCGGCTGCGCTCGCGCAGGGGGACCCCCATCGCGTCGACTCCCTCCTCCGCCGTGCAACTGCACGCGCCGGATCCCGCTCCCTGATCCAGCCTGATCCAAACGAAAGGCCTTAACCCGTCGCCAGCAGCACGGTGCCCACCAGTGCGAGACCCGCCCCCGCGGCCTGCACCCCGCGCAGCCGCTCGCCGAGGAAGCCGCGCGCGGCCAGCGCCGTCACGACGGGGTAGAGCGAGGCGAGCACGGCGGCCACGGTGACCGGGCCCTGCTGCGCCGCCATCGCGTACGTGCCGTTGGCCGCAACGTCGGCGAGGCCCACGAACGCCAGCGCCGGGAGCGCCGACCGGACGACCTGCATCCCGCCGTCCTCGGGAAGCGCCCGGCCGCCGCGCCGCACGGACACGTACAGGGCCGTGCCGCCCGCCGTCACATTGGTCACCCGCTGTACGAAGAGCGCCAGGAAGAGTCCGGTCACGGTGGTCGAGGCCTCCGCGATCAGGGCCATCACCGCGCCGAAGCCGAACGCGGCGAGCAGCGTGAGCAGAACTGCCTGACGCTGCACCGGTGCGCCCCTGAACTGCGGACCGCCCGCCAGGATCACCCCTGCGACGGCCACGCCGATCCCCGCGAACTGGAGCAGCCCCGGACGCTCCCCGAGCACCAGGCCGACGGCGACGGGAACGGTGACGCCGAGCGAGCCGAGGGGCGAGACGACGCCCATCGGGCCGAGGGCGAGCGCCTTGTAGAAGGCGAGCATGGCGACCGGGCCGACGAGACCGGCCGCGACCGCGAACCACAGCTGCGGTCCCGCCTCGCTCCAGGCGCCCGTCGCCGCCACGATCGCGCCGAGCACCACGACGGCAATGCTCTGCGAGACCACCACGACCGTGAGCGCGGGAGTTCGCCGGGTGAGGAGCCCTCCGCCGAAGTCGGCCAGGCCCCACATGAGGCTCGTGGCCAGGGCGAAGAGTGCTGTCATGGTCTGCCTCGCAGTACAGTGTGGTGAACATCGGTGAATGCTTTGTTGCACTACACGTTAGTTCAATGAATTGAACTCTGTCATCCAGAATATTGGACGGAATGTGTCGGACCTCGACCTGCTGACCCAGTCACTCGGCCGCAACGTCAAGCGCTGGCGCACCGAGCGCGGCTTCACCCTGGACGGTCTCGCGACGCGCGCCGGAGTCAGCCGCGGCATGCTCATCCAGATCGAGCAGGCCCGCACCAACCCCAGCATCGGCACCGTGGTCAAGATCGGTGACGCGCTCGGCATCAGCATCACCACCCTGCTCGACTACGAACAGGGCCCGAAGGTCCGCATCGTCCCGCCCGAGCAGGCCGTACGCCTGTGGAGCACGGACGCCGGCAGCTACAACCGGCTGCTCGCCGGAACCGAGGCCCCCGGCCCCCTGGAGATGTGGGACTGGCACCTGGAACCCGGCGACGGCAGCGGCTCCGACCCGCACCCCGCGGGCACGGTGGAGCTGCTCCATGTGACGGCCGGGGAGCTGACCCTCGTCGTGGACGGCGCCGAGTACCGCGTGCCCGCCGGATCCAGCGTCTCGTTCGAGGCCGACGCCTCGCACACCTACCGCAACGACGGCACCGAGACGATGGAGATGACCATGGCCGTGTCGGTGCCGCCCGTACGCTGAGACGCCCGACTCGGCCGCCGCGGACGGCTGTTAGCGTGCCGACATGCGCGCACCCATCGGAAACTTCGACCACGTCCGCCCCGCTCCCGAGGCGCTCGACCTGCTGACGGACCCGGTGGCCGACGCCGTACGCAACTGGCACGGCACGGTCCCGGCGGAGCAGCTGATCCATGTGGACACCGAGCCCGAGTGGGCGGACACGGCCACGTTCGTCGAGCACTACGGCCCCGAGCTGCTCGAGGACTCCGCGAACTGCGTCGTCGTCGCGGGCAAGCGCGGCGGCGAGGCGACCCTCGCCGCCTGCCTGGTCCTCTCCGGCACCCGGGTCGACGTCAATGGAGTCGTACGCCGTCAACTGGGTGCCCGTAAGGCGTCGTTCGCCCCGATGGAGACGGCCACCGGCGCCACCGGCATGGAGTACGGCGGCATCACCCCGATCGGGCTGCCCGCCGACTGGCCGCTCCTCGTGGACGCGGCCGTCGTCGACCGGCCGCACGTCCTGATCGGCAGCGGAACGCGCCGAGGCAAGCTCATCGTGCCCGGCAAGGCCTTCCTCGACCTGCCCGGCGCGGTGGTCCTCGAAGGACTCGGCGTGAACTGACCCCGCCCGCCGGTGAACGAAGCCGGAGGCCGCCGCGTCTGAGGAGCGGCTCCGCGCAGCAGCGCGGGGTGGGGCGGAGAGACGGGTGGGGCGAAGTATGAGAATCCGGACGGTGACCGTGCTGGCTGCGGCGTTGGGGGCACTGGCATCCGTGGCGGCCTGCGGCACGGAAGTCCCCGAGGATCTGGTGGTGACCGGCTCCGCGCCGGCCGTCCCCTACCGCGGTCCGCTCAAGGCGAAGGCGCCCGATATCGACGGCGACGAGGACAACGTCCAGGGCGGGGGCGCCTCCGTCCGCGCCCTCGAATGCGCCGGCAAGCCGTACCAGGGCGGCGGCGGGGACGACGGCTGGGGCGCGTCGGACGGCGCGGACTCGCCGGACGAGGCCCTGAACGCGCTCGTGGCCGACGAGCTCGCCCGGTCCCTGCCGCGGCGCGGCTATCGCGTCGAGCGCGAGGCGGGCCGCCGCGTCCTGTACTCGTACGACGTCGGCGGCCGCACCCGCGTGGCCGTGATCGTCGCCAAGGACCTGCCGCGCAGGCCGGGTTGGGGTCTGGAGACGTACGCCCAGTGCGATCCGTCCGAGTTCGCACGCCGGGACCGCGCCCACCTCGACATCCGGGTGTGGGCGGATCGGGACGGGCGTCCGGTGCCCGCGTCCGAGATCTTCAGCGCGGCCGGGCCCGAGCACTGCGACTGGCAGTCGGTGGAGTTCCTGCACCTCGGCGACCGCCAGTATCTCCGGGACCCCGAGCATGCGCTGTCCCGCGAACTCCTGCACTCCTCGTACGCGCCGAAGACCCAGCTGCCGGACGGGGCTACGGACACCGGGTACCGCGACGGGCGGCGCCAACTGTGGCTCTCCGCCGACAGGTCCGACGCGTATGTGCGGACCGGGGGCGGCGTGGAGCGGTGGCCGGGGGCGATCGAGCCGATCGCGTGCATGTGAGGACGGGGGCGCTTAGGCTCCATCTCGGGGCAAGCGCTTTCCACGGCCTGTCCCGCTCGCCCCTGCCCCGCTCCGCACGGCCTGGATGAGGAGCCCCCGTATGCCCTCCGAAACCGCCCTCCCGTCGACCGACTTCTCACATCCGCTGCCCGGAGCCGTCGGCCTCTCCCATCTGAACGCCTACGAGTGGGAGGCCGCCGACGGTGTGTGCGGCGGCACCCCGCATCTGCACCTGGTGTGCACTGAGGCCTACGTCGTCACCGGCGGACGCGGCGCCGTCCAGACACTCAGCCCCGGCGGCTACCGCGAAGTCCCCCTGGAAGCGGGCTCGGTGGCGTGGTTCACGCCGGGCACCGTGCACCGGATGGTGCAGCGCGGCGACTTGCGCATCACCGTCCTGATGCAGAACAGCGGTCTGCCCGAGGCCGGGGACGCCGTTTTCACCTTCCCGCCCGACGTGCTCGCCGACCCCGAGCGCTACGCCGCCGCCGCGGCACTCCCGGCGCGGACGGGACCCCTGGCGGAGGCGGCCGCACGGCGGCGGCGCGACCTCGCCGTCGAGGGCTATCTGCCGCTGCGCGAGGCGCTGTTGGCCGGGGACGACGTGCCCTACCTGGAATTCCAGCGGGCCGCGGCGCGCCTCGTCCGGGACAAGGTGCCCGCCTGGCGCGAGCTGTGGCGGGCCGGCGCGCTGGCCACCGCCGAGCGCACCGGAGCCCAGCTCGCGGCCCTCGAATCCGGCGACCCGTCCTACCTCACGGGATCGGCCTCCTACGACACGGGTCCCACCCGGCGCGGCGGCTACGGCATGTGCGGCCGCCGCGACGAGTACGAGCTGCCCGGGATGACGCTGCCGCAGCGTGACGTGTGACTGCCGCCTCGAGTGCGGCAGGTTCCGGGGTGGAGGGACTCAGCCCAGGCGGGGGATCTCGATCGCCGGGCACTTGTCCATGACCATCGCAAGCCCCGCGTCGCGCGTGCGCTCGTACGCCGCCTCGTCGATCACGCCGAGCTGGAACCAGACCGCTTCCGCGCCGATCGACCGGGCCTCGTCGGCGACCTGGCCCGCGAGGTGGGAGTTGACGAACGCGTCGACCACGTCGACCTTGAACGGGATCTCTCCGAGGGACGCGTAGCCCTGCTCGCCGTGGACCGTCTCGGCCTTCGGGTGGACCGGCACGACGCGCTTGCCGAAGCGCTGGAGGACCTCGGCGACGCCGTGCGCGGCGCGCGCCCTGTTCGACGAGAGGCCCACGACCGCCCAGGTGTCACCGAGCTCCGTGAGGATCCTGCGGACCGTCTCCTGATCGCCGTACATGCGCTGCCTCCTGGGGTCGACGGGTGTCCACCGTGGTCAACAGAGCGGTGCCGTGCGGGATTCCCCCCCGGACGAGGTCAGAGGAACGTGGCCGCGTGCAGGATGCGGATCATGGTCACCGCAGAGTTCGCCGACGACATCGCCGACACCGCCGTGCCCACGGCCGCCGCCCACGCCGCGAGGCCGATCCCCGTGCCGACCGGTGGCCAGCTGTGCGCCGTAGGGGCCGGGCGCAGGAGGGCCGCGACCCGGCGCGGGACCGGGCCCGGCGCCGCGAGGCCCGCCAGCGTGGGGGCCGGCGCGGCGCGCGAGACGAGGGCGGCCTTGCCGATCGCACGGGCCACGACGCGGCGGTCGTGCACGGAGCGCGCAGCGTCCTCGTCGGCCCACCGCTCCGTCGAGTACGCCACCGCCGTGCGCAGCGGCAGCAGGAACGGATTGGCTCGCGCCGCCAACTGCGCCACCAGCAGATGACGATGGTGCCGGGCCGCCAGATGGGCCCGCTCGTGCGCGAACAGCGCCCTGCGCTCCGGCCCGGTGAGCACGCCCAGGAGCCCGGTCGTGACCACCACCCGGTCACGGTCGCCACCGGGCAGGGCATACGCGTACGGCACCGTGTCCGGCACGACCGCGACGCCCCGGTCGTGCAGCCCGGCGAGCGCCCGCCGGGCCCGGCGCCGCACCAAGTGGTGCCGGACGACGACCCGCGTACAGACCACGAGCACGACGCCGAGGGCGGGGATCGCGGCCCTGCCCGCCACCCCGTCATACGGCACGGCCGCCCGCACCTCGGGGTCCGACCAGCCGTCGGGGAGGGGGTTTCCGGGCAGTTGGGCCGTGCCGACGACCATGAGCAGCGCCAGGCACAGTGTGCTGCACAGGGCCATCACTCCCGTGACGGCCGTCAGGAGACGGGTCGCGGTGCGCGGGTGGAGATGCTGCTCGGCCAGGCGCGCCACGGGCCACGCCGTCAGCGGCAGCACCAGCGGCAGGAAGACGAAGACCCCCATCGTCCGGCTCAGCCCTCGCCGGGGCCGGGGGCTTCGTCCGGCCGTTCCGCCTGTTCGAGGAGGTCCCGCAGCAGTTGTTCGTCGCCCGGAGGAAGCGCGGTGACGAAGCGTGCGAGGACCGCTTCGCGGTCCGTCTCGCCGTCGAGCACCTTGCGCATCCGCAGCGCGGCGAGCCCCGCCCCGTCGGCAGCCGGCGTCCACAGGAAGGAGCGGCCGTCGCGGGCGCGGGTCACCGCGCTCTTCGCGAGGAGCCGCGTCAGGATCGTCACCACGGTCGTGTAGGCGAGGTCGCCGCCGACCCGCTCCTGGACCCAGGCCGCCGTCACGGGACCCGGCGCCTCGCACAGCGCCGAGAGGACCTGGGACTCCAGCTCGCCCTGCCCCCGGCGCCGCGGCCGCCGGCCGTCGTGTCCGTCCCGCGTCATGTCCCGTCGCCCTCCGCCCCGGCCGTCACCCACACGTGGGCGCCACATCCTATTCCGCAGGGATGCGGGTGCAGGTCAGCCCACGTGGACGCGGGGCCGCCGGGCGGGCTCGGGCTCGGCGCGGCGCAGCACCTCGCGGGTGACCGGCGCGACCTCGCCGTCGCCGAACACCAGGAAGCGCAGCAGATGGCTGACGGGATGGCCCTCGGTCCAGTTGAAGTACGCGTGCGGCACCTCGCCCGTGCGGGCCCGCAGGCTCATCAGGACAGCGGCGATGGTGTTCGGCACGCCCGCGCCCTGGACGCGCAGGCGGCGTACGCCGTGCTTCTCGTCGCCGTGGACCTCGACCGGCGCGGTGAAGTCCGACGAGTCGTGGACGAAGACCTCCAGGAACAGGACGGGCCGCCCGTCCGGGATGTGGGTCTGCTCGCGCTGGCTGTACTCCTTGGCGCGGTACTCGGCCTTGGAGTGCTCGTCGGGCTCGTTCGCGATGATCCGCAGCGGGCCGTGGCCCGCGGCCTCGTCGACGATCCGCGCCGCCGTCTCGTCGAACGTCACGTCGCCCGCCCGCAGTTCGAAGGCGCGGTGCACGCGCGACGCGAACGAGGTGAGGAGGATCCCGACGATGAACAGCAGGGCGATCTTGATGCCGTCGGGCCGCTCGATGACGTTCGTGACGAGCGTGTACCCGAACACGGCGGTGATCGCCCCGAAGCCGACGGTCGCGGCCTTGCGCCCGCGCGAGCGCACCGCAACCGTCGAGGCGAACGACGCCGACAGCATCAGGACCAGGACACCGGTCGCGTACGCGCCGCTCTGGTCGTCGACGTTCGCGTTGAACCAGAGTGTGATGAAGAGGGCTATCGCCATGAACAGGAGCACCAGCGGACGGACAGCGCGCGTCCACTCCGGGGCCATGCCGTAACGCGGCAGGTAGCGCGGCACGAGGTTGAGGAGCCCCGCGAGCGCAGAGGCTCCGGCGAACCACAGGATGGCGATGGTCGAGACGTCGTACACCGTGCCGAAACCCTCGCCCAGGTACTGGTGCGCGAGGAACGCGAGGGCGCGGCCGTTGGCCGGGCCGCCGCTCTCGAACGCGGACTGGGGGATGAGGATCGTCGTCGCGAGGCTGGAGAGCAGCAGGAAACCGCTCATGATCAGCGCGGCGGTGGTGAGCAGCTTGCGGGTGTCCCGCACCCGCCCCTTGGGATGCGCGTACGTGTCCGTGGCGTCGCCGCGCACCTGGGGCATCACGGCGACGCCCGTCTCGAAGCCGGACATGCCGAGCGCCAGCTTCGGGAAGACGAGGAGCGCCACGCCGATCATCGCGACGGGCGAGGAGTGCGCGGCGGTCATGGCGTCCCACCAGTTGCCGATCTTCACCGGCTCGGTCAGGACGTGCCAGGCGGCGGTCATGAGGACGACCACGTTCAGCATGAGATAGAGGGCGACGAGCACGACCGCCACCCGTATCGCCTCACGGAACCCCTTGAGGAACACCGCGCCGAGGCCCGCCACCAGGAACAGCGTGATCCAGGTGTTCGCGCCGTCGAGCGACGCGGGCGCGAAGGGGTTCTCGACGACGTGCGCCGCGGCGTCGGCCGCCGACAAGGTGATCGTGATCATGAAGTCGGTGGCGGCGAACCCGAGCAGGACGAGGACGAACAGCTTCCCCGCCCACCACGGCAGGAGCCGCTCCAGCATCGCGATGGAACCCTCGCCGTGCGGGGACTCCTTGGCGACGCGGCGGTAGACCGGCAGCGCGCCGCCCAGCGTGAGCGCGATCAGGACGAGGGTGGCCAGCGGGGACAGGAGCCCCGCGGCGAGGGCGGCGATGCCCGGCTGGTAGCCGAGGGTCGAGAAGTAGTCCACACCCGTCAGGCACATCACCCGCCACCACGTGTGGCCCTTGTGCTCGGCCGGCGGCGTGCCGTGCGGTCCCGGATGCCGGGCCGTCGTCTCGCTCAGACCTTCGAGGAGCCAGGACCGCCATCGTGGGGACGGTGGCCGGACGGCCGTGCCTTCGACGCGTTCGGCCTGCGTGCCGGTCATGGGCGAAACTGCTTTCTGTCGTGCCGGTACGGACCCGGGGGTGCATCCGCGCAGGAAGCCACGGGAAAGGGACGTCCCGTGAGCGCTGCGACGACGAGCGAGTATTCACCACCGCGTGACCGGGGCGACGGGCGGGGGCGAGCGAACGCCGGCACGCGGCATACGCTGGCCGGATGCAGGACGAGTACCGCACCGTGGCCCGTGAGGGCGTGCACGAGACCGAGATCAACCGCTCCCGGTTCCTGTGCGCGCTCGCGCCCGCGGCCACCGAGCGAGAAGCCCAGGACTTCGTGGCGCGCATCCGCAAGGAGCACCCCACCGCGTCCCACAACTGCTACGCGTACGTCATCGGCGCCGACGCCTCCGTGCAGAAGGCGAGCGACGACGGCGAACCGGGCGGCACGGCCGGCGTCCCCATGCTCCAGATGCTCACGCGCCGCGAGATGCGGTACGTCGTCGCCGTCGTGACCCGCTACTACGGAGGCGTGAAGCTCGGCGCGGGCGGTCTCATCCGTGCCTACGGAGGGGCCGTCGGCGAGGCGCTCGACGCGCTGGGCACCCTCACCCGGCGCCGCTTCCGGCTCGCCACCGTCACCGTCGACCACCAGCGCGCCGGCAAGGTGCAGAACGATCTGCGGTCCACGGGACGTGAGGTGCGTGACGTCCATTACGGGGAGGCGGTCACGATCGAGATCGGTCTGCCGGACGCCGACGTGGACGCGTTCCGCGCGTGGCTGGCCGATATCACCGCAGGCACCGCGGAGTTCGAGCTCGGGGGAGAGGCGTACGGGGACGCGTGACCGGCTCCGGCGGGCGGTGCGCGTGCGCGGCGGAGCAGGTACCGATACGCCAGTAGCCGCCCGTGATGTCCGACCCGCCCGTTAGTCTCGGGGATCATGAGGCTGCTGCACACTTCCGACTGGCATCTCGGCCGGGCGTTCCACCGGGTGAACATGCTCGGCGCCCAGGCCGAGTTCATCGGTCACCTCGTCGCGACCGTCCGTGAGCGGGGCGTCGACGCGGTGGTCGTGTCGGGCGACGTGTACGACCGCGCGGTGCCGCCCCTCGCCGCGGTCGAGCTGTTCGACGATGCCCTGCACCGCCTCGCCGAGCAGGGCATCCCCACGGTGATGATCTCCGGGAACCACGACTCGGCGCGCCGTCTCGGCGTCGGCGCCGGGCTCATCGGCCGCGCCGGCATCCACCTGCGCACCGACCCCGGCGCGTGCGCGACCCCCGTGCTGATCCCGGACGCCACAGGTGACGTGGCCTTCTACGGGTTGCCCTATCTCGAACCGGCGCTGGTGAAGGACGAGTTCGGGGTGTCGAAGCCGGGCCACGAGGCCGTCCTGGCCGCCGCCATGGACCGGGTGCGGGCCGATCTCGCCGAGCGCCCGGCAGGGACCCGGTCCGTCGTCCTCGCCCACGCCTTCGTCACCGGCGGCGAGGCCAGCGACAGCGAGCGCGACATCACCGTCGGCGGAGTCGCCGCCGTCCCCTCCGGCGTCTTCGACGGCGTCGACTACGTGGCGCTCGGGCATCTGCACGGCAGCCAGGTCATCTCCGAGCGCGTGCGCTACTCCGGCTCGCCGCTCCCGTACTCCTTCTCCGAGGCCGACCACCACAAGAGCATGTGGCTCGTCGACCTGGACGCGGACGGCTTCGCCGCCGCCGAGCGCGTCGACTGCCCGGTGCCCAGGCCGCTCGCCCGGATCCGCGGGGACCTCGCGGACCTGCTCGCGCGCCCGGACCTCACCGCGCACGAGGAGTCCTGGGTCGAGGCCACCCTCACCGACCCGGTCAGGCCCGACGACCCCATGGCCCGCCTCACCGAGCGGTTCCCGCACACCCTCAGCCTCGCCTTCGATCCGCAGCGAGCCCCCGAGGACCCCGACGTCTCGTACGCGCAGCGCCTCAAGGGGCGCGACGACCAGCAGATCGCGGAGGACTTCGTGACGCACGTGCGCGGCGCCGGACCCGACGAGCGCGAGCGCGCCGTCCTGCGCGAGGCACTCGACGCCGTACGCATCGACGACACCCGGCGTGAGGTCGCCCGATGAGGCTCCACCGGTTGCGGATCACCGCCTTCGGCCCCTTCGGGGCAAGCCAGGAAGTCGACTTCGACGACCTGTCCTCGGCGGGTCTCTTCCTGCTCCACGGCCCGACGGGCGCGGGCAAGACCTCTGTCCTCGACGCCGTCTGCTACGCCCTGTACGGCTCGGTCCCCGGCGCCCGGCAGGGCAGCGGTCAGGGCACGTCCCTGCGCAGTGACCACGCCGCGCCCGGCACCCGCACCGAGGTCACCCTCGACCTCACCGTCGCGGGACGCCGTCTGGAGCTGACCCGGCAGCCCCCGTGGGAGCGCCCCAAGAAGCGCGGCACGGGCACCACCATGGACAAGGCCCAGAGCTGGCTGCGCGAGTACGACGCCACGGCGGGCACCTGGAAGGACCTCAGCCGCTCCCACCAGGAGATCGGCGAGGAGATCAGCCAGCTCCTCGGGATGAGCAAGGAGCAGTTCTGCCAGGTCGTCCTGCTGCCGCAGGGGGACTTCGCGCGGTTCCTGCGGGCCGACGCCGAGGCCCGCGGCAAGCTCCTCGGCCGGCTCTTCGACACGCGGCGCTTCGCCGCGGCCGAGCAAAGGCTCGCCGAGCAGCGCCGCGCCGCCGAGAGCGAAGTACGCGCAGCGGACGCCGAGTTGCTCGCCGACGCGCACCGCATGCAGCAGGCCGCGGGGAACATCGTCGAACTGCCCGCCACCGACGCCGAGCCCGGTGACCCCGGGCTCGCCGACTCCGTCCTCACCTGGGCCGCCGTCGCCCGCTCCACCGCCCGCGAGCGGTTCACCGTCGCGCACCTCGCGCTGACCGCCGCCGACGCGGCCCGCACCGAGGCGCAGCGCGACCTGGCCGGCGTACAGGAAGTGCACCGGCTCCAGCGGCGGTTCGAGGAGGCGAGGGAGCGGGCCGCGCGGCTCGAAGAGCGGGCCGACGAGCACCGGCGGGTCCAGGAACGCATGGAGCGGGGCCGCAAGGCCGAGGCCGTCGCGCCCGCCCTCGCGCTGCGCGAGGCCGCGGAGACCGAACACCGCAGGGCCACGAGCGAGGACGCACGCGCGCGTGCAGCGCTGCCCGATTCGTTCGACGGCGCCGGCGCGTCGGGTCTCGCCGTCGCCGCGCGGAAGGCGGCGGAGGAGCTGGGCGGTCTGGAGTCCGCCCGACGCGCCGAACTGCGCCTGACGGAACTCGCCGGGCAGCGCCGAGGACTCGACCGCGAGGAGCGCGCCGACGACGAGCTGCTCCAGGACGCGGCGAGCTGGCTCGACGGCTGGGACAGCACCCGGGCCGCGCTCCAGGAAGCCGTCGAGTCCGCGCAGGAGGCCGCGACGCGCGCCGAGCACCTGGCGGGTCAACTGGAGCCCGCGCAGCAGAAGCTGGAGGCCGCCCGGCGCCGCGACCGGCTCTCCGGCGAGGCCGCCGACGCCCGGACGCACACCCTGCGGGCCCGCGAGGAGGCCGCGGCCGCCCATGAGCACTGGCTCGGCCTCAAGGAACAGCGGCTGAACGGGATCGCGGCCGAACTGGCCGCGCAGCTCGTCCCCGGCGCGAGCTGCGCCGTGTGCGGATCCACCGAACACCCCGACCCCATGCGCAAGACCGCGGAGCATGTCGGCCGCGACGCCGAGGAGTCCGCCCTCGCCGCATACCGCCGCGCGGACGACGCGCGCACGGCGCAGGAGAGCCGGCTCGCCGCGGTGCGCGAGTCCCTCGCCGCCGCGACGGCCGCCGCCGGAGAGACGTCCGCCCGGGAACTCGCCGATGCGGCCGATGAGTTGCGCGCCCGACACGCCGAGGCGCGCGGCCGGGCCTCCGGACTGCACGCCGCACGTGAGGCCCTCGGCCAGGCCGAGGGTGAGCACGACCGCAGACTCGCCGCGCAGCAGGAAGCCGCACGTCGCGCCGTCGCGCGAGCCACCCTGCGCGAGAGCGTCGATCGCGAACAGGGCGTCCTGGAGCGTGAGTTGGCCCAGGCGCGCGGGTCGGAGGTCAGTGTGGGGGCGCGCGCCGCGCAGCTGGAGGGCCTCGCCGCGCAGCTCACGGCCGCCGCGGATGCCGCCCGGGGCGCCGACGAGGCCGCCAAGCGGCTCAAGTACGCCGACGCGCGACTCGCCGACGCGGCGTTCCGCGCCGGGTTCGACACGCCGGAAGCCGCGGACGCCGCCCTCCTGGACGACGAGCAGCACCGAGACCTTCAGCACCGGCTCGACGCCCGCCAGTCCGAGGAGGCCTCGGTGCGCGCCGTGCTCGCCGAGGACGACACCGCGGCGGCGGCCCGGCAGTCGCCCGCCGATGTGCCCGCGGCGCAGCACAGTGCCGAGGCGGCCGACCGGAGGGTGCGCGACGCGGCCTCCGCGCGCGACGACGCGGACCGCCGCTGCACCGAGCTCGACCGGCTCTCGGCCCGCTGCGCCACGGCCGTGCGACGGCTCGCGCCGCTGCGCGCCGCGTACGACCGAGTGGCGCGCATGGCGGGTCTCGCCGCCGGCACGTCCGCGGACAACGAGCGCAAGATGCGCCTGGAGTCCTATGTCCTCGCGGCCCGGCTCGAACAGGTCGCGGCCGCGGCGACCGCGCGACTGGCCCGCATGTCGTCCGGCCGGTACACGCTGGTGCACTCCGACGGTCGTTCGGGGCGCGGTCGTTCGGGCCTCGGCCTGCACGTCGTCGACGCGTGGACGGGGCGCGAGCGGGACACCGCGACGCTCTCCGGCGGGGAGACGTTCTTCGCGTCGCTCGCCCTCGCCCTCGGCCTCGCGGACGTCGTCACCGACGAGGCGGGCGGTGTCCGTCTCGACACCCTCTTCATCGACGAGGGCTTCGGCAGCCTCGACGACCAGACCCTGGACGAGGTGCTCGACGTCCTGGACTCCCTGCGCGAGCGGGACCGCAGCGTCGGCATCGTCAGCCACGTCGCCGACCTGCGCCGCCGGGTGCACGCGCAGCTCGAGATCGTGAAGGGGCGGTCGGGGTCGGTCGTACGGCAGCGGACCTGAGCCCGGCCGTGGCTGCCCGGCGGCGGGTCAGTGGCCGAGCGGCCGCCGGGGGAGCGGGGACGAGTAGACCACGCTGGTCGTCACCGAGCCGAGCGCACCGATCCGGCCGGAGACCTCCTCCAGGTGCTTCATCGAGCGCGCCGCGACCTTGATGACGAAGCAGTCGTCGCCGGTGACGTGATGCGCCTCAAGGATCTCCGGCGTCACCTCGACGAGGTCGTGGAAGGGCTTGTAGTGACCGTTCGGATAGCGCAGCCGCACGAACGCCAGGATGGGCAGGCCGATCCGCTCGGGGACGACCACCGCCGCGTACCCCGCGATCACCCCGGCCTCCTCGAGGCGCTTCACCCGCTCGGTGACGGCGCTCGCGGACATGGAGACGGCCCGGGCTAGCTCGGCGTAGCTCGCCCGGCCCTCGCGCTGGAGGACGTCGAGGATGCGCCAGTCGGTGGCATCGGGGGTGTACGGGGATTCACCGGTCATATGGCAGGAATAGCAGGGACATCCCCGGCCGATCAAGAGGGATGCCGGGGATCGTCACTTCAGGAAGATCGCCACGGACCGTAGATTTCTGGTCGAGGGCGGCACGGTCGTGCGGCCCGCAGCGATCCGCCAGGGAGGCCGACATCATGACCGCGACCACCACCGTCACCCCCAACGCCGTGCTCCGTGTGTCCCCGGCGTCCCCCGCCGCGGCCGTCGCCTATTTCGGCGCGAGCCTCGCCTTCCACGCCGACGTGTCCGACGTCGCCTCGGCGCTCGCCGCCGACGGGGACCCGGGCTTCGTCGTCATCGACACCCGCTCCACCGCCTCGTGGGACCAGGGACACGTACCCGGCGCCGTCCACCTGCCCACCGCGCTCATCGCCGAGCAGGCCGGGCAGCTCCTCGACAGGACGGTGCCCGTCGTCACGTACTGCTGGGGCCCGGGCTGCAACGGCGCCACGCGCGCGGCCCTCGCCCTCGCCGAGCTCGGCTTCCAGGTCAAGGAGATGCTCGGCGGGTTCGAGTACTGGGCGCGGGAGGGCTTCGCCTACGAGACGTGGGAGGGGCCCGCGCGGCGCGACGCCGACCCGCTGACGGCGCCGGTCGACTCGGACGACTGCGGCTGCTGACACCGCGAGAGGGGCCGCCGTGCGGGCGGCGGCTCCAACAGCCGCCGCCCGCAGCGGAGTTACAGCTGGGACAGCTCGTCCACCAGGTCGTCGAGGCCGAGCGACCCCTGCGAGAGAGCCGCCATGTGCCAGGCCTTCGCGTCGAACGCGTCCCCGTGCCTGGCCTGCGCGTTGGCCCGGCCGAGCAGCCACGCCCGCTCGCCCAGCTTGTAGCCGATCGCCTGCCCGGGGATGGACAGATAGCGGGTCAGCTCGCTCTCCACGAAATCCGCGGGCCGGCTGCTGTGCGCCCCGAAGAACTCCTGCGCGAGGTCGGGCGTCCACCGCTCGCCCGGGTGGAACGGCGAGTCCGCCGGGATCTCCAGCTCCAGATGCATGCCGATGTCGACGATGACACGGGCCGCTCGCATCATCTGCGCGTCCAGATACCCGAGCCGCTGCTCGGCGTCCGTGAGGAAGCCCAGCTCGTCCATCAGGCGCTCCGCGTACAGCGCCCACCCCTCGGCGTTGGCGCTCACCATGCCGATGCTCGCCTGGTAGCGGGAGAGGCTGTCCGCGACGTGAGTCCACTGCGCGAGCTGGAGATGGTGGCCGGGCACGCCCTCGTGGTACCAGGTGGAGACCAGGTCGTAGACGGGGAACCGGGTCTGGCCCATCGTCGGCAGCCAGGTGCGCCCCGGCCGCGTGAAGTCCTCGGACGGCGCCGTGTAGTAGGGCGCCGCGGCGCTGCCCGCCGGGGCGATCCGGGACTCCACCTTCCGTACCCGCTCCGCGAGTTCGAAGTGGGTGCCGTCGAGGGCTTCGATCGCCTCGTCCATCACGCTCTGGAGCCAGCGCTGCACCTCCTCCACGCCCTCGATGTGCGTGCCGTGCTCGTCGAGGTGCGCGAGCGCCACCCACGGCGTCGCCGCCCCGGGCAGGATCTTCTCCGCCTCGGTCCTCATCTCGCCGAGCAGGCGGTGGTACTCCGCCCAGCCGTACGCGTACGCCTCGTCCAGGTCGAGGTCCGTGCCGTTGTAGTAGCGCGACCAGCGGGCGTACCGCTCACGGCCCACCGTGTCGGGGGAGCCCTCGATCGCGGACGCGTACACGTCGCGCATCCAGTCGCGCAGGTCGACCACCGCGGCCGTCGCGGCGGCACCCGCCGCGTCCAGCTCGGCGCGCAGCGCGTCGGGCCCGTCCGCGGTGAAGTCCTCGAACCAGCCGCGCCCTTCGCCCGCCCACTCGGTGAGCTGCTCGATGAACGTGGCGGTGGGACGCGGTCCCCCGTGGAGCTTTTTCTCCAGGCCCAGCGACAGCGTCTCGCGGTATCCGGCGAGCGCCCCCGGCACGGCGCGCAGCCGCTCGGCGACGGCCGCCCAGTCAGCGTCCGTCGCGGTCGGCGTGAGGGTGAAGACCTCCCGCACGTTGTGCACGGGCCCGCCCAGGTTGGTGACGGCCCGAAGGCCCTCCTCCGCGTCGTGCACGGCGAGTTCGGCCGTGAGCCGCTCCCGCAGGAGCCGCCCGCAGCGGCGCTCGATCGCACTGTCGGCGCCGGGCCTGCGCTCGGCCTCGTCGAGCCGCGCGAGGGTCGCCCGCGCGAGATCGGCGAGGGCCTCCAGACCGGCGGGTGAGAGGTCGGGCAGCTTGCTGTGGCTCTCGGGCACGCCGAGGTAGGTGCCGGTGACGGGGTCGAGGGCGATGAGCTCGTCGACGTAGGCGTCGGCGACTTCGCGCGGGAGCGGACCGGTGACGGCCGCTGCTGTGGCTGACGAATCTGACATGCCGCCATCGTCGTACGAGGTGGGGGGCCGCGTCATCAGGATTCGCCGACGGCATCGGCCGACGGGGGCAGGAGCGGGCCGCACTCCCATTGCTGGAAGATCAGCCGCGTCTCGACGCGCGCCACCTCGCGGCGCGCGGTGAACTCGTCGAGCACCAGCCGCTGGAGATCGGCGGTGTCGCGGACGGCGACATGCACCAAGTAGTCGTCGGGGCCCGTCAGATGGAAGACGGACCGCGCTTCCGGCAGCGCCCGGATCCGCTCCACGAACGGGCCGACCAGCTCGCGTCGGTGCGGCCGCACCTGCACCGAGAGCAGCGCCTGGAGCCCGCGGCCCAGCTTCGCCGGGTCGAGGCGCAGCTGATGCCCGAGGATCACGCCGGACCGGCGCAGCCGGGTCACGCGGTCGAGGCAGGTGGACGGCGCGACACCGACCTGCGCGGCGAGGTCCCGGTAGGTGATGCGGGCATCGTTCTGGAGCAGGCGCAGTATGTGCAGATCAACCGGATCGAGTACGACGGAATCGGTCATCGGTCGAACGTAGCACGGGTTTCCTCCAGTGAAGCCCGGCCGTTGTTCAGGCTGTCGTCCATGGACAACGACCTGTACGCAGGGACGCGCCCGGGCCCCGCCCACCGGCGGGCCCTGGCCACCGAAGCCGTGCACGCCGGCCGCGACGACCTCGCCGGACTCGGCCTGCACGCCCCGCCCATCGACCTGTCCACCACCTACCCGTCGTACGACAGCCGTGGCGAGGCCGCCCGCATCGACGCGTTCGCGGCGGACGGCGTCGTCGACGAGGGCCCGCCGGTGTACGCCCGGCTCGGCAACCCGACCGTCGGCCGCTTCGAGACCGCGCTCGCCCGGCTCGAAGGGACCGAGAGCGCGGTCGCCTTCGCGAGCGGCATGGCCGCGCTGACCGCGGTGCTGCTCGTACGCAGCGGCGCAGGGCTGCGCCATGTCGTCGCCGTCCGGCCGCTGTACGGATGCAGCGACCACCTGCTCACCGCCGGGGCGCTCGGCACCGAGGTGACCTGGGTCGATCCGGCGGGCATCGCGGACGCGATCCGGCCCGACACCGGGCTCGTGATGGTGGAGTCACCCGCCAATCCGACGCTCGCCGAACTCGATCTGCGGGCCGTGGCCCACTCCTGCGGAACGGTCCCGCTCCTCGCGGACAACACCTTCGCCACGCCGGTGCTCCAGCGGCCCGTCGAGCACGGCGCGCGGCTGGTGCTGCACAGCGCGACCAAGTTCCTCGGCGGGCACGGGGACGTCATGGGCGGGGTCGTGGCGTGCGACGAGGCGTTCGCCCGGCAGCTGCGCCAGGTGCGGTTCGCGACGGGTGGCGTGCTGCATCCGCTCGCCGGCTATCTGCTGCTGCGCGGCCTCGCGACGCTGCCGGTGCGCGTGCGGGCTGCGTCGGCGACGGCGGCCGAACTGGCGGCGCGGCTGTCCCGGGACCCGCGCGTCGCTCGCGTGCGCTATCCGCGGATCGGCGGCGCGATGGTCGCCTTCGAGACCGTGGGTGACCCGCACGAGGTGATCCGAACGGTCAGGCTGGTCACACCGGCGGTCAGTCTCGGCAGCGTCGACTCGCTCATCCAGCACCCGGCGTCCATCAGCCACCGCATCGTCGATGCAGGCGACCGCAGGTCGGCCGGGGTGAGCGACCGGCTGCTGCGGCTGTCGGTGGGTCTCGAGGACGTCGAGGACCTGTGGGCGGACCTGGACCAGGCGCTGGGGGAGCCGGGCGGCGGTACGGGGCGTGCGACCGTGGCGCGCCTGCGGGTGCCGGAGTGACGTAGAACCGCCTGCCCGGACCGGCCGGAAAGGGGAGGGGACCGGTCCGGGCCGGCTCGCGTGGAGTCGGTCCCGGCCGGCTCGGCCCTCAGTGCTGTTCGGCCTGCTCGTACGCCGCGCGGGGCCCCTCGTACGGCAGCCGCGACCTGACCGGGGTCGCCTCCAGACGCGCCGTGATCACCAGCGTGCCCTCCTCGATCTGATAGTCGAGGGGCAGCCCGAGGCCGCGCATCGCCGCGACCATCGCGGTGTTGGACGCCTGCGTGACCGCGTACACGCTTTCGCAGCCCGCCTCGATCGCCATCGCCACCAGGCGGCCGAGCAGCTCGGTGCCGATGCCGCGGCGCTGCCAGTCGTCCTCGACGAGCAGCGCGATCTCCGTCTCGTCGCCGTCCCACAGCAGATGCCCGAGGGCGACGATCCGGCCCGACGCCGTCTGCGCGGCGAGCGTGCGGCCGAAGCGGGGGCTGAGCAGGTGGTTGAGGTAGCGGTCCGCGTCGCCGACGGGCCCGTGGTAGCGCTTGCTCAGCGTCGCGCGGGAGCAGCGCTCCTGCATCGCCTTGGCCGCCTCCACGTCGTTCGAGTCGGCCCGGCGCACGGTGATCGCGTTGCCCTCGGGGAGCGTCAGGACGTCCTGGCTGCGCGGGATGCGCGGGCCGAGCCGCGCGTCGAGCTCGACCAGGGCGCGGGCGCGCGCGAACTCGGTGGGCGTGAACGGCAGATACGGCCGCTCCACGGTGATCACGCCGCCTTCGGGGGCACGGAGCCGTATCACGGTCCCTTCGAGCGCGCCCTCCACCGGTGCGCTCTCCGTCCTTCGGCCGCTCATCGTCGTGGCCGGCAATGACCTGATGGTGCATCGGCCGAGCAACTGGCGCAGTGCCAGGGGGAGTTCGGCGGCGTCCAGGGCCGTGCGCGTGGCGAGACCGAGGATGCGGGTGGGCGCGTCCACGAGGTCGTGGGCGTCGGCCCGCTCGATCCAGGTGCCGGAGCCGCCGGCCTGGGACACGACCCGGCTGAGTTCGGCGGCGGGCAGCTCCTGCGGCGCGCGCAGCAGGAACTCGTCCACGGTGCCCTCGCCCAGGGGGTGCGTCTGGAGGCTCAGGATGTCGACCCGCAGCGGGGCGAGCGCCGTGCACAGCGACGCGAGCGACCCCGGCTCGTCACGGACCGTCGTCCGCATGCGCCACAGCGCGGTGGCCGTGGCCTCGTTCGTCGCCTGCGGGCCGGCGCCCGCGGGGACCTCTGTGTCGGGCTGCTCCGACTGCCCGGCGCGCTCCGTGGGGAGCCGCCGGGCGTCGGTATCGCCTGTCGGGGGTGCGTGGTTGTGGCGTCGTGCCCACCAGGTGTGGAATCCGGCCGTGGCGAGGAGCACGACCGCCGAGATGGCGAGCAGCGCGGGGCCGTCGGGGCCGTGACCGACGAGGTTCGCCACGGCGTCCGCGACGGCCACGGCCGTGAACAGGGCGGCGAGCTCGACGACATCGCGCCGCCAGTGGTGGACGGGGCGGCCGTTCCTGGTCCGCCTCACATCAGACATGTCTGGACTCATGCAGCCACTGTGAAGGAACGGTGTTGCGTGATCACGAACGCTTTGTGACCGATGAGTAAAGACTGCTTACGTCCCGTTTGTTGATTACTGTCCCACTCGCCCCGGCTGGAGCACCTTGGAGAACAGCACGTCGCCGCCCTGCTGCCGCAGCCGTACCGTCAGCTCGCCGCTGCCGCCGTCGATGTCGACCTCGCCGAAATACTGCGGGGTCTCCATCGGGGACGTGTTGGCCCGGTCCGGCGCCTTGATGAAGCTCTGCTCGGGGCCGAAGGTGGCGTCCAGCTTCACCGCCTGGAAACCGCCCGCCGCCAGCGGGCCGGAGACGAACTCCCAGAACGGCTCGAAGTCCTGGAACGCGGCGCGCGACGGGTCGTAGTGCTGCGCCGACGTGTAGTGCACGTCCGCCGTGAGCCATAGCGTGCCCGTGATCCGGTCGTGCTTGATGTGCCGCAGCAGCTCCGCGATCTGCAGCTCGCGGCCGAGCGGGGCTCCCGGATCGCCCTGCGCGACGGCCTCGAAGTTCACCTTGCCGTCGGCCACGACCAGGCCGAGCGGCATGTCGGAGGCGATCACCTTCCAGACGGCCCGCGACCGCGACAGCTCGCGCTTCAGCCAGGCCAGCTGCCGCGCGCCGAGGATCCCGGTCGCGTCGTCGGGCTGCCGGCCCGGGGAGTTGGCGTTGCGGTACGAGCGCATGTCGAGCACGAACACATCGAGCAGGGGCCCTTGCCGCAGGACCCGGTACACACGTCCTTCGTCGTCGCCCGGCGGCAGCGTGGACACGGGGAAGTACTCGCTGAACGCCCGCAGGGAGTGCGCGGCAAGGACGTCCGTGTCCTTCTCCGTGTAGCGGGCGTCGTCCAGGATCTGGCCCGGGTACCAGTTGTTGTGCACCTCGTGGTCGTCCCACTGCGTGATCGTTGGCACCTGCGCGTTGAAGCGGCGCAGGTTCTCGTCGAGGAGGTTGTAGCGGAACGCGCCGCGGAACTCGGCCAGTGTCTCGGCGACCTTGGACTTCTCCTCGGTCGTGACGTTCCGCCACACACGCCCGTCGGGCAGCGTGACGCTGGGCAGGATCGGGCCGTCGGCGTAGATGTTGTCGCCGCTGCACAGGAAGAAGTCGGGGTTCAGGGCGCGCATGTCCTCGTACACGCGGTAGCCGCCGAGGTCCGGGTTGATGCCCCAGCCCTGGCCCGCGATGTCGCCCGACCACAGGAAGCGCACCCCGTCGCGGCGGCCCACGGGGGTGGTGCGGAACGTGCCGGTGACGGGTTCGCCCGTGCGGCGGGGGTCGTCGGGGTCGGCGAGCACCACGCGGTAGTGGATCTGCTCGCCCGGCGGCAGGCCGCGCAGGCGGGTGGTGCCCGTGAAGTCCGTGCCCGCGCCGATCAGCGGCCCGTGCCACTTGGTGGCCCGGCGGAACGACTCCGTCGCGGAGGTCTCCACGATCATGCGGGCGGGGCGGTCGGAGCGCGTCCAGATCAGCCCCGAGTTTGCGCCGACGTCGCCTGCCTGGACACCCCACGCCGCCTTGGGGCGACCCGAGAGGGCGAAGGCCGGTGCGGCGGCCGCGCCGACGGCGGGCAGGGCCAGCGCGGCCGAGGCGGCGAGCGAACCGCGCAGCACCCCGCGGCGGCCGGGCAGAGAACTCGGCGGACGGTGTGACATGAATACGCCTCCAGAAACGGGTTCCGACGACAGTGCGGTGCCACCACTGCGGGGCGCCGCGGCGAAGCCACACCTACGGGCTCACCACGGCGCACACGCGAACCCCAAGTGAACAACTGCCCCTGGGGATCAGGGAACCCGGCGCGCTGCATCGCCCCACACGGCCTCGCCGCCGTTCACGCGCGCGTGGCCCCCTCTTGGGCCGCGCGCGCCAGGAGGCGTACGCCGTCCGCGATCCGGGCCGGCGGCAGATGCGCGTAGCCGAGGACGAGGCGCACTCCGCCGTCCGCGCTGTCGGAGGTGCCGTAGTGCGTCAGCGGACGGACGGTGACCCCGGCCGCCGCGGCCCGTTCGAGGAGCTCCTCCTGCGGCCCGTAGCGCTCGGGGAGTCGGGCGATGACGTGCAGTCCGGCGGCGATCCCCGTCACCTGAGCGCCCGGCAGATGTGCGTGGAGCGCGGCCACGAGGGCGTCGCGGCGCTCGCGGTAGGCGCGCTGGCAGCGCCGCAGCTGACGGTCGTAGTCGCCGCGCTCGACGAAACGGGCCAGGAGGGCCTGGTCGAGGGCCGGATTGCCGAGATCCATGTAGCGCTTGCGCTCGACGACCTCGTCGGTCAGCCTCGCGGGCACGACCATCCAGCCGAGCCGCAGTCCGGGGGCGAGCGACTTGCTCACCGATCCCGTGTACGCGACATGCTCCGGGTCGAGACCCTGAAGCGCGCCCACCGGCGCGCGGTCGTAGCGGAAGTCGCCGTCGTAGTCGTCCTCGATGACGAGACCGCCCACCGACCGTGCCCAGCCGAGGAGTTGAGTGCGGCGTGCCGGTGAGTAGGCGATGCCCGAGGGGAACTGGTGCGACGGCGTCGTCACCGCGGAGCGCACACCCGAGTTCCGCAGCGGCCCGATGGCCAGCCCCTCGCCGTCCAGCGGGATCGCGGTCGTGCCGACACCGGCCGAGGCGAACAGCGAACCGAGATCGGGACTCCCAGGGTCCTCGACGCCCACGGACCGCTCCCCGCGCGCGTGCAGCACGAATCCGAGCAGCGTCACCGCCTGTGCCACCCCGGAGCAGACGATGATCCGCTCCGGATCGGCGACCACGCCCCGCCGCCGCGCGAGGAGTTCGGCCAGCGCGGTACGCAGCCGGGGGATGCCTCGCGGGTCCGGGTAGCCCAGCATGTGGTGCGGCAGTTCGGCCAGCACGCCACGCTGCGCCGCCGCCCACGCGGCGCGCGGGAACAGCGACAGATCGGGGCTGCCTGCCACGAAGTCGGCCCGGGTGCCCGGCGGACGGGGCGCCAGGTCCCGCACACCGGCGGCCGCCGCGGCGCGCACCGCCCCGCCCACCCAGGTCCCCGCACCGCGCCCGCTGCGCAGATACCCCTCGGCGGTCAACTGCTCGTACGCCTCGGTGATCAGCCCGCGCGAGACGCCCAGATCAGCCGCGAGATCGCGGCTCGACGGCATCCGTGTCCCGGGCGCGAGCCGCCCCGACCTGACGGCGTCCCGCAGCGCCGCCTGGAGACCGCGGCCACGCGCGCGTGCGGGCGCCGATGCGGCGGGCAGCAGTAACTCCCAGGATGCGGAAGGCGGTTGGGCCCCACTTTCCGCAGCGCCTGGACCGGCCCCGCGCGGATTGGTCCCCGATGACGTCATGAACGTGGACCTTAATCCGGGCCGCCGCCCTCCCTAGCGTCAGGGCCATGAACGCGCACTCGATCCGAGGGGCCCTGCCGGCCGCCCTCGCCTGCGTCCTCGTCGGCGCCTCCTTCACCGCCAACAGCGTCCTCGGGGACTACCCGTACGCGGGCGGCCAGTTCCTCCGGTACGCCCTCGCCTGCCTGCTTCTGCTGCCGCTGCTCGGCCGGGGCGGCACGGCCCCGCTGCGCCACCTCACCGGGCGCCAATGGGGGCGGCTCGCCCTGCTGGCGGCCGTCGGGATGGTCGGCTTCAACCTCGCGGTGCTCGCCGCGGAGCGCAGCGCCGAACCGGCCGTCCCAGGTGTCTTCGTCGGATGCGCCCCTGTCGTCGTGGCGGTGCTCGTGCCCCTGCTCGCGGGCCGTCGGCCCCAACGGGTCGTCCTCTACGGGGCGTTGCTGGTCGCCTTCGGCGCGTTCACCGTCCAGGGCTGGGGGCGCACGGACACGGCAGGTCTCCTGTTCTCCGTAGGAGCCCTCGTCGGAGAGGTCGGTTTCGCCGTCCTCGCGGTGCCGGTGCTGCGCCCCCTTGGCCCGAAGCTGCTGTCCTGCACGGTCTGCGGGGTCGCCGCCCTGGAGTCGGCCCTGGCCGGCGCGGTGCTCGACGGCACGCACATGCTCCGCGTACCCGACGCCACCGAGGCGACGGCCCTGCTGTGGCAGGCCGCCGTCGTCACAGTGATCGGCTTCGTGTGCTGGTACATCGGCATGCAGCGCATCGGTGCCGAGCGCGCCACTCTGTTCTCCGGGCTCATCCCCGTGGCGGCGGCGTGCACCGCGCCGCTCGTCGGCACCGGGACGTACGGCGCCGCGCAGGCCGTCGGCAGCGCGCTCGTCGGCGCCGGAGTGGCGCTCGGCTCCGGGGTGTTCGGGGCGAGGTCAGCGGCTGGTGTCCAGGATGACGCGGGAGACGAGCGCCGGGTCGTCGCTCATGGGGACGTGACCGCAGCCGGGCAGCCGCACGAGGCGGGCCCCGGGGACGGCGTGCTTGGCCCTGATGCCCTGGCGGCGCAGCAGCAGCCGGTCGCGGGTGCCCCAGGCGACGGTCACCGGGATGTCCGGCACGTCGTCCGTGAACTGCACCTCCAGACCCGCGGCGAGGGTCTGCGCGAACCCGGGAGCGTGGCGCAGCGCCAGCGTCTCCGCGACGACCGCGTCGGGTGAACGGCGGCCGGGACGGGCGTAGATGGTGCTCGTCAGGGCCGCCCGGCCCGCGGCCGACCGCGCGAGCCGTTCGATCGCGGGAACCGGCAGCGCCCGTGCGCCCTGCCGCATCGCGCGCAGCGTGCCGAACGCGTAAAGGCGCTCGGCCTGCGACCAGAACCCGCCGGGCGACAGCGCGGTGACCGACCGTACGAGCTTCTCGCGGCCGAGCTCCAGCGCCAGCAGACCACCCAGGGAGTTGCCCGCCACATGCGGCCGCTCGATGCCGAGAGCCGCGCAGAGCGAGCCGAGCATGGCCGTCACCGTAGGAAGGTCGTAGTCGACGCCGTCGGGCAGCGCGGGAGAGGCGCCGAAGCCCGGCAGGTCGATCGCGATCACGTCGCGTTCGGCGGCCAGGACCGGGATCACGGGGGCCCAGGCCTGCCAGTGGTGGCCGATCCCGTGCAGGAGAAGCAGGGGCTCCCCGGTGCCCACGCGTTCGTACGCGACGGTCACCTCACGGGGGCCACCGGGGGTTTCGATGCTGAAGGACACCTCTGTGGCCATGTCGCTCCCTGTCCCCGACGCCCGCGCGACGGTTCCTTAGACGGCTTGTCAGCAACAATTACCGCTCAGTAGCCTCCAGTTCAAGGGGGAGTGGGCGAAACAAGCCCGGCGCGGAGCCGTTTGTGGTCACCGCCGCATCGATTCCGCCTGGACACGTGCCGCCGCGTCCGTTGGGATGGAGGGGTGGCAACCGACACCGTGATTGAGGTCTTCGAAGAGCACCGGCCGGTCCTGATGGGGGTCGCCTACCGCATGCTGGGCCGCGTGGCGGACGCCGAGGACGTCGTCCAGGACGCCTGGCTGCGCTGGGCGCAGGCCGACCGCGACGAGGTGCGCGAACCACGCGCCTATCTCGTCCGCGTCGCCACCCGCCTGGCCATCGACCGGCTGCGGCAGGCACAGGTCCGGCGCGAGGCATACGTGGGTCCCTGGCTGCCGGAGCCGCTGGCCACCGACTTCGGGCCGACCGCGCCCGACACGGCGGAGGCGGCCCTGCTCGCCGAGTCGGTGTCGCTCGCCGTCCTCGTCGTCCTGGAGTCGCTCTCGCCGCTGGAGCGCGCCGTGTTCGTGCTCCGGGAGGCGTTCGGGTTCCCGTTCGCCGAGATCGCCACCACGCTCGAACGCAGCGAGTCCGCCGTGCGCCAGCTCGCGGGGCGTGCCCGCAAGCACGTGGACGAGCGCCGGCCGCGCTTCGACGTCGACCCCGTCGAGCAGCGCGATCTCACCGAGCGCTTCCTCGCGGCCGCGACGGGCGGAGACCTGGAGGGCCTGATGGCGCTCCTCGCACCGGACGCGCGCCTCGTCGGCGACAGCGGCGGCAAGTCCAAGGCGCCGCTGCGCGTCATCGAGTCCGCCGACAAGGTGGGCCGCTTCCTGCTCGGGGCCGCCAAGGGCGGCGGCGCCGCGTTCACCTTCCGGATCGTGGAGCTCAACGCAGGGCCTGCCGTGCTCGCCCTCGTCGACGGCAAGCCGGACAGCGTCTTCCAGGTCGATGTCGCCGACGGCCACGTGCAGTGCGTATACATCGTGCGCAACCCGGACAAGCTCACGTCGCTCGCCTGACGTCCTCTCCACGGCGTCCGCCGTCACCGAAGCCCCCGCCCCGACCGGGCGGGGGCATTCGTCGTTTCGCGAACGCGGTGTGAACGCTCTGCGGACCGCCATGAACGCTTTGCTCCGGAGCCCCCGCGGGCCCCGGAGCGGACCGAGGATTGGTCTTGACCAAGTCGGAGGGCGGGCCTACCCTCGCAGAGATAGTGCAGGAACCTTTAATAAACAAGGGCGCTAAACGCCGCCGGGACACAGCGATTGCGGAGGACAGGGTGGGGACCACGCAGTTGGAAGCGGCGCCGGAGCCGAAGTACTGGCACCTCAAGAACGTGCTGACCGAGGCACTCGACTCCGAGTTCGCCGTGGGAGAGATCCTGCCGAACGAGCGGGACCTCGCGGCCCGCTTCGGAGTCGCCCGTGCCACGCTCCGCCAGGCGCTCGAACAGCTCGAACTCGAAGGCAGGCTCCAGCGCCGCCGTGGCGTCGGCACCACCGTCGCCCCGCCCCGCGTGGGCGTGGCGGTCGACTCGTCCGACGACCAGGATTGGCCCGGCGCCGCCGACGGCGAAGCCTGGCAGGCCGTCGACAGCGAGCCCGCGGTGCCGCCGGCGGCCGTGGCCCGCATCCTCGGCACCGCGCCCGACGAGCGCGTCCACCGGGTGCGCCGTACGCGTGTGTCGCACGGTCAGCCCGTCGCCGCCGAGCTCCTCTACGTACCGTCGTCGTCCGTGCCCGAACTCTCCGCCATAGACGCCCCGTCCGGGCCCTCACGCGCGCGTGTCGTGCTCCGCGAACTGGCGCGGCTCGGGCTCGAGGGCCAGGACCGCGCCGTCGAGCTGGGCTCGGCCCGTGCCGACGACGCGAAGGAGCTCGACCGGCTGCCGGGCGCGCCCGTCCTCGTCGTCACGACCCGGTTCTTCAGCGAGGGAGAGACGGCCGCGGTCTCCGTGGCCACCTACCGCGCCGACACCTGCCGCCTCACCTTCGGCGACTCGGGCGGCGTCGAGATCCACCACGGCCCGGACCGCCGCGCCTCCTGACAGACGCGCGGCCAGACCCGCGCGCGCCGCGTTCCGAAAAGGCCCACCGTTATCCTCCACGGTGGGCCTTCGGCGTCTGTGCGTTTCCGGCTAGCGGCGCGCCGTGACCGTTCCCTCGACGGCGAACAGCTGCTCCTCGACATGATCCAGCGCGAGCCGCAGCGCCCCGGTCGCCACCGCCGCTTCGCCCAGAACCGACAGGGCCACGCGCGGGGGACGCAGGCAGTAGCGGGCCAACTCCCGGCGCAGCGGCTCCAGTACGCCGTCCAGGCCCGCCGCCCAGCCGCCCACGACCACCAGTTCCGGGTCGAGGGCGAGCACCAGCGCCGCCACGTCGTGCACCAGGCGCTGGAGGAACCGGTCGACAGCCGCGCCGGCACGCTCGTCGCCCTGGCGCGCGAGAGCGAAGACCTGCGCGACGGCCTGCTCGTCGAGCGGGTGCAGCGGCTCGTCCGTCGTCGAGAGCAGCGTCTCGGGGCGCACCTCGCGCCCCAGGAGGTGCAGCGCCCCGATCTCCCCGGCCGCGCCGCCGTACCCGCGGTGCAGCCGGCCGCCGATCAGCGCGCCGGCGCCCGGGCTGAGCCCCGCCAGCACGAACACGATGTCGTCGGACTCGGTCGCCGCGCCCTTCCAGTGCTCGGCCACCGCCGCCGCGTTCGCGTCGTTCTCCACCAGGACCGGGCACTTGAAGGAGCGCCGCAGCCGCTCGCCCAGCTGAAGCCCCGTCCACTCCGGCAGGGCGGTGCCGAGGCGCACGGTGCCGTCGGCCTCCACGATGCCGGGGCTGCCGACGCCGACCGCCCGCAGCGAGTTCCGGGCTACGCCCGCGCGGCGCAGCAGATCCGCGACCGCGGTCCGCAGCCGCTCGATGCGCTCGTCGGCCGGAGCGGTCTCGTCGACATCCTTCGCGGCCGTGCCGAGCACCTTGCCGTCCAGGTCCGACAGGACGGCGGCCACGCGGTGCGGGCCGATCTCCAGACCGAGCAGGTGCCCCGCCTCGGCCCGGAAGCGGAACCGTCGCGCGGGCCGCCCCTGACGCCGCGTCCCGCTGTCGTCGACGGCCGTCTCGACGACGAGCCCCGCCGCGATGAGCCCTTCGACGACGCCCTCGACCGTGGGCCGGGAAAGCCCCGTGACCCGGGTGATCTCCGTGAGCGTCGCGAGATCCGTGGCGCGCAGGGCATGCAGCACCACCGCGGAGTTGATCCGCCGTAGCAGGGAAGGGTCCCCGCCGGTCAGCCGCCCCAACGTCCGTCCTCCCAGCTCGCGCGCGTGTTGGGCGGATCGTACTCGCCGCGGCGGACACCGGCGAGCGCGGGTGCACTTCTGTGTCCCGGGACGCTCAGCCGGGCGAGACGAAACCGGATTCGTACGCGGCGATGACGGCCTGCGTCCGGTCCCGCGCCCCGAGCTTGGCGAGGACGGAGCTCACATGCGACTTGACCGTCTCCGTGCCGACGACGAGCCGCTCGGCGATCTCCGCGTTGGACAGGCCCCGCGTCATCAGGCGCAGCACGTCCGCCTCCCGCTCCGTGAGCGACGCGCGGTCCATCGCCTCCCGTGCCGACGTGTTGCCGTACTCGGCGGCGAGCCGCCGCACGGCCGCGGGGAACAGCAGGGAATCGCCCTCGGCCACGAGCCGCACCGCGTTCACGATCTCGGCGGGCCGCGACCGCTTCAGCAGGAACCCGTCGGCGCCCGCCCGCAGCGCCCCGTACACGTACTCGTCGTTCTCGAAGGTCGTGATCACCAGGATCTTGGGCGGTTCGGACACACTGCGCAGCACCGCGCGCGTGGCCTCGATCCCGTCCAGGAGAGGCATGCGTACATCCATGGCGACCACGTCCGGACGCAGCTGCCGGACGAGCGGGATCACCGCGGCGCCGTCGGCCGCCTCACCCACCACCTCGATGTCCGGCTGCGCCGACAGCACGGCACGCAACCCCGCGCGGACCAGCGGTTCATCGTCGACAAGGAGCACGGTGAGCGGCATCCGGACAGCCTAGGGGAGCGGCCGGGGCGTACGTGAGGACGGGGATCAGCCGAGCGGCAGTTCGACGTGCACCCGCCACTGCCCGTCGTCGGGACCCGTCCGCGCCCGGCCGCCGAGGAGCGCCGCCCTCTCACGAATGCCCCGCAAACCGCTGCCGCCTCCCGCGAGCGCACCGCTGCCCTGGCCGTACACCGGTGCGCCCGCGGGAAGCGGATTGCGTACGTCGAGCCACAAGCGGGCGTCGTCGACTGTGACGGCGACCCGGATCGGGACGGTCCCCGAGTGGCGCAGCACGTTCGTCAGCGCCTCCTGAAGGATGCGGTAGCCCTCTCTGGAGACGGGACCGGGCACCGTGTCCAGCGCGCCGAGGACCTCCGCGTCGACCTCGGCTCCCGAGGCGCGCGCCGAGTCCAGAAGACGGTCCGCCTCCGTGAGCGTGGGGCGGCGGACCGCGGGTTGCTCAGACTCGCGCAGCACCAACAGGACCCGCTCCAGGTCCTCCAGGGCCGCCCTGCCCGTCTCCTCGATGGCGTCCAGGGCGCGGTCGGTGAACGCCGGGTCGGCGGCCGCCCGCGCCGCGCCGGCCTGCACGACGGCGACGGTCAGCGCGTGCCCGATGGAGTCGTGGAGTTCTCGGGCGATGCGATTGCGTTCGAGCAGCTGCTCGGTGCGCTCCTCCAGGGCGGCCAGGCGCTCCGCCGCGGACGGACCGAGCAGACCGAGGGCGGCCCAGGCCATCATGCGCCCGGCGAGTGCGACCACTCCCAGCAGCACCAGCGGCGGCACCGGCACGAGCAGCCCGTACACCCAGCCGTGCCCCGGTACGGGGATGAGGGACTCGGCCTCGACGGGGCCGCCCGACGTGGCGTCGACCAGTTCCAGGGCGAGAGCCATGAGCTGGCCGGTCACGAACGCGACCGCGCAGCCGGCCCACAGACGCAGCACCAACCACACCGCGGTCCTGCCCCGGTCGCGCCACGACGCCGACGGCGCCACGGACACCCCCGCCTCCCCTGGACCCGAACCGCCCTCCACGCGCGCGTGCGCACCCGGAAACAGCATCAGGCGGGCCTGAAGACCCTCGGCCCTGCGCACCACGGGGATCACGGCGGCCGCCATCAGGAGCGGGACCGGAATCAACAGCATCAGGGCCCACTGCCCGTACCCCGGCCGGATGAACCCCGGGTACACGAACCCGCACACCAGGGCGATGATCGCGCCGACGAGGAGGTGCAGCCAGCGGGTGTACGTGACCGCGCGGGTCAGCGGCGCGAGGAGGCGGGACATGCGGCCATCGTGCCAGCGGTGCGGGTGCGGATGGCTCCCCCTCATGGGGGAGACGCTCTCCACGCCCGGGGGAGGACCCGGCGAGGGCGCGGCCGGAAGGCTGGAGCCATGACCAGCATCGACGTCCAAGAGCTCACCAAGGAGTACGGCACGACCCGCGCGGTGGACCGCCTGACGTTCAGCGTCGGGCCCGGCCGGGTCACCGGATTCCTCGGCCCGAACGGCGCCGGGAAGTCCACCACCATGCGCCTCGTCCTCGGCCTCGACCGGCCCACGTCGGGCACCGCCACACTCGACGGCCGCCCCTACGCGACGCTCGGCGAACCCCTGCGCGAGGTCGGCGCCCTCCTCGACGCCCAGGCCGCCCACGGCTCCCGTACTGCCCGCGACCACCTCCGCGCGCTTGCCGCCTCCAACCGCATCCCGGTACGCCGGGTCGACGAGGTCCTGGAGCTCGCCGGCATCGCGGCCGTCGCCGGACGCCGGATCAAGACGTTCTCGCTGGGCATGCGCCAGCGTCTCGGCATCGCCGCCGCACTCCTCGGCGACCCGCGGGTCGTGATGCTCGACGAACCGTCCAACGGCCTCGACCCCGAAGGCATCATCTGGATCCGCGAACTGATGCGGAGCCTCGCCCGCGAGGGCCGCACGGTCCTCGTCTCCAGCCATCTCATGAACGAGACCGCCACCTTCGCCGACCACCTCGTCGTCCTGGGCCGGGGCAGGCTCCTCGCCGACACCCCGATGCAGGACTTCATCGACGCGCACAGCGAACGGCGCGTCCGCGTCCGCACCACCGACCCCGCGAGCCTGCGCGCCGCACTTCGCCGTAAGGGACTCGAAGCCGTGGCAGCCGGCGACGGCCGCTGGACCGTCGCAGGGGCCCGCGCGGAGGAGATCGGCGCGCTCGCCGCCACGGACGGCATCCCCGTCCTCGAACTCGCCGACGAATCAGCCTCCTTGGAGGAGGCCTATCTCGCCCTCACCGCGGGAGTCACCGAGTTCGCGTCCGCCGCGACCCCCCTCCAGGAGGCCTGATGATGTCGACCACCGCCGTGCTGCGTTCCGAATGGATCAAAGTGAGGTCGGTGCGCGCCGGCGCCGGCTCACTTGTTGCGGTCTTCGTCACGACCGTCGCCATCAACATCCTGGCCTCGGCCACGGTCGGGCAGGCCGAGGCCGACAACGAAGGCGCCGACCTCCTCTTCGGAGCCTTCTACGCACTCAACTTCGGCCAGATCGCGGCCATCGCCTTCGGTACGACGGCCGTGTCCTCGGAGTACCTCAACGGCGCCCTGCGCGTCTCCCTCGCCGCGGTCCCCAACAGGAACCTGCTCTACGCCGCGAAGATGACGGTCGTCGGTGCCCTCGCCGTCGTCGCGGGCCAGCTCACCTCGTTCGTCACCTTCCTCTCCGGGCAGGCGTTCATGGGGTCCTACGCCCTCGGGCTCGGCGATCCGGGCGCGCTGCGCGCCTGCGTCGGAGGAGGCCTCTACCTCGCGCTGATGGCCCTGTTCGCCGCCGGTCTCACCGTCGTCCTGCGCAGCGCGGTCGCCGTCCTGAGCCTGCTGATCCCGTTCATCCTGATCGTGTCCTTCGTCGTGGGTGACATGGCAGCCTCCGTCGCCGACTTCCTGCCGGACCACGCCGGACAACAGGTCCTGCACCAGGACCCGGTCGGCACGCTCGGGCCGTGGACGGGGCTCGCCGTCACCGCCGGGTGGGCGGCGGCCGCGCTCCTCGCCGGCTGGTGGGCGCTGCGCCGCAGGGACGCGTGACGGCAGGGGCTCGTAACCGCCGGACGCCCCGCCAAATGTCAGTGGTGGCCGCTTTACTGGACGTCATGAGCACCGCACAGCATCTCGCGACGATCGACCTGCTGCGCTCCCGTGAGTTCCCCGCGGAGCACGGCAGATCGGACGCGGGCTCCGGCGGACCGGGTTACCACATCGCGGAGTTGGCGACGTGCGACGAGCTCCGGGAGCCGGCCCCCGAGGGCGCCGCTCAGGACCAGTGGGTCGCCGACCGGGACGGGCTCTCCTCGGTGCTCACCGAGCGCTGGGGGGAGCCGCAGTGGTTCAGCCTGTGGAGCGTCAGCCTGCGCGCGGTCGAGGGCGGCGAGGACATACCGGAGCCCTGGGCCGCGCTCAGCGCGTATGTGCCGGACGTCCAGGTGTGGCAGGCCGACGGGCGGTGGATCGTGCTGGGCATCCCGTTCGGCGCCGAGGACCTGCCGTTCCGGCTCGTCGCCGCCGTCACGGACGTGGACCCGCCCTGATGACGCGCCTGGACCCGGTAAGCAGGAACTGCCGTGCCACCATGGGATCTTGACATCGGATCAGGGCGCGACCGAGGTGAGGGAGAGCACGTGAGCGAGCAGAGCGGGCAGGAGCCGGGGGAGCGGACCGCGAGCCACATCGCGCACAACGCCCGCGTGTGGAACTACTGGCTCGGCGGCAAGGACCACTACGAGGTGGACGTGCAGGTCGGCGACCAGGTCACCTCCATGTACCCCAGCATCGGCGAAGTGGCGCGCGCCGACCGGGCCTTCCTCGGCCGCGCCGTGACCTACCTCGCCGGCCAGGCAGGCATCCGCCAGTACCTCGACATCGGCACCGGCCTGCCCACCGCGGAGAACACGCACGAGGTCGCCCAGCGCATCGCCCCCGACTCCCGCGTCGTCTACGTCGACAACGACCCGATCGTGCTCACACACGCCCGCGTGCTCCTCACCAGCACGGACGAGGGCGCCACCAGCTATGTGGACGCGGACGCGCGCGACCCCGCGGCCATCCTCCGCGCCGCGTCCGGCACCCTCGACCTCGGCCGGCCGGTCGCCGTCATGATGCTCGGTATCCTGAACTTCGTCCTCGACACCGCCGAGGCCACGTCCATCGTGCGCCACCTCCTGGACGCGGTCCCCTCCGGCAGCCACCTCGTCCTCACGCACCCCACGCTGGAATTGGGCGGCGAGGGGAACGAGGCGGCGATGCGCTTCTGGAACGAGAACGCGACGCCGCCGATCACGGCACGCGACCGGGCCGAGATCGAGGGCTTCCTCGACGGGCTCGACGTCCTGGAGCCGGGCCTCGTCTCCTGCGCGCGCTGGCGGACGGACGGCGCCGACGAGGGGCCGCTCGTCGCCCAGTTCGGCGTCATGGCCCGCAAGCCCTGACGCACGCCACCGCGCTACCCGTCACGTGCCGCGTCAGCCGGGGAGCCCCGCGCCGTCGTCCCCCGAGGCGGCGGCGCGCAGCCGCCCGTACTCCTCAGCCATCGTCGCCGCCGTCCAATGCGCGTTCAGACCACTGGGATTGGGCAGCGCCCACACCCGGGTCCCGCCGATCATCCGCTCCTGCGGGCCGATCCGAGCCCGCGGCTCCCCGAAGGCCGACCGGTACGCCGTCACGCCCACGACCGCGAGCCAGCGCGGCCGCAGCCGCTCCACCTTGGCGGTGAGCAGGCGGCCGCCGTCGCGGTACTCCTGCGCGCTCAGCTCGTCCGCCCGCGCCGTGGCCCGCGCGACGACGTTCGTGATCCCGAGCCCGTACGACAGGAGTTCCTCCTGCTCGGCGGGGGCCAGCTGCCGGGGTGTGAACCCGGACAGGTGGAGCACCGGCCAGAAACGGTTGCCGGGGCGCGCGAAGTGGTGGCCGGTCGCCGCTGTCATCAGGCCCGGGTTGATCCCGCAGAAAAGCACGGAGAGGCCGCTCGCGACCACATCGGGAACGATGCGGTCACGGGCGGCCTCCAGGTCCGCGGGGGTCAGCCGGGTCAGAGGATCGCTCCGGGCGCGTAACCGGCGGCCTCGGGGTGCTGCTTGAGGATCTCCTCGATGCGCGCGACGACGGTGGCGACCTGGTCGCTCGCGGCGCCCGTGAAGGACAGCTTGTCGGCCATCAGCTCGTCGAGCCCGGCGCGGTCCAGCGGGATCCGGGAGTCCGCGGCGAGCTTGTCGAGCAGCTCGTTGCGCTCGGCGCCCTGCTCGCGCATGGCGAGGGCCGACGCGACGGCGTTCTCCTTGATGGCCTCGTGGGCCTCCTCGCGGCCGACGCCCGCCCGCACCGACGCCATCAGGACCTTCGTCGTGGCGAGGAACGGCAGGTAGCGGTCCAGCTCGCGGGCGACGACGGCCGGGAACGCGCCGAACTCGTCGAGCACCGTCAGGAACGTCTCCAGGAGACCGTCGAGCGCGAAGAACGCGTCCGGCAGCGCGACGCGGCGCACCACGGAGCAGGAGACGTCGCCCTCGTTCCACTGGTCGCCCGCCAGCTCACCGGTCATCGACGCGTAGCCGCGCAGGATGACCATGAGGCCGTTGACGCGCTCGCAGGAGCGGGTGTTCATCTTGTGCGGCATCGCGGACGAGCCGACCTGGCCCGGCTTGAAGCCCTCGGTGACGAGCTCGTGCCCGGCCATCAGACGGATCGTCTTCGCGGTCGAGGACGGCGCGGCGGCGAGCTGCACGAGCGCGGTGACGACCTCGTAGTCGAGGGAGCGCGGGTAGACCTGGCCGACCGAGGTGAACGCCTGCGAGAAGCCCAGGTGGCCCGCGATGCGCTGCTCCAGCTCATCGAGCTTCGCCGCGTCGCCGCCGAGCAGGTCGAGCATGTCCTGCGCGGTGCCGACGGGGCCCTTGATGCCGCGCAGCGGGTAGCGGGAGAGCAGCTCCTCGACCCGGGCGTACGCGACGAGCAGCTCGTCGGCGGCGGTCGCGAAGCGCTTGCCGAGGGTCGTGGCCTGCGCCGCGACGTTGTGCGAGCGACCCGCGATCACCAGCTCGCCGTACTCGGCGGCCAGCTTGCCGAGGCGCGCGAGTACGGCGACGGCGCGGTCGCGGACCAGTTCGAGGGAGAGGCGGATCTGGAGCTGCTCGACGTTCTCCGTCAGGTCGCGGGACGTCATGCCCTTGTGGACCTGCTCGTGGCCGGCGAGGGCGTTGAACTCCTCGATGCGGGCCTTCACGTCGTGGCGCGTGACCTTCTCGCGCTCGGCGATGGAGGCCAGGTCGACCTGGTCGAGGACGCGCTCGTAGTCGGCGAGAGCGGCGTCCGGCACCTCGATCCCGAGGTCCTTCTGCGCGCGCAGCACGGCGAGCCAGAGCTGACGCTCCAGCTTCACCTTCTGCTCGGGGGACCAGAGAGTGGCGAGCTCGGCGGAGGCGTAGCGTCCGGCGAGAACATTCGGGATACGGGGCTTTGCAGGCGCGGCAGTCACGTGTACGGAGTTTACCGGGCGTCCATACAGGCTCCGAACCATCCAGGTGATGTAGGAACGTACAGGTCAGAGGCTTCCTGACAGTTCTTGTCACGTCACGTCGGTGAGACGGGTGTGAGACGCGTGTGAGACGGGCGGGTGAGGGTGGGCGCACGACGAGCCCCGGGAATCCGGCGGGGGCTCGACGTGCGTCAGCTCAGGAGCAGGTGCTGTGCTCATCCCGGGGGCATTCCGATTCACCGCTTTCGAGTACGCGGAGTAGCGGCGCTGTTGCGGAATGCGGAATGCGGCCGATCCGTAGCAGGCGGCAGGGGAACTGTTCGCGGCGGACGAGGCCGTACCCCTTCGACCTTGACATGCCGAATGCCTGGGCTGCGTCCTCAATGCTGGCCGTTCCGTTCCAGGTGGCTCAGAAGTGTGCGGCGCTGAGCGTGCCATTCTGCGCTGTGCTGTTCTGGCTGGGCATCTCTGTCGGCAGTACCTTTCGACTCGGCGCTGATTCCGGCGGTAGGGAAGGGCTGAGCAGGGCCATGTCGTGCAGGGCCGCGAAGCCCGCGTCCTCGTCGTCGGTGCCGCGGGATCGTGCATGCCGGAACAGTGCGACGCTCAGCCGTGGCAGCGAGGCGGTCTACCTGGCCAGGCCCGCGTCATCAGGCCAGCCGTAGGCGGTGCGCGGCAGATCGGGTACGGCGCCCACCGCCGCCAGGTCCCGGTCGGCGGCGTGCATCAGCTGACCGGCCAGGTCGCGCATCGCCCGGCTCGCCGCGAGCTCGTCCCCTATCGCGGGGATTTCCACGTCCTGGGGATTGCAGCGCGCCTTGCCGCGTCCGACCATCTGCGTCTTCCCGTTGGCGAGCACTGCCCGGGCTTTGGTAATGCCGTCCTCCTCGGTCAGGTAGACGCCGACCTTCCACTCTTCGGCGTGTGTCATGACGTGCCTCCTCGGGCTCCGGTCCCTCTGATTCCAGCAGTTTCCAGAATCCCTCCGTGCGGGCTCATTCGGCGAGTTCATCACGTTCCGTTATGGATATACCCATTTCTCGCGGGTAGGGGTCGGGCATGGCCATGCTCGTCGGAACCTCGGGGTGGCAGTACGAGGACTGGCGCGGCGCTCTCTACCCGCCCGGCCTGCCGCAGCGGTTGTGGCTGGAGGAGTACGCCCGGCGATTCGCGACCGTCGAGAACAACAACGCCTTCTACCGGCTTCCGACGAAGGAGATCTTCGGGTCTTGGCGGGAGCGGACGCCTGAGGGGTTCGTCATGGCGGTCAAGGCCAGCCGCTATCTGACCCATATGAAGCGGCTGCGCGACCCCGAGGAGCCGGTGCACCGTCTGCTGGACCGTGCCGAGGGCCTTGGTGACCGCATGGGGCCCGTACTGCTGCAATTGCCGCCCCACCTCCGGGAGGACGTCGGGGCGCTGGATGCGTGCCTGGGCTGCTTTTCAAGCACGGTTCGGGTAGCCGTTGAACTGCGGCACACCTCGTGGTGGGACGCGGGGCGGGAGCTTCGGGCGGTACTTGAGCGGCACGGCAGCGCGCTGTGCTGGGCGGACCGGGGATCACGTCCGGTGACGCCGCTGTGGCGTACCGCGTCCTGGGGGTACGTGCGCTTCCACGGCGGCATCGCCCAGCCGCCGCCCCGCTATGGCCGGCAGGCGTTGAAGTCCTGGGCCGGACGCATCGCCGACGCCTGGCCGGACCGGGACGACGTGTACGTGTACTTCAACAACGACCTGGGCGGTGCGGCCGTCGTCGACGCTACGAAGTTCGCCCGGGCCGCGGTCGCGCTGGGCCGGACAGTGAGCCGGACGCCGTCGTCCCTCACGGGCTTATGCCGGCCGTGCGCCGTTTTGGGCGGGCGACCCGTCGACGCCGAGGGTGAGGATGCCGTCCGGGTCGTACGCGATGCGCGAGCCGAAGCCGCGGCTGATCCGGCCCAGGCGGTCCTGAAGCCACTGGCAGTCCTTTGCCGACGCCCTCCGAAGCCGCATCCGCCGGCTCTGGAAGGGCGTGATGCGCAGTTCGCGGAGTCTGCCGGTGCACGGCTCCAGCGAGGGGGAGTAGAGCAGCCGCAGGTCGTCGCGGTAGTTCTCGTAGCCGGAGATGCCCTCGTAGTCGTTGACCAGGTCGCCGCAGCCGTAGACGATGAGCTTTCCCCGATACAGCTCAAGCGGCCGGGGATGGTGCGAGGAATGCCCGTGGACGACGTCCGCGCCTCCGTCGACGAGTGCGTGCGCGAAGCGGACCTGGTCGCGGGGAACGGAGTAGCCCCAGTTGGAACCCCAGTGGATCGAGGTGATGACGATGTCACCCGGTCGTTTCACCTGCCGGATCCGGGTGACCACCGCAGCCGCTTCGGTGTCCGACGCCTCGGCCACGTAGTCGATCCCACTTCGGTCCACCGCGGCGGCCCAGCTCGGCGGGATTCCGCTGGACGGCATGCCGAAGGAGTGGACCAGGATCCGCCGGCCGCCCTTGACGGGGACGATCGCCGGCCGCCGGGCCGCGTCCGCGTCGTGTCCCGCACCCGCTGAGGCGATACCGGCGCCCGCCAGCGCGTCGAGGGTCTCCGCGAGCCCGCGGCGGCCGAAGTCGAGGATGTGGTTGTTCGCCAGGACGCAGACGTCGGGGCGGGCGGCGATGAGGCAGGGCAGGTTGGCGGGATGCATGCGGTAGTGGACGGCCTTGCCGGGTGCGAAGTCGTCGCTCCGCGTGACGCTGGTCTCCAGATTGAGCACCACGGCGTCGGAAGCGGCCCGGTCGAGGAGCCGCAGCGTGTCACCCCAGGGCCAGGAGAAATCGACCGGGCGGGGAAGCGGGCCGTGCGCGACCTCCGCCAGCTCGACGTAGGAGCGGGCGTCCCGGACGTACGTCTCCGCCAGTGCCGGATCACCGGGGTGCGGAAGTATCTGGTCGACGCCCCGCCCAAGCATCACGTCGCCGGCGAGGCACAGCGTGATCAGATCACCCTGCATCCCTCCAAGTTAGAACCCTGCCACCGGGATGGCGATTCGTGCAGGCCAGGGCCGGGCCCCCTTCGACGGAAGCTGCGAGGGCGGGGCGCCCGGGGCGCGCCGCCCCGTCCCGGCAGGTCAGCCGCGCGGGGCCTCGTACGGCAGCAGTTCGGGGCGCTTCGCCGGGCGGCCGTCGCCTGAGGAGCGGCCCGTCACACGGCGGCCGATCCACGGGACCAGGTGCTGCTTGGCGAAGCGGACGTCGGCGAGGCGGCGGGTGCCCCACCCGGGCGGCGCGGTCGGCGGGAGCACGGCCTGCCAGTCGCCCTCGGGCTCGTGGCCGAGCGCCTGCCAGACGGCCTCGGCGACTCGGCTGTGCCCTTCCGCCGTCAGATGCAGCCGGTCCACGTCCCACATGCGGGGGTCACCGAGGGCGGGCGGCCCGTACAGGTCCACGACCACCGCGCCGTGCCGCGCCGCGAGGTCGTCGATGCAGGCGAACAGCTCCTCCATGCGCGGCCGGAAGCGCTCCATCACGGGCCCGTTGCGGCCGGGGCTGCGCATCAGGACGAGCCGCTCGCAGGCCGGCGCCAGCTTCTCGACGGCCTCTTCGAGGAGTCCGCGCACCCGGCCCATGTCGACCTTGGGGCGCAGGGTGTCGTTGAGCCCGCCCACCAGCGTGATGACGTCGGCGCCCATCGCGGCCGCGACGTCCACCTGCTCGTCGACGATCTGGCTGATGAGCTTGCCGCGCACGGCGAGGTTCGCGTAGCGGAACTCGGGGGTGCGGGCCGCCATCCGGCCGGCCAGTACGTCGGCCCAGCCGCGGTAGGAGCCGTCGGGCAGCAGGTCGGACATGCCCTCGGTGAACGAGTCACCGATCGTGACGAGGCTGCTGTAACTGGTGTGGTTGGCATTTTTCTGCATGGCGGAAGTGATGGTATCCCGAGCCCTGGGACAGCCGACGAGGCGCCGTGTGCCCGGCGTCGGGCACACGGCGCCGAGATCACACCGGCTGTCCGAACAGCTCCCGAAGGACGTCCTCCATCGTCACGAGACCGGCGAGCCGCCCGTCGGCGCCGAGGACCGCCGCCACGTGCGTACGACTGCCGCGCATCGCCGAGAGGACGTCGTCGAGCGGCGTCGTCTCGCGGACGCGCGCGATCGGCCGCATGTCCGGAATCCGGAACGGCAGATCGCGCGGCGACGCGTCCAGGGCGTCCTTCACATGCAGATAGCCGACGATGCGGCGGTTGTCGTCGACCACGGGGAAGCGCGAGAACCCCGACCGGGCCGACAGCTGCTCCAGCTGCTCGGGCGTGACGCCCACATGCGCGTAGACCACCCGCTCCAGCGGCAGGACGACGTCCCTGACCGGGCGGCGGCCCAGTTCGAGTGCGTCGCGCAGGCGCTCCTGGGCGCGGTCGTCGATGAGTCCCGCGTCGCCCGAGTCCTTGACGAGACGGGCCAGCTCGTCGTCCGAGAACGTCGCGGACACCTCGTCCTTGACGTCGACACGCAACAGCTTGAGCAGCCCGTTGGCGAAGGCGTTGACCGTGAAGATCACGGGACGCAGCGCCCTCGCCAAGGTCACCAGGGGCGGCCCGAGCAGCAGCGCGCTGCGCACCGGCTCGGCGAGCGCGACGTTCTTCGGGATCATCTCGCCGAGCAGCATGTGCAGATACGTGGCCACCGTCAGCGCGATCACGAACGAGATCGGGTGGACGAGACCGTGCGGCACGCCGACCGCGTCGAACACCGGCTCCAGAATATGGGCGATGGCGGGTTCGGCGACGATGCCGAGTACCAGGGTGCACAGCGTGATGCCGAGCTGCGCCGCGGCCAGCAGGGCCGACACGTGCTGAAGGCCCCACAGGACGCTCTTCGCCCGCCGGTCGCCCTCGTCCGCGTGCGGTTCGATCTGGCTGCGGCGTACGGAGATCAGGGCGAACTCGGCGCCCACGAAGAAGGCGTTGACGACCAGCGTCGCCAGGCCGATCAGGAGCTGGATCGCGGTCATCGGTCCCCCTTCGGGGCGTCGTCGGACCGCTCGGCGAGCGGCGCGTGCAGCAGGACGCGGGCCGCGCGGTGGCCCGCGGCGTCCACGACGTCGAGCCGCCATCCGGCCACCTCGACGCTGTCGCCGACGTCCGGGATCCGGCCGAGCTCGGTGGCGACCAGGCCGGCGAGCGTCTCGTAGGGGCCGTGGGGGACGCGCAGGCCGACCCGCTGGAGCTGGTCGGTGCGGGCGGCGCCGTCGGCGGAGTAGAGGGCGCGGCCCACGTCGTCCACGCCGGCCGGGGCGAGGTCGGGCGTCTCGTGCGGATCGTGCTCGTCCCGCACCTCGCCGACGACCTCCTCGACGATGTCCTCCACCGTGGCGACGCCCGCGGTGCCGCCGTACTCGTCGATGACGACGGCCATCGTGCGCTTCCCGGAGAGCCGGTCGAGGAGCCGGT
Source organism: Streptomyces sp. NPDC055140 (assembly GCF_053607285.1). NCBI lineage: Bacteria > Bacillati > Actinomycetota > Actinomycetes > Kitasatosporales > Streptomycetaceae > Streptomyces > Streptomyces sp. NPDC055140. The sequence continues at coordinate 124,958 of NZ_JBSGTG010000018.1, read as the reverse complement.
CGACGGTCAGGGTCTCGGGTACGAGGAGCGGCTCGCGCATCAGATCGGACACGGAACGGCGGCCCCGGAGCTCGGCGGGCACGGCGAGGACGTCCTTGATGTGCGCGACGCCGACGACCGAGTCGAGGTTGCCGCGGTACACGGGGAACCGGGACAGGCCCGTGGCCCGGGTCGCGTTCGCCACGTCCTCGCAGGTGGCCTGCGCGTCGAGCGCCACGACCTGGACGCGCGGTGTCATCACGTTCTCCGCGGTGAGGTCCGCGAGGTTCAGGGTGCGCATGAACAGCTCGGCGGTGTCCGCCTCGAGGGCGCCCTCCTTGGCGGAGTGGCGGGCCAGGGCCACCAGTTCCTGCGGTCCGCGCGCGGAGGCCAGCTCCTCGGCGGGTTCGATGCCGAAGCGGCGCACCGCCCGGTTCGCGGTGTTGTTCAGGTGCGTGATGAAGGGGCGGAACGCGGCGCTGAACAGGCGCTGGGGCGTCGCGACGCGCTTGGCTACGGCCAGCGGCGACGAGATCGCCCAGTTCTTGGGGACAAGCTCGCCGACGACCATCAGGAAGACGGTCGACAGGCCCGTGGCGATGACCAGTGCGGCCGAGGAGGCGGCGGAGCGGGAGAGCCCGAGACTCTCCAGGGGCCCCGCGATCAGTTTGGCGACGGACGACTGGGCGAGCATGCCGACGACCAGATTGGTCACGGTGATGCCGAGCTGGGCACCGGAGAGCTGGAAGGTCAGATTCCGTACGGCCTTGAGGGCGCCGGCGGCGCCCCGCTCACCGCGCTCGACGGCGCGCTCGAGGCCGGAACGCTCGACCGTGGTGAGGGAGAACTCGGCAGCGACGAACGCACCGCAGGCCAGCGAGAGCAGCACCGCCACGGCGAGCAGGAGCACTTCGGTCATCGGGTCACCTCCGTCCCATGATCGGCCAGGGCGGTGGGTATCGCGCGATGTCGCAGGCGCCGGGTACTGGGAGGCTCGCCCATGGGCGGACGCTCACACCTTTCAAGAGGAGGACGGGACAAGTGGAGCAACCATGGTAAAGGATCGGCAAAGCCCGTGCGGCCGGGACGCCGTCGCCCGGGCCGCGCTGGGTCAGTCCGTGAGGTGCTTGACCCAGCGCGTCCACTGCGGCTGCGGCGCATAACCGGCGGCACGCCACGCGTGCTGCGCGCGCTCGTTGCGGTCCAGGACCATCGCGTCGCCCCGCCGCCCACCGAGCCGTACGAATCGCTCCTCCGCGGCCGCGAGCAGCGCCGACCCCACGCCCTGCCGCCGCGCGTCCGGATGCACCGCGAGCCGGTACAGATGGCAGCGCCATCCGTCGAAGCCGGCGATGACGGTCCCCACCAGCTGCCCGTCGCGCTCGGCGAGCAGCAGCGACTCGGGGTCGCGGGCGACGAGCCGCTCCACGCCCGCGCGGTCGTCGCTGATGCTCGTGCCCTCGGCGGCCAGCTTCCAGAAGGCGAGGGCGGCATCGAGGTCGTCGGGCGTCGCGGCCCGTATCCGAAGATCACTCATGGGGCCGATCCCATCACCGGGCGGCCGGTCCCGCGCGCCATTTTTTTCAGGATGCGGACAGGGCCCCGGCTCAGACCTTCCGCAGCTCCTCGATGACCGGACCGAACGCCTCCATGTAGGGCTCCAGGACCGTGAGGTACGTGAACCCGTAGCGGTCGCGCTGCGCGCGCACCTGGTCCGCGATCTCACGGACCGTGCCGACGAGCAGCAGCGGCAGGTCCAGCGCCTCGTCCCGCGTGAACTGCGGGATGCGTTCGAGAACCGGCTGGATCGCCGCCCGCCGGTCGTCGGTCACCGTGACCATCTGGATCAGCAGATTGAGTTCGGCGGGCTCCGCGCGCCCCGCCGCGAAGCGCTGGTACGCGGCGACGCGCTCGTCCAGCTCCTCCGGGGTGAGGTGCTGGAGCTTCCCGCCCGGGTGGCCGGGGACGGAGCGCGCCCCGGTGAACGCCGCGATCTGCGCGTGCTCGGCCGTCAGCTTCAGCATCCGGTCGCCGTTGCCGCCGATCAGGAGCGGCGGGCGGGGGTGCTGCACGGGCCGAGGCTGATGCTCGTCCGACCCGAGCAGCCGGTCCAGCTCCTCCACGACGCGCCGCAGATGGTCCACTCGCTCACCGGGCGACCCCCAGGGCAGCCCGGCCGCCTCGTGCTCCGCCTGCACGTAGCCTGCGCCCAGGCCGAGTTCGAGCCTGCCGCCGGTGAGCGTGTCCGTGGTCGCCACCTCGCGGGCGAGGAGTACCGGGTTCCAGAAGCCGGCGTTGAGGACGAACGTGCCCACACGCGGGCGCTCGGTCGCCTCGGCGGCGGCGACCAGGGAGGGGAACGGCGAGGGCATGCCCAGGTGGTCGGCGACGAGGATCACGTCGTAGTCGAGCTCCTCGGCCCTGCGGCAGCGCTTACGCCACTCGTCGCCGGACGCGGGGGTGACCATGTTGACGCCGAAGCGGAACGCGCGACTCATGAACTCTCCTCAGTCTCGGGCGAGTTGAACTCGGTGGAGCTGAACGGCCGGGAGGCCGTGCGGCGAGTACATCATTCGTGGGCGATGGCCGCCAGCACGTTCATGCGCGAGGCGCGGAGCGCCGGAAGGAGCGCCGCCGCGAGCCCCACGACGACCGAGCCGACCACGACCGCGACGATCGTGCCCCACGGGATGGCGAGCGCCTCCATGCCCTGGAGCGCGAGCACCTCGTGGATCGCGAGCCCCCACACGACACCGAGCGTCAGCCCGAGCACCGCTCCGAACACGGCGATCACCACGGACTCCAGGCGGATCATCCTCCGCAGCTGGCGCCGGGAGAGCCCGATGGCGCGGAGCAGACCGATCTCCCGCGTCCGCTCGACGACCGACAGGGCAAGGGTGTTGACGACGCCCAGGACGGCGATGACGATCGCGAGCCCGACCAGCGCATACACGAGGTACAGCAGCACCGCGATCTGGTCGTGCACGAGCTTCTTGTAGTCGGCCAGGTCGCGGACCTGTACCTGTGGGTACGGATCGAGGGCCTTCTCCAGACGGGCGCGGAGCGCGTCCGCGCCCGTGCCGGGGGAGGCGTTCACGTACACCGCCGAGTCCTGGCCGTCGGGCAGGAACTTCTCCAGCGTCCCCATCCCCATGAACAGGCCGCCGGACATGCCGAATCCGTCGCCCCCGCCCTGGTCGGTGAGGGCCGCGACGGTGAGCCGGTCCGTGCGTCCGCCGGGCAGGTCCACGGGCACCACCGTGCCCACGCGCGCGTGGTGCTCCTTGGCGAACTCCGCGTCCATCGCGACCTTCCCGGGCGCGAGCGCGGCCGCCGAGTCGCCCTGGGAGTACGTGACGTGCGCGACCTCGTCGAGCTGTGCCTCGTAACCCGCGGCCGTCGTCTTCACGCGCTTGCCGTCCGGCAGACGCACCGCGAGCGGCACGAACCGCTGTCGCACGACGAGCCCCGCCCCTTCGGTGGCGCGGATCTTGTCGGTCACTTCCTCAGGGAAGGGTGTGAAGTTGGCATTCTGGACGGTGAAGTCGGCGCCCAGGGTCTTGTCGATCTGCTCGTCGAACGACTTGCTCATCGACGCGCTGGCCACGGACATGCCCGCCACCAGAGCGAGCCCGACCATCAGCGCGGCCGCGGTGGCCCCGGTGCGCCGCGGGTTACGCAGCGCGTTGCGCTGGCTCAGCCGCCCCACCGAGCCGAACACGGCGGGGAACGCGCCGCCCAGGACGCGGATCACGGGACGTACGAGCAAGGGGCCCGCGATCACCGTGGCCAGCAGCGTCAGGACGATGCCGACGATGAGGAGCAGCGAGGCACTCGCCGTCTTCGTGGCCGCGGCGCAACCGGCGAGAGCGGCCACCCCCGCCACGCCGACCACGGCTCCCGCCACCGCGCGCACCCGCAGCGGCCGCCCCGCACCCGCGATCTCGGCGTCCGCGAGCGCCGCCATGGGGGAGACCCGGGACGCACGCCGCGACGGCAGATACGCGGCCACGAACGTGACCCCGACGCCGACCGCGAAGGCGGCGACGGGCGTCCCCCAGCCGATCACCATCTCGGTCGACTTCAGGTTCATCCCGAACGCGCTCATGAGCCTGATGAGGCCGAGCGCCAGCCCGATACCCGCCGCGAGGCCGAGCACCGAGCCCACCAGGCCGAGCAGCACCGCCTCCGTCAGGACGGAGCGGCGCACCTGCCGCCGGTCGGCGCCGAGCGCGCGCAGCAGTCCCAGCTCGCGGGTGCGCTGCGCGATCAGCATCGAGAACGTGTTCACGATCAGGAAGATCCCGACCAGGACCGCGATCCCGGCGAAGCCCAGCATCACGTACTTGATCACGTCGAGGAACGGGCCGAGATCCGCCGCGTCCGACGTGGCCTGTTCGCCGGCGGTCTTCAAGTCGTAGCCGGAACCGAGCTGTTGGGCGATCCGCCGCTTCAGCGCGGCGTCGCTCACCCCGGGCGCCGCGTCCACGGAGATGCTCGTCGCGCGATCCGTGCCGCCGAGCAGCTTCGCCTGCGCCGTCGCCGTGTCCAGGAAGACGAGCGCGGCGCCGGGGTTGGTGGTGCGGAAGGTCGCGATGCCGACGATCCGGACGGTGAAGGACCCCGGTTGCGCGAGGACGGTGAGGGAGTCGCCGATGCGGATGTGCTTCTTGTCGGCGGTGTCCGCGTCGAGCAGCGCCTCGCCACTGCCGCGCGGGGCATGGCCCGAGGTCAGGCGGACCGGACTGCGGTCCGTCACATACCAGTTGGTGGCGATGGTGGGGGCACCGCTGGTCGGGCCGACCGAGTTGTTCTTGTCGTCCACGACGGTGATGTTCTCGGCGGCGGCGTCGATCCTGGCCGCGGCGACGCCGTCGACGGACCTGATCTGCCGGGCGAGCCGGGCCGGGACGGTCTCGACCGCCCCGGTCGGCACCGTCTCGCTGAGGGAGTCCTGCTTCGGATTCACCTGTACGTCGGCGGACGTGGACGCGAAGAGCCGGTCGAAGGTGCGGGTGACCGTGTCCGAGAAGACCAGACTGCCCGCCACGAACGCCACCGAGAGGACGATGGCAAGCCCCGACAGGACCAGTCGGCCCTTGTGCGCGAGGAAACTCCTGAGCGTCGCCTTCAGCACAGCGGCCTCTCTACGGCTGGGAGTTGTGGGGGTTGCCCCCGGTGAACAGACGCATGCGTTCCAGGACCGCCTCCGCCGTGGGCTGCGGCATCTCGTCCACGAGGCGGCCGTCACCGAGGAAGAGCACCAGGTCGGAGTGGCCCGCGGCGCCGGGGTCGTGCGTCACCATCACGACGGTCTGCCCGAGGTCGTCCACCGCCTCGCGCAGGAACCCGAGGACCTCGAGGCCCGCGCGCGAGTCCAGGTTCCCGGTCGGCTCGTCCGCGAAGATCAGTTCCGGTCGCGAGGCGAGCGCCCTGGCGCAGGCCACCCGCTGCTGCTGGCCTCCGGAGAGCTGCGCGGGACGGTGCTTGAGCCGGTCGCCGAGGCCCAGCGTGTCGATGACCTGCTTCAGCCAGCCCGGGTCCGGGGTGCGGCCCGCGATGTCCATCGGCAGCGTGATGTTCTCCGCCGCGTTCAGCGTGGGAATGAGGTTGAAGGACTGGAACATGAAGCCGATCCGGTCGCGCCGCAGCCGCGTCAGCTCCTTGTCGCGCAGGCCCGTGATCTCGGTGTCCCCGAGCCACACCTGGCCCGCGGAGACCGAGTCGAGCCCGGCCAGGCAGTGCATCAACGTGGACTTGCCCGACCCCGAGGGGCCCATGACCGCCGTGAACCGGCCGCGTGCGATGTCCACGTCGACCGAGTCGAGCGCGAGGACGGCGGTCTCCCCTGACCCGTACGCCTTGGTCAGGCCCCGGGCGCGCGCGGCGACATCGCGCGCCTCCGCCAGGCCGTGGGGCTGTTCTGCTGCCGCTGTGGACAAGGCCGCCTCCTGGGTCTCGCCGTCGTCCTGGCCGTACCGACTCCCGTGTCGCGTACGAGAGTAGTGCGGCGCGTCACACGCGCGGTATCCCTCCGAGGTCGGGCTCCAGATACGCGTGTAAGGGGCACATTCGCCGTCTCCTTGCCGGTGCTAGCACGTCGGCGCTAGCGTGAAGTCATGGCGAAGACTCAGCTGAACGTACGGGTGGACGAGGACACCGCCCGAGCCGCGCGTGAGCGTGCGCTGGCACGCGGCGTGAGTGTGAACCGGTACATCGAGGAGCTGGTCAGACAGGACGCGGGTGAGCTCGGCCGGACGTTCGTCGAGGCGGCGGCCGACTTCATGAAGCAGTACGAATCCGTGTTCGCCGAGGAATTCGGCGCGGAGCGCGAAGGCCGACGCTGAGCCCTTGAGCGAATCGAAGAACGTGCGGATCGACCTGGCCTGGCTCCTCATGATCGCCGAACAGAAGACCCCCGGAGACCCTCAGGTGACCGACTGGGGCGCGCTCGTCGCCGCCGTCAGCCGGCACGAGGCGGAGATATTCGGGACCGCCGTGTACGACAGCCCACAGGCGCGGGCCGCCGCACTGCTCCAGCTGCTCCTCCACGTCCCCGCCCTCGAACGCTCGAACGCGATGTTCGCGTCGGCCGTCGCGTACGCCTATCTCGTCGCGAGCGGCCTGAAGGTCGCCACGTCGCCCGACCAGGTCAGGGAACTGGCCCGCCTGGTCAAGGACGGCGGGGCGACCGTGCACGACATCGCGGAGGAACTGCGCAGATGGAGCCTGTGAGCCGCTAGGGCCTTTCGTTTGGATCCTGCTGGGCTCGCCCCCGATCCAAACGCAAGACCCTAGGCGCTCACCGGGGCGCCTCGGCGCTCGCGGCGAAGGCCGCCGCGTCCCATGTCCCCGCCAGCTCCGGCGCCAGCCAACTCGGCGCGGATTCACGGAAGTCGGGGTGCGTACCGGCCCCCTCGGGGATCGCGCCGAGGAGCTTCGTCCCCGAGACCTCGGGGAAGTCCGCGAGATTGCAGCGGGCCGCGAGGTCGGGGTGCTCCGGCCAGCTGCCGACGACCACGCCGAGCGGCGTCAGGTCCCGCGCGCGCAGGGCCTCCGTCGTCAGGGCCGTCGAGTTGAGTGTGCCGAGCCCCGCCGCCGCGACGACGAGGACCGGCGCTCCGAGCTGCCTGGCGGCGTCCGCGAGCGTGCCTCCGTCCGCGTCGAACCGCACGAGCAGGCCGCCCGCGCCCTCGACCAGGACGAGGTCGTGGTCCGTCGCCAGCTTTGCCGCGGCGTCGGCCACCTCGTGCGGGCGCACCGGGGGGAGGCCGGCGCGCAGCGCGGCCGTCGCGGGCGCCAACGGCTCGGGGTACCGCGCCAGTTCGACGGCCGTCACCCCGCCGCCCACCAGGCGCGTCACTTCGTCCGCGTCCCCGCGCTCACCGGGCCCGACCCCGGTCTGGGCCGGCTTCAGGACGGCCACCGACCGCCCCGCGGCCAGCGCGGCGGCCGCCACGGCCGCCGTCGTGACCGTCTTGCCGATCTCGGTTCCGGTCCCCGTGACCACCAGTACCGTCATGCTGTTCAGCCCTCCCGCGCGGCCGCGCACACCGCGCGGCCGATCCGTGCCAGATCCTCGTCCCCCGTGATGTACGGAGGCATCGTGTACACGAGGTCACGGAACGGCCGCAGCCACACGCCCTCGCGCACCGCCGCCCGCGTGGCCGCCGCCATGTCGATCTCGTGGTCCAGCTGTACGACACCGATCGCGCCGAGCACACGCACATCGCGCACCCCGGGCAGCTCCGACGCAGCGCCGAGCGACTCCCGCAGCCCCGACTCGATCCGCTTGACCTCCGTCGCCCAGTCCTGCCCGAGCAGGAGGTCGATCGAGGCGCAGGCCACCGCGGCGGCGAGGGGGTTCCCCATGAACGTGGGCCCGTGCGCGAGCACCGGCACGTCGCCCCGCGAGATCCCGTCCGCCACACGCGCCGTGCACAGCGTCGCCGCCAGTGTCATATAGCCACCGGTCAGCGCCTTGCCGACACACATCACATCGGGCGTCACCGTCGCGTGCTCCGCGGCGAACAGCGCCCCGGTCCGGCCGAACCCCGTGGCGATCTCGTCGAACACGAGGAGCACGTCGTGCGCGTCGCAGGCCTCACGCAGGACCCGCAGATACGCGGGGGAGTGGAACCGCATCCCGCCCGCGCCCTGCACCACGGGCTCCACGATCACGGCCGCCAGCTCATGGGCGTGCCGCCCGATCAGCTCGTGCAGATGATCCGCGTAGGTCTGCTCGTACTCGGTGGGCGGGGCGTCGGCGAACACGTGCCGCGGCAGCGCCCCCGACCACAGCTCGTGCATGCCGCCCTCGGGGTCGCAGACCGCCATCGGCTGCCAGGTGTCGCCGTGATAGCCGCCGCGCCACGTCAGCAGGCGGCGCTTCTCCGGCCGCCCGAGGGAACGCCAGTGCTGGAGGCACATCTTGATCGCGACCTCGACGGACACGGAGCCCGAGTCGGCCAGGAACACATGCTCAAGCCCCTCTGGCGACATGTCGACAAGACGCTTCGCGAGCGCGACGGCGGGCTCGTGCGTGAGCCCGCCGAACATGACGTGGCTCATCCGGCCGAGCTGGTCGCGCACCGCCTCGTTGAGCACGGGGTGGTTGTAGCCGTGGATCGCCGACCACCACGACGACATCCCGTCGACCAGCTCGGCACCCTGACCGCTCTCACCGCCCTCGCCGGCGAGTCGCAGCCGTACCCCGGCCGCCGACTCGACGACCAGCGGCTCCTGCCGCCCCGGCATCGGACCGTACGGATGCCAGACGTGCCGCCGGTCGAGGTCGAGCAGCTCCGCCACGGGCAGCCCCGTCACGGGCAGCCCCGTCACCGCGGGCCCGGGCAGCTCAGGCATTGGGCGCGAGATCCGTACCGGCACCCCGGCGGCGTACGGCGACCAGGTCCGTGCGCGCCTCGGGGACCTCGGCGACCGAGGGCTCCGCGGCTTCTTCATGGGAGCCGCAGCCCCCACCGGAACCGCAGGCCGAACCCGCGTCGGAACCGCATGCCGCATGCGCACCGGAACCGCAGGCCGCCTCCGCCTCGGAGCCGCACGGCCCGCCCCGGTGCTCGGGCAGTGTCACCTGGTCGGTGCCCTCGACCTCGAACCCGGCGTCCGTGATCATGTCCAGGTCCGCCTTGCCCGCCTGGCCCTCACTCGTCAGGTAGTCGCCGAGGAAGATGGAGTTGGCGAGGTGGAGCGCCAGCGGCTGCATCGAGCGCAGGTGCACCTCGCGCCCGCCCGCGATCCGCACCTCGACGTCGGGGCAGACGAAGCGGACCATCGCGAGGATCCGCAGGCAGCGCTGCGGTGTCAGGTTCCACTCCTTGGCGAGGGGCGTGCCCTCGAAGGGGATCAGGAAGTTGACCGGCACCGAGTCCGGGTCGAGTTCGCGCAGCGAGTAGACGACGTCGACCAGGTCCTCGTCGCTCTCGCCCATGCCCGCGATGAGCCCGGAGCAGGCGGACAGGCCGGCCGCGTGGGCCTTCTGCACCGTGTCGACGCGGTCGGCGTAGGTGTGCGTCGTCGTGATGTCGCCGTACGTGCCCTCGGAGGTGTTGAGGTTGTGGTTGTACGCGTCGGCGCCCGCGCCGCGCAGCCGCTCGGCCTGGCCCTCGGAGAGCAGACCGAGGCAGGCGCACACCTCGACGCCCTCGTTCTGCTCCTTGATCGCGCCGATGGTCTCCGAGACACGGTCGACGTCGCGGTCCGTCGGGCCGCGCCCGGACGCAACCAGACAGACCCGCTTCGCGCCGCCCGCGACACCGGCGGCCGCGGCCTTCGATGCCTCGTCGGGCTTCAGCCACGTGTACTTGAGGATCTCTGCCTTGGACCCGAGCCGCTGCGAGCAGTACGAGCAGTCCTCGGGGCACAGGCCCGACTTGAGGTTGACCAGATAGTTGAGTTTCACCCGCCGGCCGAACCACTGCCGCCGCACCTTGCCGGCCGCGGCCACCACATCGAGCAGTTCGTCGTCGGAAGTCGCCAGAACGGCGAGCGCTTCTTCGCGGCTCGGCAGCTCGCGCCGCAGCCCCTTGTCCACCAGCGTGTTCAGCAGGTCCATGGCCCGATCCTGGCTTACGTCCCCTGCTCAGGCCAAGGAGGCTTCGGACAACTCTGCCGGTTCGACGTGTGGGTATTGCCACACCCTGGGTGGCTGGATGTCCCGCTAGTGTCTGTGCGCTGCCTACAAAGACGCACCGGGCACGGGACACCACACTCCACTCGAGAACCGGTCGCGACACGGCCGTCGGAGGGACTCACATGGCGGGATCGCCGTTCGGCTGGATCGACGAGCAGGAGCGCGTGCGCCGCGGCGCCGGACTCGTCCGCACCCTGCGCCCCCGCCCCGCCTCGAACCCTCTCCTCGATCTCGCGAGCAACGACTACCTCGGCCTCACGCGCCACCCCGAGATCACCGGGGGAGCGGCGGACGCGGCGCTGCGCTGGGGTGGCGGCGCCACCGGCTCGCGGCTCGTCACGGGCACCACGGAGCTGCACGCCGAACTCGAGCGCGAACTGGCCGAGTTCTGCGGTTTCGAGGCGGCGCTCGTCCTGTCGTCCGGCTACGCCGCCAACCTCGCGGCCGTGACCGCTCTCGCCCCGCACGGCTCATTGATCGTCTCGGACGCGAGCAACCACGCCTCCCTCATCGACGGATGCCGGCTCGCCCGCGGCGCGACGCAGGTCGTCCCGCACGCCGAGCCCGACGCCGTCCGCAAGGCCCTCGATACGCATCAGGGGCAGGCCGTCGTCGTGTCGGACTCCGTCTTCTCGGTGGACGGCGACGCCGCTCCACTGGCTGAACTCGCGGGAGTGGCAAGGGAGTTCGGGGCGGGTCTGATCGTCGATGACGCGCACGGGCTCGGCGTGCTCGGCGACGGCGGCAGGGGCGCGCCGCAGGCGGCGGGGCTCTCGGGCGCCGACGACACCGTCGTCACCGTCACCCTCTCCAAGTCGTTCGGCAGCCAGGGCGGCGCCGTCCTCGGTCCGGCCCGGGTGATCGACCATCTCGTCAACACCGCACGGACGTTCATCTTCGACACGGGCCTTGCGCCCGCAGCGGCCGGCGCCGCGCTCGCGGCCCTGCGCCTGCTGCGCCGCGAGCCCGAGCGCGCCGAAAGGGCCCGCGCCGTGGCGTCCTCGCTGCACGAACTGCTCACGGCCCAGGGGCTCCAGGCCGTACGGCCCGACGCCGCCGTCGTCTCCGTGCGCGCGCCGTCCCCCGAGGAGGCGGTGCGCTGGGCGGCGGACTGCCGCGAAGCCGGCCTCGCCGTCGGCTGCTTCCGTCCCCCGTCGGTGCCTGACGGCATCTCACGTCTGCGGCTGACCGCCCGCGCCGACCTGACCGACGATCAAATCGCCCAGACCGTACGGGTGATCAGCCGCAACGCTCCCGACTCGGCGTTCACCGCAAGGAGTTGAGGAACCCCTCCCACGCGGAGGGCGAGAACAGCAGGGCGGGTCCGGTTGTGCGCTTGGAGTCGCGCACGGCGAGCAGTCCGGCCGAAGGGCCGCGGCGCAGCGGGGCCGTCTCGACGCAGTTGTTCATTCCGGTGCTTCGGCTGCTTCGCCGCCATGGCGCGTCGCGCAGAGAGGTGCTGGGAACCGCGGCGGATGGTACGTACCGAGGCAGTGCTGACATGGTGCCTCCTTACGTGCGTTCACTGTCCGGAGGGCGGTGCGCTCCGGCGATCCCGGCGATGAAATCCAACGAGTCCCCGGGCGAAAGGGCGTGGATCCGAAGGGTGTCGAAGGCATCCGTGTACGCCTTGAGGTCTTCTTTCCGCTCGAGGTAGAGGCTACTCGTCAAATGGTCGAGAACTACTACGTCCAGATCAGAAGTGTTCGGAAATGAGAACACAACGAAAGGGCCGGTTAGTCCGACATGCTCCCCTGCGGCGAACGGCAATACCTGAAGCCGCACATGGGGAAGTTTCGCCATGGCAGCCAGATGACGCAACTGCTCCCCCATCACCCGGGGACCGCCCACCGGGCGCCGCAGCACCGCCTCGTCGAGCACCGCGCTGAGCCGGAGCGGGGACGCGGAACGCAGCACGTCCTGCCGGGCGATCCGCACCTCGACCAGGGCGTCGACCTGCCCGTCCGGCAGCCCGCCGAGCGCGGCCCTGGTCACCGCACGCGCGTAGTCGGGCGTCTGGAGGAGGCCCGGCACGACGGACGTCTCGACCGTTCTGACCCGGCACGCCTGCGACTCCAGGCTGATGAAGTCCCGGTAGGCGGGCGGTAGAAGACCCCGGTAGGCGTGCCACCAGTGCTGGCCGCCGTCGTCCCCCGACCCGGCCAGCGCGACCAGCAGATCCCGTATGCCGGGGTCCGCGACCTCGAACGCGTCGAGCAGGAGGCGCACGTCCGACGCTTTCACGCCGCTGCGCCCGGTCTCGATACGGCTCACTTTCGACTGGTGCCAGCCGACGAGCCGGGCCGTCTCGCCACTTGTGAGCCCCGCGCGGGCACGCAGCGCGCGCAGCTCCGCGCCGAGCCTGCGGCGGCGCACCGCCGGACCGTGTTTCATCCTGTCTCCTCGGACCTGTGCGGCCCGGCTCCTTCCGGCCCGGCGGATCGGTGTTCTGAGCCGACGGTAGAGGAAGCAGGCGGCGTACGCCCAAATGCGGTCCACCGAGGCAGAGTTCACCGCTTCGAGCGACAGATATATGCATATCTCGGGGGATCGGCTCCACCGGCCGGGTGGGAATGGCACTCTGGCGCGAAGCACCAGTCCGGGGGTCGCCTCGAGTCATCCGCGATGTGTCGGATTCAGGCCCCGGCGAAAAAAGGGACGACGTCGCCATGGCAGATCACCAGGAAGCATCCGTCACTCTGCCGAGCGATCCCGCCTCGGTCTCCTCGGCCCGCACATATGTCAGCGACGTACTCGCCGAATGGGGCATGCCGCGCGATGCGGAAACCGCCGACACGGTCCGGCTCATCGTCTCCGAACTCGCCACGAACGCCGTGATGCACACCCGCGGACAGTCGCCCGTCTTCAAGGTCGACGTGCAGTTGGAGCGCGACGAACACCTGCGCATCGGCGTCACGGACAGCCACCCGCGCTACCCGAAGCGGCTCCCGGCCGCCGTTCAGCAGGACAACGGGCGCGGCATGGTGATCATCCGCTGGCTGACCGTCGAGTGCGGCGGAAGCCTGTCGGTCAGGCCCGCCCCCGAAGGCGGCAAGACCGTATGGATCGCCCTGCCGTGGACGGTCCCTGTCCAACAGGTGTGAAGGCCGGCAGGTAAGAAGGCGGCTACGGGGACGCAGTGTCCGTCCCCTTCTGCGCCCGGGTGAGCGAGCGCCGCACCAGACGCGGCAGCACACCCCACAGGCCCGCACAGACCGCGAACGTTCCCGCCCCCGCCGCGATCCCCGCCGCCCGCCCCGCCGTGACATCCACGACGAGCAGCACGGACCCGGTCAGGGCGAGCACCAGAACGCTCAGGCCGGCCGTGGCGAGCCGCGAGGACATCTGCACGATCTGCGGCTTGGCACCGCGCCGGAACAGCGCGCGGTGCAGCGCCGCGGGCGCCGTGAACAGCGCGGCGGCGAGCACCGCGAGCAGCAGCGTCGCGATGTAGGTCGCGCGCTGCATGGCGTCCAGCGACGGGAACCGCGGAGTGAACGCCAGCGTCAGCAGGAACGCGAAGAGGATCTGCACGCCCGTCTGGGTGACTCTCAGCTCCTGGAGCAGCTCGCCGAAGTTCCGGTCCGCGCGCTCCAGCGGCGTCTCGTGCCGGTCCAGGCCTCCGCTCGGCGGGCCCGGGGCGCGTGGGGCGTCGTCGTCGCCTGCCGTTCGGTCCTCGTCCATACGACCACGAGTACCCCATCGCGCGGTTCCGAGGCGGACGGGGCGGATGTGAGTACTCTCCGGCGCCTGACGGGTCCCCAGGGCGCCCGGGGACCCGTCAGGCGGCGCTAGCGCACGCGCCCGTACCAGACGCTCTTCGTCCAGATCCGCTGGAGTCGCACCACGTCACCGGTCTTCGGCGAGTGCCAGATCTTTCCCTTCCCGGCGTAGATGCCGACGTGGTAGACACCGAAACCCGAATGGAAGAAGACCAGGTCACCGCGTTTTCGATGGGATGCGGAGACATGGCGGGTCTTGTTGTACTGCTGGGCGGCGGTGCGGGGCAGCTTCTTTCCCGCAGCCTTGAACGAGTAGAGCGTCAGGCCCGAGCAGTCGAATGTGTGCGGCCCAGTGGCGCCCCACCGGTAGGGGCTTCCCCTCTTGGAGGCCGCGATCTGGAGTGCCTTCGTCGCCGGTGGCGCGGCTTCCGCTTCGGGCGCGGCTCCGGGGACCAGCAGGCTGCCACCCGTTACGGCGAGTGTGAGGGCCGAGGCGGTTCCGGCCCGGGCGAGCAGCGACGGGACACGATTGAGCGCAGTCATGCGCAACCCTTCGTCAGCCGCCTGTGAAGGATGACCTGTCGGATTCGGGCTGGCGAAGTTGCCCGGCCGCGATGTGCGGCTTCACCCCAAGGGCCGGCCCGGAAAACAGCTCCGGCGGCCCGTCGTGCTCGGGTCCTCCACTCCTGCCGATCCACTTCTGTCGACCTGGCATCCGTACGGCGGCAGGACTCGGCGTCCGCACGGACCGCCCCGCCGCGGCGGCGGGGGCTTGTCGTCGGAAGGGATCTTCACGCACGAACGGCGCGAACGCAGCGCCGAATCGGCGTTGAGTGAGTGTCCTCACGACTGACCTGTTCGGGTGGACAGCACACCTTTCCACCCCGGCGCGGGGGTCCCGGCGACGCCCGCACCAGCAGCGGAAGGCGGAATCCCGGACTCTGCGTAGGCGTTCCGCGCAACTCTTCCGGTTCGCATGTGCGAGTACCGGCTACTCCGTATGTGGGTACCTCTTCTGGTCCGTTTCGGCCCGGGTCCGGACGGTTCGCGTCGACCGCTTCGGTCTCGAATGCACCGTCAATTGACCGGCTCCGGCGGCACTGTGACCCGTTGTGACCTCCTTTCTCCGTCCAGGACCCGCAAAGCCTGGGCCAGCGTCGTCGCGTGGACCTCGCTCTCGCCCCGCTGATGCATGAGCGTCAGGGCGTCCCTGAGAGCCGTCGCCCTGCCGACGAGCGCTTGAGCGGCGCGCAGTCCGCCGTACGTGTGGTCGCTCCTGGCCGGGTTGATCCTTCCGAGCAGATCGACCACCTCCAGATAGCGGTCGAGGAGTTCGCACTCGGCCCGCGTCAGTGCGGGCAGCGGAGGCAGTTCGGGCGGCAGCATCGTCGGCTCACCTGGCGCCGGGGGCCGAACCGGACGTCTTACGGTTGTCGATGACCCGGTCCGCGAGCCCGTACTCGACGGCGTCCTGGGCCCGGAGGATCGTGTCCCGCTCGATATCGGCGCCGATGCGCTCGCGGCTCTGCCCGGTGTGCCGCGCGAGCAGTTCCTCCAGCTGGGCGCGCATGCGTACCAGTTCACGGGCCTGGATCTCCAGGTCGGTCGGCTGGCCCTGCGCGGGCTCGGGCAGCCCCGGCTGATGGATCACCACGCGCGCGCCGGGCAGCACGGCCCGCTTCCCCGGCGTCCCGGCCGCCAGGAGCACGGCGGCGGCGGAGGCGGCCTGCCCGAGGCACACGGTCTCGACCTCGCAGCTGACGAACCGGATCGTGTCGTAGATCGCCGTCATCGCGCTGAACGAGCCGCCGGGGGAGTTGATGTACAGCGAGATGTCCCGGTCCGGCGCGGCGTACTCGAGGTGCATGAACTGCGCCATCACGTCGTTCGCGGAGATGTCGTCGATCGGCGTCCCCAGAAAGACGATCCGCTCCTCCAGGAGCTTGGAGTACGGATCGAGGGTGCGGTGCCCGGCCGAGGTGCGCTCGGTGAACTCGGGCAGGACGTAGCGGGCGGAAGGTCGGTTCATGGCACATGCCTCCGTGAGCGCGGAACTCTGTCGCTGCTTCTGTAAAAAATGTACAGGACGTACGGATGGTCGAGTAGGGCTCAGGGTGCGAGAAACGCGAAAGGGAGGGCTCAGGCTGCGAGAAACGCGAAAAGGGGCCGGCCCGCGCCCGAGGCGCCGGCCGACCCCCTGCTCCGTTCTCCTGTGTCGTGGCTACCGGTCGCCGTCGTCCGACCTGGACAGGCGCAGCGCGAGGTGTTGCAGGAGGTCGGCGGTCTTGATGTCGGTCCGGCCCGCGTCATGCACCTCGGCGAGCTCGGAGAAGAGGAACGCGAACGCGCCCACCAGGGAGATCGTCACCGGCATCAGTGCTGCGACGGTGGCCTCCGCCGCCTCCTCCACGCTCGATTCCGCCGGGATCTCGATGGAGGGGAACACCTCTGTCACCAGGCGCCCGAGCTGGGCGTCCTCGGCCTCGATGTCGGGCTCGGCTTCCTTGCTGAGCCTGCGCACCATTTCCTGGGTCTCGGTCAGGACGCCGATTGCGCGCAAGATGATCTCGCTCTGTTCCATGCGCGGAGCCTAGGCGCGCGAGGCCCCGCCGCGGGCGCTGTTCCGGGCGGGGCTCCGTCGGATCCGCGCAAGCAGCCATGCAGCACGAACAGTTGACACGTCGACGCTACGCGCAGCCACTGACATCGACGGCGCCCCGAACCGTCCCGCCCGGGCTGCCGCCCTACCTGTGCGTCGCGGTGCGGTCACGGACCGTGTCCGTGCTGCGGGCCCGGTCTAAGCTGGAGAACATGGCCTACGAGATTCCGGTGACGCAAGCCCGCGCTGAGCTCGCCGATCTGATCAACCGCGTCGTGTACGGCGGGGAGCGCGTCGTCGTGACCCGGCACGGCAAGCCGCTCGTCGCGCTGGTCTCCGCCGCCGATCTCGAGCGCCTCGAAGCCTTGGGGGAGCCGGAGGACGAGCAAGTGATCAGCTCCGTCTCCAGCATCGGCTCGACCTCGTCCACCGGCGGCGACCGCCACCGCTTCGGCATCGCCGCGGAGCACCGGGGGCCGGAGGTCAGGTAGGTCGGTCAGGTTGGACAGGTCGGGAGGTCGGACAGGTCCGGCAGATCTGGCCGACCTGGTAGGTGAGGTACGTGTGTCAGGCCTCAAGCGGGGCCTGGATCAAGTGACTTGGGCTTCCTGGCCCCTTCGCCGGAGCCCGCCCCGCTTCTTGCGAAGCCCGCCGAGCAGTACGTGTACGAGCCCGAGCCCCGTCCGGGCCGCCGGCGTGAGCGCGGGCGTCGAGGCTCGCGCCCCGTCGAAGCACGAGACCGAGCGCAGCGGCGTTCCGCCCGCGCCCGGCGGCGTGAAGTGGCCGACGCGGCCGACCGGTTCGGACTGCCGCGGCATCGGCAGCGCCGACGACATCCCCGCACCTGCGTGCCCTTCGGGGCATCGGCGGTCGCGGCGCCACGGCGGTCACGGCCGGCTGGAGCCGCGCGGCAGGCGCTGTTCGGGGAGGTCCATGTCGAAACTTTGCAGAACGGCCTGCAGGCCCAGATGGGTATGGGTGAGCCCAGCCGACAGTCATGGGCGGGTCAATGGGTGGTTAACCTCGTTGAAACTCCCCGCAATTAGCCTGCACCGCACGTCACCAGGGGCTTTTGTGGCCGGGATGCACAAGATCATGTGCATTTCTTGTGTGTTACATCTATACCCGTCGCGGTGGCCGCGGCAGCCGGATCCCGCACGGTCCGGAGTGAAGGACTGTGAGGTGAGCTGTGCAACTGACCCCGCACGAGCAGGAACGACTGCTCATTCATGTGGCGGCCGACGTGGCCGAGAAGCGTCGGGGCCGGGGTCTGAAACTCAATCATCCCGAGGCGATCGCTCTCCTCACGTCGCACATTCTCGAAGGTGCCCGTGACGGCCGGACCGTAGCCGAACTCATGTCGTCCGGTCGCAAGGTGCTCACGCGCGACGACGTCATGGAGGGCATCCCCGAGATGATCCACGATGTGCAGGTCGAGGCGACCTTCCCCGACGGCACCAAGCTCGTCACCGTCCATGACCCGATCGTCTGACGGGGGGAGCGTTTCCATGATCCCCGGAGAAATCCTGTTCGCCGACGAGCCCGTCGTGTTCAACGAGGGCCGCGAGGTCACCCGTCTGACCGTGCTCAACGCCGCCGACCGGCCCGTCCAGGTCGGCTCCCACTACCACTTCGCCGAGGCCAATCCCGGTCTGGAGTTCGACCGTGCCGCAGCGCACGGTCTGCGACTCAACGTCGCCGCAGGGACCGCCGTGCGCTTCGAGCCCGGAATCCCTGTCGACATCGAACTCGTGCCTCTGGCCGGCCGGCGCATCGTGCCCGGTCTGCGGGGCGAGACCGGAGGTGCCCTCGATGGCTGAACTCTCCCGCGCCGCCTACGCCGACCTGTTCGGCCCCACCACAGGCGACCGCATCCGCCTCGCGGACACCGACCTGCTGATCGAGATCGAGGAGGACCGCTCCGGCGGCCCCGGACTCTCCGGTGACGAGTCGGTGTTCGGCGGCGGCAAGGTGATCCGCGAGTCCATGGGCCAGTCACGCGCTACGCGCGCAGACGGCGCCCCCGACACCGTCATCACCGGCGCCGTGATCATCGACCACTGGGGCATCGTCAAGGCCGACATCGGTATACGGGACGGCCGGATCACGGCGATCGGCAAGTCCGGCAACCCGGACACGATGGACGGAGTCCATCCCGACCTCGTCATCGGCCCCGAGACCGAGATCCTCGCGGGCAACGGCAAGATCGTCACCGCCGGCGCCATCGACACCCACATCCACTTCATCTCGCCGACCATCGTCGACGAGGCGCTCGCCTCCGGTGTCACCACGCTCATCGGCGGCGGCACCGGCCCGGCCGAGGGCTCCAAGGCGACCACGATCACCCCTGGTTCGTGGCATCTTGCCCGCATGTTCGAGGCGATGGAGTCGAGCCCCGTCAACATCGGCTTCCTCGGCAAGGGCAACACCACGTCCGCCGAGTCGATGTACGCCCAACTGCGCGCGGGCGCCGTCAGCTTCAAGATCCACGAGGACTGGGGCGCGACCCCCGCCGTGATCGACGCCTGCCTGAACGTCTGTGAGGACACCGGCGCGCAGCTCGCCGTCCACACGGACACCCTGAACGAGGCGGGCTTCGTCGACGCCACGTTCGACGCCGTGGCGGGCCGCACCCTGCATGCCTTCCATGTCGAGGGCGCGGGCGGCGGACACGCGCCCGACATGATCACGGCCGTCTCGCTGCCCAACATGCTGCCGAGCTCGACCAACCCGACGCGGCCGCACACCGTCAACACCGTCGAGGAACACCTCGACATGCTGATGGTCTGCCACCACCTCAACCCGGCCGTCCCCGAGGACCTGGCCTTCGCCGAGTCCCGGATCCGGCCCACCACCATCGCGGCCGAGGACATCCTTCACGACATCGGCGCCATCTCGATCATGTCCTCGGACTCGCAGGCGATGGGCCGCATCGGCGAGGTCGTCCTGCGGACCTGGCAGACCGCGCACGTCATGAAGCGCCGCCGCGGCCAACTGCCCGGTGACACCCGCGCCGACAACCGGCGCGCCCGTCGCTATGTCGCCAAGTACACGATCAACGCGGCCGTCGCCCAGGGCATCGACCACGAGATCGGCTCCGTCGAGACCGGCAAGCTCGCCGACCTCGTGCTCTGGGACCCCCAGTTCTTCGGCGTCAAGCCGCAGCTCGTCATCAAGGGCGGCCAGATCGCGTACGCTCAAATGGGTGACGCCAACGCGTCCATCCCCACGCCGCAGCCCGTCCTGCCCCGCCCCATGTTCGGCGCCCACGGCAGGGCCCCCGCCTCGAACTCGTTCTTCTACGTGACGCAGACCGCCCTCGACGACGGTCTGCCCGAACGCCTCGGTCTCGACCGGAAGTTCGTGCCGATCCGCTCGACGCGGGGACGCACGAAGGCGGACATGCGGGAGAACGACGCGCTGCCGCGGGTCGAGGTCGCCCCCGACAGCTTCGCCGTCACCATCGACGGCGAGCTCGTCGAGCCCGCGCCCGCCGCCGAACTGCCGCTGGCGCAGCGGTATTTCCTGTTCTGACGGGTCGAGAAGAAGAGTCATGACACGAGCCGCACTACTCGTTCTGGCCGACGGCCGCTTCCCCGCCGGTGGGCATGCCCACTCCGGCGGGGCGGAGGCCGCCGTCAAGGCGGGACGCATCACCGGCGCGGCGAGCCTGGAGGAATTCTGCCGGGGCCGTCTGCACACCACGGGACTGGTGTCGGCGTCTCTGGCGGCCGCCGCCGCGCTCGGCCTCGACCCGGTCACCCTGGACGAGGCCGCTGACGCCCGTACGCCTTCGCCCGCCTTGCGCACCGCGGCGCGCAGGCTCGGCAGACAACTCATGCGTGCCGCGCGCGCGGCCTGGCCGCATCCCGAACTCGACGCGCTCGCCCGGCGGTTCCCCAAGGGGGCGCACCAGCCGGTGGTCCTCGGCCTCGCCGCGCGGGCCGCGGGCCTCGGACCCGTCGACGCCGCCTACTGCTCTGTGTACGAGAGCGTCAGCGGGCCCGCCAGCGCGACGGTCAGGCTGCTCAGCCTCGATCCGTTCGACGCGACGGCGGGGCTCGCGCGGCTCGCGGACGACATGGACCGCGTCGCGACGGCGGCCGCCGAGGCGGCGGCACGCGCCGTCACCGAAGGGGTGGATTCACTGCCCGCGGCGTCCGCGCCGCTGCTGGAGGTGGGGGCCGAGGCCCACGCGGCCTGGGCTGTACGCCTGTTCGCTTCGTAGGACGCGACCTGGCGGACGCGCCCCAGGGCGCCCCGACCTCCACACAGAACGATTGGAGTAACACCATGCACCTCGACCACTCGCACGACGGCCCCGCCGCGGTCAGCGCCGACGCCCGCCGTCCCGACGGCACCCGCCGCGCACTCCGTATAGGCCTCGGCGGCCCCGTCGGCTCCGGGAAGACGGCCACTGTCGCCGCTCTCTGCCGCGCGCTGCGCGACGAGCTGTCCCTCGCCGTCGTGACGAACGACATCTACACGCGTGAGGACGCCGAGTTCCTGCTCCGCGAGGCCGTGCTGCCGCCCGAGCGCATCACCGCCGTGGAGACCGGCGCCTGCCCGCACACCGCCATCCGCGACGACATCTCCGCCAACCTGGAGGCCGTGGAGGACCTGGAGGACGAGGTCGGGCCGCTCGACCTGATCCTCGTCGAGTCCGGCGGCGACAACCTCACCGCCACGTTCTCGCGCGGCCTCGTCGACGCGCAGGTCTTCGTCATCGACGTCGCCGGCGGCGACGACATCCCGCGCAAGGGCGGTCCCGGCGTCACCACCGCCGACCTGCTCGTCATCAACAAGACGGACCTCGCCCCGTACGTGGGCTCCGACCTCGCCCGGATGTCCGCCGACGCCAAGGCGCAGCGCGCCGAACTTCCCGTCATCCTCCAGTCCCTGCGCTCCGCCGACGGTGTGCGCGAGGTCGCCGACTGGGTGCGCGGACAGCTCACCGCGTGGACGGCATGACAGCAGGCGTACGCTCCACGGCCCGCATCACGGCGAGCGACGACGGCCGGGGTGGCACCTGTCTGCCCGTCCTCGACGGAGAAGGCTCCCTGGCCCTGCGCCGCACCCGCTCCACCGGTCCCGACGCGCGCGTCATGCTCGTCGGCGCCATGAGCGGGCCGCTCGGCGGCGACCACATGAGTGTCGAGGCGCATGCGACGACCGGTGCCCGCCTGCGTATCGGGTCCGTCGCCGCGACGATCGCCCTGCCGGGCCAGGCCAAGGGCGAGGCGCGCTACGACGTCCGTCTCACGGTCGACGACGGGGCCGAACTGCACTGGCTGCCCGAGCAGTTGATCTCCGCGTGCGAGAGCGACCTGCGCGTCACCACGCGGGCCGAGCTCGCCCCGGGCGCCCGGCTCGTGCTGCGAGAGGAGCAGGTGCTCGGCCGCACCGCGGAGGAGCCCGGTCGGCTCACCAGCCGACTCACCGTCCACCGAGCGGGCCGGCCGCTGCTCGACCAGGAGCTGGCCTGCGGTCCGGGCGCACCCGGCGGCTGGGACGGCCCCGCCGTGGTCGGAGGACACCGGGCGCTCGGGCAACTCGTGGTCGTAAGGCCCGAGTTCGAGAAGGACAGGCCGCCTCCCGCGCTGCTCGGCGAGAACGCCGCGCTGACGCCGCTCGCCGGGCCTGCGGTCCTGGTCACGGCCCTCGCGTCCGACGCGCTGCGGCTGCGCGGAACGCTCGACGACGCCCTGCGTCGCCTGGCCTGAGGGACGGCCCAGGGGCCCGGCCGGTCCGAACCAAACGACCGTACGGGCCCATTCCGCTCACCGGGACGAGTTATACCGTTTATCGGATTGGTAAAGAACGTCAACTGTCCCTGTTGCCGGGGACGGTGTAGGCGCAAGGATCCCCGTACTGATCGAGAACCCGATCGAAGTAACGATCGAATCGATGTACGGAGGCCTCAGTTGAGACGGACTCGACTTACCAGTCGAAGCAGCCGGACGGCGGTGATCGGCTCCGCCGGAACCCTGGTGGCGGCGACCCTGATTGCCGGAGCGATGGCGGCGCCGGTGGCGAGCGCGGACTCCCGGACCGGCCAGGACCGTGAGGCCCGCGGTGCGGCCGTCGCGGCGGCCCGTGCCGCCAAGGCCGGCATCGACTGGAAGGACTGCCCCGCTGACTGGGGCATAGCCAAGCCCATCCAGTGCGGCTGGGTGACGGTGCCGCTCGACTACGCGAAGCCGTACGGCAAGCAGATCAAGCTGGCCGTCGACCGCATAGGCGCCACCGGCACCAAGGACGAGCGGCAGGGCGCTCTCGTCTACAACCCGGGCGGCCCCGGCGGCTCCGGCATGCGCTTCCCGGCGCGCGTGACCAGCAAGAACCCGCTGTGGACGAAGACTTCGAAGGCATACGACTTCGTCGGCTTCGACCCGCGCGGTGTCGGCCACTCGGCGCCGATCTCCTGCATCGACCCGCAGGAGTTCGTGAAGGCCCCCAAGGCCGACCCGGTCCCCGACTCCGAGGCCGACAAGCTCGCCCAGCGCAAGCTCGCCAAGGAGTACGCGGACGGCTGCGCCGAGCGCAGCGGCGACATGCTGCCGCAGATGACCACGCCGAACACCGCGCGTGACCTCGACGTCATCCGTGCCGCCCTCGGCGAGAAGAAGCTCAACTACCTGGGCGTCTCCTACGGCACATACCTGGGTGCCGTCTACGGCACGCTCTTCCCGGGCCACGTCCGCCGCATGGTCGTCGACAGCGTCGTCGACCCGTCGCGCGACAACATCTGGTACGAGGCCAATCTCGGCCAGGACGTCGCCTTCCAGGGCCGCTGGAACGACTGGACGTCGTGGGTGGCGAAGAACGACGCCTCCTTCCACCTCGGTGACACGCAGGCCAAGGTCGAGGCCCAGTGGCTGAAGCTGCGCGCCGCCGCCAAGAAGAACCCCATCGGCGGCGTCGTCGGCCCCGCCGAGCTGATCGCCTTCTTCCAGAGCGCCCCGTACTACGACTCGTCGTGGGTGCCGGTCGCGCAGGTGTGGAGCAAGTACGTCGCCGGGGACACCCAGGCGCTCGTCGACGCCGCGGCCCCCGACATGTCGGACACCGCGGGCAACGCCGCGTCGGAGAACGGCAACGCGGTCTACACGGCCGTCGAGTGCGCCGACGCCAAGTGGCCCACCAGCTGGAACAAGTGGGACCGCGACAACACGCGCCTGCACAAGGACTATCCGTTCATGACGTGGGCGAACGCGTGGATGAACCTGCCGTGCGCCACCTGGCCCACCAAGCAGCAGACCCCCGTGAACGTGAAGACCGGCAAGGGCCTGCCCGCTGTTCTGATCGTCCAGTCCACGCGTGACGCGGCCACCCCCTACAAGGGCGCCGTCGAGCTGCACCAGCGCTTCAAGGGCTCGCGCCTGATCACCGAGAAGGACGCGGGCTCCCACGGTGTCACCGGCCTGACCAACCCGTGCATCAATGACCGGGTCGACACCTACCTGCTCACCGGCAAGACGGACAGCAAGGACGTGACCTGCACCCCGCACGCCACGCCCAAGCCGTAACCACCGTCCCGCGGTGAAACTGTGACGGCCCGGCCTCCCCCAGAGGCCGGGCCGTCTTCATGCCGTCGCCGCCGGGCGCTCGAACTGCCCGGGCTCAGCTCAGAGGCATCCGCGGGAACTTCCGTGCCTTCTCCTTGGCCGCTTCGGCCTCGGCCTTGACGTCGGCCGCGTACTTGTCGACGTACTCCTGCCCGGACAGGCCGAGGATCGCGTAGATGATCTCGTCCGTGACGGCGCGGAGGATCGCCTTCTCCCCGTGCATGCCCGCGTAGCGCGAGAAGTCCAGGGGCTCACCGAAGCGGATCGTCACGCGGTGGAGGTTCGGGATGACCTGGCCGGGCGGCTGGGCCTCGAAGGTGCCGATCATCGCGCAGGGGATCACCGGGACCTGCCCCTTGAGCGCCATCGCGGCCACGCCGACCTTGCCCTTGTAGAGCCGCCCGTCGTGCGAGCGCGTGCCCTCGGGGTAGATCCCGAGCAGCTCACCCTTGCTCAGCACGCCGAGGCCCTCGCGGATCGCCGCCTGGCCCGCCTCCTTGCCGGAGCGGTCCACGGGGATCTGACCGGCGCTGCGGAAGAACGCGGCGGTCAGCCGGCCCTTGATGCCGGGCCCTGTGAAGTACTCCGCCTTCGCCAGGAACGTGATGCGCCGCTTCAGGATGGCAGGCATCAGGAAGTGGTCCGAGAACGACAGGTGATTGCCCGCGACGATCGCCGCGCCCGACTCCGGCACGTGTTCGAGCCCCTCGATCCGGGGCCGGAAGACCAGCCGCAGCAGTGGGCCCAGAATCACGTACTTGAGCAGTCGGTAGAACATGCTGGGCCGCCTTCCCCGTGGATCAGATGCGTGCGCACAGTAACCAATCGGCGGCCCGCGCGCGAGAGCCCGTTCGGACCTCGCCGGACCTCCGGCCGGGGGACCGTACGGCGCGTCCGCTTGGCGGCTGCCCGGTGCAGGGAGTGCCCTGGCCTCCCTTCGTCCCGCACGCTCACCGGAGGTCCCGCATGCGTCCGCACGTTCTCGCCGCCACAGCCCTTACCGTCCTCGCCGCGGCCCTCACAGCCTTCGCCGCGGCCGGCCCCGCCCGCGCCGCCGACCCGCCCGCGCCCCAGGGGGTCTTCCTCACCGTCTCCGGGGACCAGGGCTCGTGGATGCGCGGTGAGCTCCTGCGCTGCGAGCCGGAGGCGTGGGGACACCACCCGCACGCGTCCGAGGCGTGCGGAGCACTCGACAGGACGCAGGGGAATCTGGACGCGCTCGTCGCGGACCCGGAGATGTGCACCCAGGTCTACGCCCCGGTCACCGTGAGTGCGAGCGGTACGTACCGCGGCAAGCAGATCGCCTGGCAGAAGACATTCGCCAACGCGTGCACGATGGAAGCGTCGACCGGATACGTCTTCCGCTTCTGACGCCCGGGACCCGCTCCCGCGCGGCACCGCGCCAGGCGTCAGGTGCTGCGCGACGCGGCCATCCCGAGGGTGAGCAGCCCGAGCACGACCCAGCCGAACCACAGCCAGCCGTTGCTCCCGAGTGCCACCGTGTAGGCAGTCACCGCGACGAGGCCGCCGATGGTGAGCACCCCCATCGTCTTCATCGATCCGGGCATCGCCCGCCTCCTCCCGGCAACCCGGACGGCGCAGCGCCCGGACCACGGCTGAACACCATGGTCACCCCTCAGGGGCGCCGGGCGCTACTGCCCGCGTGTGTTCAGTGAGGCGAGGTACGCGTTGTACGCGGCCAGCTCCTGGTCGCCGTCGCGGTCGGCGGCCCTGTCCTTGCGGCGCGCCTGCCGGTCCTCGGACTTCTTCCACTGGAACAGCAGCGCGAGCAGCACGAGCACCGAGGGCACCTCGCTGAACGCCCAGGCGATGCCGCCCGCCGCCGTCTGGTCCGCCAGCGCGTCGATCCCGAGCGAGGCCGGCGGGTGCTCGTACGTGCCGATCATCGGCCCGGACGCCATCATCAGGGCGATACCGAAGAACGCGTGGAAGGGCATGCCCGCGAAGAGCTCCAGCATCCGCATCACGTAGCCGGGGCGGTGCGGGCCCGGGTCCACGCCCATGATCGGCCAGAAGAAGACCAGGCCGACGGCGAGGAAGTGCACCATCATGCCGATGTGTCCGACCTTCGAACCCATCAGGGTGTCGAAGATCGGCGTGAAGTAGAGCGCGTACAGGCTCGCGATGAACAGCGGGATCGTGAACGCGGGATGCGTGATGATCCGCATGTACCGGCTGTGCAGGAACATCAGGAGCAGCTCGCGCGGCCCCTTGGTGCCACGCCGCGCCACCGGCATCGCCCGCAGGGCGAGCGTGATCGGGGCGCCCATCAGGAGCAGGATCGGCGACAGCATGCTGATCACCATGTGCTGCACCATGTGCACGGAGAACATGACCATGCCGTAGTCGTTCAGCTTGGTGCACATCACCAGCATCACGGTCAGCACGCCGACGACGAACGACAGCGTGCGGCCCACCTGCCAGCTGTCACCGCGCCGCGCGAGCCGCACGACACCCCAGCCGTACAGGCCGAGCGCCACCAGGCAGCCGGTCAGGAAGAAGGGGTCCGGCGACCATTCGAGGCCTCGCCCCAGCGTGAACGGCGGCAGATCCATGTTCATGCCGTGCCCGCTGTGATCCATCCGCCGGCTCCTGATTGGTACTGGTTGTGGGCTGTCTGTCCGCACCAGAGTAGAACTGCCCCCGGTCGCGGCTGCGACCGGGGGCAGACTCTTCAAGCACGGACTACAGAACGCACTCCGCCTCGGCGTACCGCTCCTGCGGAACCGTCTTCAGCGTCTCCACGGCCTCGGCGAGCGACACCATCACGATGTCCGTGCCGCGCAGCGCCGTCATCATGCCGAACTCGCCGCGGTGCACGGCCTCGACGGCGTGCCAGCCGAAGCGCGTGGCGAGCACCCGGTCGTACGCGGTGGGGGTGCCGCCGCGCTGGACGTGACCGAGGATCACCGGGCGGGCCTCCTTGCCGAGGCGCTGCTCCAGCTCACCGGAGAGCCGCGTGGCGATGCCCGCGAAGCGCTCGTGGCCGTACATGTCCTTGACGCCCTCGTCGAACTCCATGGAGCCGGCGGCGGGCTTGGCGCCCTCGGCGGCCACGACGATGGCGAACTTCTTGCCCGCGGAGAACCGCTCGCCGACCTTCGCGGCCAGCTCCTCGATGTCGAAGGGGCGCTCCGGCACGACGATGGCGTGGGCGCCCGCGGCCATGCCCGAGTGCAGCGCGATCCAGCCGGTGTGACGGCCCATGACCTCGACGATCAGGACGCGCTGGTGGGACTCGGCGGTCGTCTTGAGGCGGTCGAGCGCCTCGGTCGCGACGCCGACGGCCGTGTCGAAGCCGAAGGTGACGTCCGTGACGGCGATGTCGTTGTCGATCGTCTTCGGTACGCCGACGATCGGGAGGCCGCTGTCGGACAGGAGACGGGCCGCCTTCAGCGTGCCCTCTCCGCCGATCGGGATGATCGCGTCAAGACCCAGATCCGCGACATGGCCCCTGGCCCGCTCCACGCCGTCGCGCAGATGCGCGGGCTGGACCCGCGACGAGCCGAGGATCGTGCCGCCGCGGGCGAGGATGCCGCCCACCGCGTCCAGGTCGAGCTTGCGGTAGTCGCACTCCAGCAGGCCCTTCCAGCCGTCGTGGAAGCCGATGACCTCGTCGCCGTGGTCGACGACGGCGCGGTGCACGACCGAACGAATCACGGCGTTCAGGCCGGGGCAGTCTCCGCCGGAGGTGAGGACACCAATACGCATAGCCCGAAAACCTTTGCAACGTGGGCCGATGACCGGACCACGTCGTCCGGGCTGGATCCCCGCCACCCTACCGGCGGGAGGGGGCGGGGCCGCACCAGGCGTCCGCCTGCTGGACTGGCCCGCTCACTTGTGCGGGAGGGTGATCAGGCGGGCTGCTGAGCCGCCGCGATCCGCTCGTTGCGCAGCGCCTCGTACCAGCGGTCGTCGACCGGCGGCAGCGCGTTCACATCGAGGGCCAGCTTCAGGAGCAGGTCCGCGATCAGCGGGTTGCGGGCGAGGACGGGACCGTGCATGTACGTGCCGAACACGGTGTCGTTGAACGCGCCCTCCGTGCCGTCACCCGTGCCGTTGCCCTTGCCGATCTGCACGCGGGCGAAGGGCCGCGCCGACGGGCCGAGGTGCGTGATGCCCTGGTGGTTCTCGAAGCCCGTCAGCGGGGGGAGCCCCAACTGCGGGTCGATGTCGCCCAGTACGTCGCCGACGCACCGCTCGCCCTCACCACGCGTGGACACCACGTCGAGCAGGCCGAGGCCCTGCTCGCGCTCGCCCAGGTCGTTGATGAACTCGTGGCCGAGGATCTGGTAACCGGCGCAGACCGAGAAGACGATCGCGCCGTTGGCCACGGCCCGCTGGAGACCGCCGTCACGCCGAAGCCGCTCCGCGGCGAGACGCTGCGGCCGGTCCTCACCGCCGCCGATCAGATAGATGTCGCCGGAGGTGGGCACCGGCTGGTCGCTGCGCACGTCGAGGCGGTGCACGTCGAGGCGGCGCTGGCGGGCGCGGCGCTCCACGACGAGGGCGTTGCCCTGGTCGCCGTACGTGCTCAGGAGGTCGGGGTAGACCCAGACAAGACGAAGGCCGTTGTCGCTCATGCTCATGAATCCTCTGCGGGGTCTCAGTTGCCGACGCGGCGGCGGACGTCCTGGAACGCGGTGTAGTTGGCGATCAGCTCGATCCGTCCGGGCGGGGCGGACTGCACCGCCTCGTCGACGCTCTCGCAGACCCGGAAGTCCAGGCCGGCGACCTCGAGCCGTACGGCGAGGTCGAGCCTGCGGTCGCCGATCACGAAGATCGGGTGACCGGCCAGACGCGTGTAGTCGACGTCCCACAGCCAGGAGGTGTCGGTGCCGTCGGCGCCGCGTGCGTTGACCGAAAGGATCACCGGGGTGGGCGGCGGGTCGATCAGGGAAAACGTTTCGAGCCAGCCCGCCGGGTTCTTCGCGAGCAGCAGACGCAGGTCACGGCCGAGGAACTGCACGACGTCGTAGCGCCCCGCGACCGCCTGCACCTGGTACATGCGCTCGAGGGCCACCTGCGGCGGCACGCCGAAGCACGCGGCGACGGCGGCCGACGAGGTCGCGTTCGCCTTGTTGGCGCGGCCGGGGAGCTGGAGGTGGATCGGCCAGGCGGAGCCGTGCGGGTCGAGGACGTAGTCGCCCTGGAGCGCCCAGCTGGGCGTCGGACGGCGGAAGCCGCACTCGCCGCAGTACCAGTCGTCGCCGGGGCGCTGCATCACGCCGCCGCACGACGGGCAGGACCACGCGTCGTCCTTCCACTCCTGGCCGGCGGCGACCCACACCACGTTCGGCGAGGAGGACGCGGCCCAGACGACCAGCGGGTCGTCCGCGTTCGCGATCACGATCGCCTTCGAACCGGCCAGGCCCTCGCGCCACTTCTCGGCGAGCATGCGGGTCTCGGCGGCACGGTCGAGCTGGTCGCGCGAGAGGTTGAGCAGCGCGATCGCCTTGGGAGCGGTGTCGCGGGCGACGCCCGAGAGGTACTTCTCGTCGACCTCGATCACGCCGAACTTCGCGTCCGAGCCGCCGGCCAGCGCCGACGTGATGCCCGCGGGCATGTTCGCGCCGAGCGCGTTCGACACGACGGGGCCGGCGGCGCGCAGGGCCTCCGCGATCAGCCGCGTGGTGGTGGTCTTGCCGTTCGTCGCCGAGACGAGCACCACGTCCAGATGCTGCGCAAGCCGCCCGAGCAGCTCGGGGTCGAGCCTGAGCGCGACCTTGCCGCCGATCACCGATCCGCTGCCGCGGCCCGCCGCGCGGGACACCGCCGCAGCCGCCTTGCCCGCCGTGACGGCCAGCTTGGCCCGCGGAGTCAGCGGCTCCGAGTTGCCTGACATCGTTCTGGATCCTCCTTGCGTACGGCGCCGCGCCTGCCCCCGGCATCGCTTGGTGGAGTCAGCCTATCGAGATCCACCTTTGAGCCCGAACCGCGGCACCACCCCGGATCCGGGGCTCGCCCTGACCGTACCCTTACGGCCATGCGACACGGCTCGATCCCGGGCGCCTCCGGGCGCGTACGACCCCTGACCCTGCTCGGTGATCCCGTGCTGCACACGCCCTGCGAGGAGGTGACAGATTTCGGCTCCTCGCTCGGCCGTCTTGTGGAGGACCTGTTCGCGACGATGTACGCCGCCCAGGGCGTGGGCCTCGCGGCGAACCAGATCGGTGAGTCCGCGCGGGTGTTCGTGTACGACTGCCCCGACGACGAGGACGTCCGCCACCTCGGGCACATCGTGAACCCGCGTCTCGTCGAGGCGGACGGCGTGGTCGTGCGCGGCCCGGAGGGCTGCCTCTCGCTGCCGGGCCTGGAGGCGGGCACGCCCCGCTTCGACCATGTCCTCGTCGAGGGCGTCGACCTGCGGGGAGAGCCCTTGGTCGTGCACGGCACGGGCTGGTTCGCCCGCTGTCTCCAGCACGAGTGCGACCACCTGGAGGGGCGGGTCTACACGGACCACGTCACGGGGTGGCGCCGCCGCAGGGTCCTGCGCCAGGCGGCGCGGGCCTCCTGGGCGACCGGCACGGCGGCGTCCTAGAGCCTCCCGGCTAGAACCCCGGCCCGCCCACCTTGTCGCCCGCCGCCGCGAGCCTGCCCCACAGCAGGTCGGCCAGGCTGCTGACCAACTCGCTCCGCGAGCAGGGCCTTTCGCCGAGCCACCAGTCGCCCGCGGCGTGCATCATGCCGACGATTCCGTGACCCCAGACCCGCGCGAGCTGCTGGCTGCCGGGGCCGAGGTCGACGCGCTCCTCGATGACCTCGGCGAGCTCCTCGCCCATGCGGCGCAGCAGGGGAGCGGAGTGCTTGCCCACGTAGAAGCCCTGCTCGCCCGGCGCCGCGCTCTCGGACACGCTCTCCGAGGGGTGCATGAGGAAGCGGTACACCTGAGGGCTCGCCTCGATCGCCGCGAGATAGGTGTCGAGCGTCGACTCGACCCGCTCCCGGCGCTCGGCCGGGGCGTCGAGCGCGGCCCGCAGCGAGGCGAGAAGCGCGTCGGTGTGGCGCTTGGCGAGCGCGGCGTAGAGGCCGCCCTTGTCGCCGAAGTGCCGGTAGAGGATCGGCTTGGTGATGCCCGCCTCGGCCGCGATGGCGTTCATGGACGCACCGGGCCCGTCGCGGAGCACCACGCGGTCCGCGGCCTCCAGCAGCTCACGCCGCCGGCGCTCGGCAGACGTCTGCTGTTCCGTCCGCTGTGTGGTCTCCATGAGGTTTCTCCCCGCCCGTGCGATGGCCTGACGCACGCGAAACGTAACACTCGAAGCCCTGGGGGCATCGAACGGGCTGCCGGGAGTTGACAGGGGCTACTGGCGAGTAACAGACTGCCGTTACCGCAAGTAACGTGTGAAGTGTACGCAGTGCTGGAGGGGTCATGGCCGAGTTCACGATGGATCTGAACGACGAGCAGAAGGAAGTCAGGGACTGGCTCCACGGGTTCGCCGCCGATGTGATCCGTCCCGCGGCCGCCGAGTGGGACGAGCGCGAAGAGACGCCGTGGCCGGTCATCCAGGAAGCCGCCAAGATCGGAATCTACTCCCTGGACTTCTACGCGCAGCAGTTCTTCGACCCGACGGGTCTCGGCATCCCGATGGCCATGGAGGAGCTGTTCTGGGGTGACGCGGGCATAGCCCTGTCGATCGTCGGGACCGGGCTCGCCGCGGTCGGCGTCCTCGCCAACGGCACCGAGGAGCAGATCGGCACCTGGATCCCCCAGATGTACGGCGACGCCAACGACGTCAAGGTCGCCGCCTTCTGCTCGTCCGAGCCGGACGCCGGATCCGACGTGGCCTCCATGCGCACCCGCGCCGTCTACGACGCGGCCAAGGACGAGTGGGTGCTCAACGGCACCAAGACCTGGGCGACCAACGGCGGCATCGCCAACGTCCACGTCGTCGTCGCCGTCGTCGACCCCGAGCTCGGCTCCAAGGGCCACGCCTCCTTCATCGTCCCGCCGAACACGCCGGGTCTGTCCCAGGGCCAGAAGTTCAAGAAGCACGGCATCCGCGCCTCGCACACCGCCGAGGTCGTCCTCGAGGACGTGCGCGTCCCCGGCTCGTGCCTGCTCGGCGGCAAGGACAAGCTCGACGAGCGCATGGCACGCGCCCGTGAGCGCGCCAGGGCCGGCGGCGGTGAGCGCGTGAAGAACGCCGCCATGGCCACGTTCGAGGCGTCCCGCCCGGCCGTCGGCGCGATGGCGGTGGGCACGGCCCGCGCCGCCTACGAGGAGGCCCTGGAGTACGCCAAGACGCGTACGCAGTTCGGCCGCCCGATCATCGACAACCAGGGCGTCGCCTTCCAGCTCGCCGACATGCGCACGCAGATCGACGCGGCGCGACTTCTGGTGTGGCGTGCCTCCTGGATGGCGACCACGGGCAAGAAGTTCGAGTCGGCCGAGGGTTCCATGTCGAAGCTCTTCGCGAGCGAGACCGCCAAGAAGGTCACCGGCCAGGCCATCCAGATCCTCGGCGGCAACGGCTTCACCCGCGAGTACCCCGTCGAGCGCATGCACCGCGACGCCGCGATCTACACGATCTTCGAGGGCACGAGCGAGATCCAGCGCCTGGTGATCGCCCGCACCCTTTCGGGCCTGCCGATCCGCTAGCCGAATCGGCCGGTGCCCTTCGCGCGGCGGAGGGCACCGGCTTCGGCGGCCGTGCCGCAGTGGTCAGAGCTGTGCGGCGACCTTGCGGGCGATACGGACGACATCGCCCGAAGGCCGTGCGGAGTACGCCGGGTGGTCGCGGACCCAGCCGTCCTCAAGGGCGTACCAGTCGACCGGCCGCGCAGCGGTGCCGTCTGCGAGTGCGGCCGAGAGTGCGTCGAAGTAGGTTCGCCAGCGCAGTGTGTAGAGGCCGCCGATGAGCCCGGCCCACTCGCGGTTCGCGTAGTCGTGCAGACCCCCGTCGTCGGCGCCCGAACGCGGGCCCCACACCGTCACCAGGGACACGGCGTCGTACTCGAGACGGTCCCGCTCCTCGTCGTCGGCGCCCCACGCGCGAGCGTCGGCGATCCAGCGCCCGAGCAGGTGCCGCGGCTGCGTGGCGACGGTCTCCTCCAGCAGCCCGAGCCACGTGAACCACTCACCCGTCAGCTCCTCGAACGCCGCGCTGTCCTTGGCGTCGTACGCGGCCTTGATCCGCGGCAGCAGAATGCGGCTGCGGTGCGAGATCGTCTGCCGGGTGACGTCCATCAGGTCGTAGGCGTACGCGGAGCTGCGGCGCAAGTCCGGTGCCACCGCGAGCAGTTCGGGCAGGGCGCGTGCGAACTCCTCGGGGTCGTAACGCAGCGCGCCCGGCGACCACGACGCCCCGCTGGAGACGTCCAGATCGGGCCGGGCGCCGAACAGGCCGTCGTGGCCCTCGCTCCAGCTGTCCGCGCGTGTGGTGCCGTACGCGGTGCGGCGCAGGACATCCCAGGCGGCCACCGCGTGCGCGTCGTGCCCGCCGTAGCGCTGCACCGGCCACTGCTCGAACCAGCTCTTCAGCTCGACCGGGCCGTCCGTCCACGGCAGATCGCTGAAGAGGGCGAACGCGGCCGGGTTGTTGTCGGCGCCCTCGGGCATGAGCGCGATGCCGTCCAGGGCGCTGTTCTCCTTGGTGCGCCAACTCTCGTACAGCGAAGCCCAGTCGGGGGTGTTGGCGCCCATCGTCGTATGGCCGCCGAAGTTCCAGATCGAGCCGAACGCGTAGGGCGTGCCCGCCCAGTCCTTGTCGCGGTCGGTCACCGAGGGGAAGCGGTCGGAGAGACCGTCGACGATGAACATCTTCGAGCGGTCGACGGCGTCGAGGATGTCGCGGCGCGGGTTGGTCTGCCAGCCGAGGATGTTCCAGATCGCGCCGGGATGGGCGGTGCGCAGCGCCTTCTCGACCGCCTTGGCGGCCTCGCCGACCGGCACGTCACCCGGTTTGCCGCCCTCGTGCAGCAGGTCGAGCTTGTACATGGTGGTGTCGCCGAGCAGTTCGCTCTGCACGCGGTAGAACGCCTCCGCGATCCTGGCGAAGTGCGGGTCGCGCGGGTCGAGCCAGTCGGGGCGCGTGAAGCCGACCCAATCGCCCTGGGGGACTGTGTGCGCGCCCGCGTTCCGGTCGGCGAAGCCGGGCGGGACGGTGCCGAAGTAGCCGGGGAGCACCGGGGTCATGCCGAGTTCGCGGATCCGGCGGACGACTCTGCGGGCGAGCGCCGCACGCCGGTCGAGAAGCCGCCGCGACACCGGGCCGCCGAACCCGGACATGTTCTGCAGCAGCCACCACGGCTGGTGGGCCGGGCCCGCGATCCACGCGCGCATCTCGGCGTCGTCGTAACCGAATTGCTGGAACGTGCGGTGGTAGACGGTGTCGGCGCCGAGGTGGACGAGGACCTCGTTGAAGCCGTGCAGGGCGAGGACGTCCAGCTCGCGCTCCCAGTAGTCCCAGCCGTGATACGGGCCTGTGTAGCCGTCGTTGGTGTCGTTGAAGGCGAACCGGTGGGCGACGTTCGCGCCGCGCGTCAGGGGTGCGGCGAGGCCGGGCAGCCGCGCCGGCAGGGACTCGGTCTGCTCGCCGTTCCACGAGAAGTGCGCGTGGGCGTGGTGCCGGAGGTACTGGTGGAAGCCCGTCAACTGCACGGCGGGCGTGGTGCCTTCGACGAGGATGCGGCCTCTGGACCCCGACACCCTGAACGCGTCGCCCGTGCCACCGGTGGGGCGGGGGACGGTGCGGAAGGTGACCTGGTCGTGGTGGCGCGGCAGCAGCCGGGCCAGGGCGTCGGCGGCCGGGGTGCGGGAGGCCGCCGCGCTCTCGGCGGCGGCACCGGTCGCTGACGCGGCGAGTGCGGCGGCGGAGCCGAGGGCGGTGAGCACGGTACGGCGACCGAGGTTCATGAAGCACTCCAAGCGCGTGAGTGGACTGGACCACTTGCGCCGGGGATCTTACGTAGGGCGGGAAGGGTTCGGTAGGGAGTGGGGGCAAGCGCTTTCGGGGGCCGCCGGACGGGAGGCCGGCCGGGGTGGACACAGGCGCGTGCTCACCCCGGCCGGACGTCACTCGTCCCCGACGGCGGCCGAGAGCGCCGCGGCCGGGTCATGGGCCGCCGGGCCCGCCGGGAGCCACCGGCCGCGGTTCTCGCGGAACGGCCACCAGCGGCCGTCGCGGCCGAGGCGGACCTGCGTGCCCGTGTCGGCGGCCGTCCACCGATTGCGGGTCGCCCGCAACGGTGGGCGCTCCCCGGCGTCCCAGGCCGCTTCGACAGCGGTACGCGCGCGTGCCGCGATCTCCGCGTCCGGCGTCCACTCGTCCTCCAGAACGGACAGGCCGGCGGTGCCTCCGTGTTCCCATGCCAGCACGGCCGCCGCGAGGCCATCGCCGTCCCGCCCCGACCCCTCCGCGAGCCGGGCCCCGATCCACGCCTCGGGGGCGCCCGCGGCCAGTCGGACGGCATCCTGATGGATCATCAATTCCACGCTCGGTGCGCGGAGTTCGTGACCAGGGGTCAGCGCATCCGTCAGCATCCGGTGCGCCTCGGCGGCCGCCCGCGCCCCGAGGAACTCCAGTGCCGTCACATCCGTCCCGGGGGGCGGCTCCGTCTCCGTGTCCAAGGACGGTACGGGCCCCGCTTCGGGTGGCACCGGGGGAGCGGCGGGCAGCGGCGGCAGTATGCTCCCCGCCGCGAAGACCTGCGTGGCGTCGACGCCGTCCGCGCCCGACGGCTCCTCGTCGGCCTCCTCGTCGGCGGACCCCGCAGAGGCGGACGCGACGCTGCGTACCTGGAGTTCGTCGAGCAGCGCCCGCTCGCCACGCCCGCGCATCAGCAGCAGTACGAACGGGTCGTGGTCGATGAGACGGGCCAGCTGATAGCAGAGCGCCGCCGTGTGGGCGCAGTGGTCCCACGCGTCACACCCGCAGTGCGGCTCCAAGTCACCGATGCCGGGCAGTAGTTCCACACCGGCCGCCGCCGCGTCCTCGACCAGGTGCGGCGGCATCTCACGGTCGAGCAGCGCCGCGATGTGCCCCGCCCGCTCGACCGCCATCCCGAGGAAGCGGTCCCACTCCTCCTCGCTCAGCCGTTGCAGCAGCACGTCGGCGCGGTACACGGCGCCGCCCCCGTCCCCGACGACCGCGGTGACCCGACCGGGCCGCACCGAGACCGCCCCCACGGACCCGGCGCGCGCGAGCCCGCGCCCGGCCTTCAGCTGCTGGAGGTCGAGAGCCGTGTCCTCCAGTGCCTTGAGCCAGGTCTGCCCCCACCACGACTGCGCGAAGCTTCGCCCCCGGACGGGCGCCAGCGCCGCGAAGACACGTTCCTCGTCCGATGCGTCGGCCCTCTCGCTGTTGCCCTCGGTGTCGAACAGGTCGTCGTCGTACTCGTGACGGTCCGTCATCGTGCGCCCCCTCGCAGCTCGACCAGATCGGCCAGTTCGGAATCGGTCAGTTCGGTCAGGGCCGCCTCGCCGGAGCCGAGTACCGCGTCGGCCAACTCCCGCTTGCGGACCAGCATGTCGGCGATCCGGTCCTCGATCGTCCCCTCCGCGATAAGGCGGTGGACCTGCACCGGCCTGTTCTGCCCGATCCGGTACGCGCGGTCCGTCCCCTGCGCCTCGACCGCGGGGTTCCACCAGCGGTCGTAGTGCACGACATGTTCGGCGCGGGTGAGGTTGAGGCCCGTACCCGCGGCCTTCAGGGAGAGCAGGAAGACCGGCACCCCGCCCTCCTGGAAGCGTCCCACCATCGCCTCGCGCGCGGCGATGGGCGTGCCGCCGTGGAGGAACTGCGAGGCCACGCCGCGAGCCGCCAGGTGCTGCTCGATCAGGCGCCCCATCTGCACGTACTGCGTGAAGACCAGCACGCTCGCGTCCTCGGAGAGGATGGTGTCGAGCAGTTCGTCGAGCAGTTCCAGCTTGCCGGAGCGGCCGGGGATGCGCGGCTCGTCCTCCTTGAGGAACTGGGCCGGGTGATTGCAGATCTGCTTGAGCCCCGTGAGGAGCTTGACGATCAGTCCGCGCCGGGCGATGCCGTCCGCTCCGGAGATCTCCGCGAGCGTCTCGCGCACCACGGCCTCGTAGAGCCCCGCCTGCTCGGTGGTGAGTGACACGGCGCGGTCGGTCTCGGTCTTCGGCGGGAGCTCGGGCGCGATGCCGGGGTCCGACTTGCGGCGCCTGAGCAGGAAGGGACGCACCAGTTGGGACAGGCGCTGGGCGGCGGCGGGGTCCTTGCCCTCCTCCACCGCACGCGCGTAACGCGTGCGGAACGTGCCGAGCTTTCCGAGCAGCCCCGGGGTCGTCCAGTCGAGGATCGCCCACAGCTCGGACAGGTTGTTCTCCACGGGGGTCCCGGTGAGCGCCACGCGCGCGCGTGCACCGATGGTCCGCAGCTCCTTCGCGGTCGCCGAGTGCGGGTTCTTGACGTGCTGTGCCTCGTCGGTGACGACCATGCCCCAGTCGACGCCCGCTAGTTGCGCGGCGTCGAGCCGCATCGTGCCGTACGTGGTGAGCACGAACTCACCGGCGGCGAGGTCCTCCAGGCTGCGGCGCCCGCCGTGGAAGCGGCGTACGGGGGTGCCGGGCGCGAACTTCTCGATCTCGCGCTGCCAGTTGCCCATGAGGGACGTGGGGCAGACAACGAGGGTCGGGGCGGCGGTCTCCGGGGCGGTCTGCCGGTGCAGGTGGAGGGCGATCAGCGTGATCGTCTTGCCCAGGCCCATGTCGTCGGCGAGGCAGGCGCCGAGGCCGAGGGATGTCATGCGGGCCAGCCAGTTCAGGCCGCGCAGCTGGTAGTCGCGCAGGTCTGCGGCCAGCGCGGCGGGCTGTCCGACGGGCTCCATGCCCTCCGGGTCGGCGAGCCGCTCCCGCAGCTCCGTGAGCCAGCCCGTCGGGTGGACGTCGACGCGGCGGCCGTCGACCTCCGTGGAGCCCGTCAGGACCGCGCCGAGCGCGTCGATCGGCGTGACTTTGCGATCCTGGTGCTCGCGGGCGCGCCGGGCCTCCTCGGGGTCGATGAGGACCCACTGGTCGCGCAGCCTGACCACGGGCCGGTTGGCCTCGGCGAGCCGGTCGAGCTCCTCCCGGCTCAGCTCCTGGTCTCCCAGCGCGAAGCGCCAGTTGAACGCGAGGAGCGCGTCCGCCGCGAGGAACGACGGGGTGTCCGTCCGGAGCCGGTCCGGGGCTTCCCCTCCGGGTGCACTGTCGTCCGGAGGGCCGATGACCGCGCGTGCGCTCAGCCGGCGTGCCAACTGCCGGGGCCAGTGCACGTCGACGCCCGCCGCCGCGAGGGCCCGTGCACCGGCGCCGAGCAGGTCGGTGATCTCCTCGTCCGCGAGATCGAGCGCGTCCGGGACGGCCGCCGAGAGCAGCGGCGTGAGGGGCGCCCAGGCGCGGGCTGCGCGCCGCAGCGCGAGCAGGGTGTCCATGCGGGCCCGCGGCCCGAACGCCTTGGCCGAAGCACCCGACGCCGCCCAGACCTCGGCGGCGTCGGCGACCAGCGCGGGGTCGCTGACGCTGTGCATCTGGAGCACGGCGCGGAAGGCGACGTGTTCCTCGTTCTCGGCTCCCGTTACGCCCCGGTCGAGGCCCTGCACCTCGACGCGCAACGAGATCCGCACGCCCGCGTCGTGTCCCGCGGCGACATCGGCGGCCCACGCGCGGTGTTCGGGCACCCGCTGCGGCTCGGCCGCGGCGAAGGGCCGTGTGCCCGCCGCGAGGCTCGCAGCGGGGGAGCGGGGCAGGGTGTCGGCGACGGCGTCGAGGAAGGCGCGCAGCAGCGCCTCGGGCGCGGGGAGGCGGAGCGGACCCGGACCGTCCAGGGGTGTCGCGTGGGCCTCGGGCGGCATCGCGGAGGCCAGTTCCCCGACCCGCTCCAGGTCCTCGGCCCGTAGCGGGCCCACGCGCCAGGCATCGTGATCGGTCGGCGTGAGCCCGGGCAGCAGCAGGCCGCGCGCCGCGAACTGGAGGGCGAGCACGGAGGCGGCGCCCCAGAAGACGGCGGTCGGGTGCGCCTGCGCGGTGGCACGCGCGCGCGTGAGGACCGGCAGCGCGGCGCGTACGGGCAGCAGGACGGCGGGTACGGACTCGCGCTCGGCACCGGTGTCTCCCGGTACGGCGAGGCTCAGCTCCTCGGGCGTGCCGGCCTCGGTGTGCGGAGGCCGCCCGCCGTCGGGGCGCCAGAAGGCGACTCTTCCTGCGCGTGCCGGGTCACCGGGCACGAAGACAGCGCAGCAGCGGACCAGTTCGGAGATCTCGGGGAGTGTTGCCACGGGATGCCTGTGGGCAGCGATGACGTATTCCTCAAATTTGACTACCGGCGGAATCGCCGAGGGTACCCCAAGACCCCGACCGGTGTACCGCGCCGCAAGGTGACGCCGGTCACTCCCGCTCGAAGGGGTGTGGCTAGCCCCCCTTCGGGGACGGTGCTACCCCCGCGCGCAGCCGGGTGGTGGCCTCATGGTGCCCAAGGCCGCCGATTCCTAGGTTTGTTGAGGTCAGGCCGTCTCGTGAGCAGGGCGTCCGGACAGAACGCCTTTCCCCTCCCCCTCACCACTCCCACCGCCATGCCCAGAGACCGGAGACCTCGCCATGACCCTGGCCGTCGAACCCGTAGTGGACCATTCCGCAGGAGCGGCCGGGACGCAGCCGCAAGGAAGCGAGTTCACGCCGTTGCTGCGTACCGTCAAGAGTCAGGATCTCCTGGAGCGGCGCACCGGCTGGTACGTGCGCAACATCGCGCTGAACGCCCTGTCCCTCGCCGCCGTCGGCACGGGCATGGCCCTCATCGGCGGTTCCTGGTGGGTCCTCGCACTCGCGCCGGTCCTCGCGGTCCTCTGCGCGCGCACCGCCTTCGTGGGGCACGACGCCGGCCACGCGCAGATCACCGGAAACCGCACCATGAGCCGGGTCATCGGGCTCATCCACGGCAATCTCCTGCTGGGCATGAGTTACAGCTGGTGGAACGACAAGCACAACCGGCACCACGCCAATCCCAACCACATCGACAAGGACCCCGACGTGGCCGCCGATGTCCTCGTCTTCACGAGCAAGCAGGCCGCGACCCGCTTCGGATTCCGCCGCTGGCTCACCCGCAACCAGGCCTGGCTGTTCTTCCCGCTGACCCTCCTGGAGGGCCTCGCCCTGAAGCTGCACGGCTTCCAGGACCTGCGCCGCCAGCCCCCGCGCGAGCGCGCCGTGGAGGGGCTGCTCCTCGTCGCCCACGTCGTCGGCTACGTGACCCTGCTCCTGACCACCATGCCGCTCGGCCACGCCCTCGCCTTCGCGGCGATCCACCAGGCACTGTTCGGCCTGCACCTCGGTATGGCCTTCGCGCCGAACCACAAGGGCATGGAGATGCCCGACCCGGACGGCGAACGCTGGGGCCACCTGCGCCGGCAGGTCCTCACCTCCCGCAACATCAAGGGCGGCGCGCTGACCGACTGGTTCCTCGGCGGCCTCAACTACCAGATCGAGCACCACCTGTTCCCGAGCATGCCCCGCCCCCACCTGCGCCTGGCCCAGCCCCTCGTCAAGGCCCACTGCCGCGACCTGGGCATCCCCTTCACCGAGACCGGGCTCGTCGACTCCTACCGGCAGGCCCTGCGCCACATGTACGAGGTCGGGGAGCCGCTGCGCATGGAGTGAGGCCCTGTCCGGGTGGGTCCGGTCGCCTCCTGTACAGCCCTGAGCCCCGGGTTCCTCGCCCGGGGCTCAGGGCGTGCGTCGCGCCTGGGGCTGCGCGGGGCTCAGGGGCGCGTGTTCTCCGGAGCTGCGCGGGGCTCAGGGGTGCGTCAGGGTGGAGGCTCAGGGGTGTCTCAGGGTCGTGAACAGGAACCGCCCGGGCCGCGAGTCCGTTTCAGAGAGTAGAGGCGGGGGCCCGCCTCTCATGGCGAGGGCGCTTTGCAGCCCCCCGAAGGAGGCGACGGACATGTCGAGGAACGCGAAGATCGCCGCAGGAGGTGTGGCGGCCGGACTCATCCTGTTGATCTGGCTGCCCTGGTGGGCGTCACTCCTGATCGTGCTCGGGGTGCCCGCGGCGGCCTACCTGGCGCTGGACCCCTCCCAGCGGCGCAGGCTCCGCCGCGCCTCACGCAGGGAGATCGGCCGCTGACGGACGGTGCTACGGGCGGGTGGCAGCTGCCACTGCCGTCGCCGAGCAGCTGTTGACGACGTCGCCGCCCGCCGGCCTGGCGATCGTGTGGTCGGCCGGCGGCCGCGCGCCGTCCTCCACCCACGCGGTGAGCACGTCGAACGCGGACCGATAGCAGGGCAGCACGGGCCGCAGCCGGTCGGGATAGGTGTCGTAGAGGCCATCGGTGTGCGTGCCGTCCTGCACGGTGTACGAGCGGTGCAGGCGGCCGCGCCCCCGGTCGTCGACCATCCGTCCGTAGACATCGGCGTCGGCCGCGATCGGCAGCAGGGTGTCCAGGTCGCCCTGGAGCGTGATCAGCGGCTTGCCGATCCGCCCGCTCAGCGCGACCCGTGCGACGGCCCGGTGGACCGAGGCGGGGCGTGCCGCGTAGTCGTAGGAGGCGTCGGACGCACACGGAGCGAGCAGCTCGTCCGTCGTCGAACCCGCTGATGGGCCTGGGCACTTGGAGTCGTAAGAGGGGTCGAACTCGGCGCGGTAGATCTTCTGCGTGATCCCCCAGTAGGCCTTCTGGTGGTAGGCCCACAGGAATTCGGACCCGCGCGCGAAGCCCACGCGGTACAGATCGTCGGCGTCGGCCTGCCCGAGCCCATGGGCGACAGCGGTCGGCAGTGAGGTGAGCAGGTTCGGGCCGTCCGCGGTCCAGAGGGTGCCCTCCCAGTCGACGCCCCCGTCGTACAGCTCGGGATGGTTCTCCAGCTGCCAGCGCGTCAGATAGCCGGCGTTGGAGATGCCGGTCATGTAGGTCCGGCGCGGAGCCCGCCCGTAGCGCTGGGTCACGGCCTTCTTCGCCGCTCTGGTGAGTTGAGTGGTCCGGTTGTTCCACTCGACGATCGCGTCGCCGGGACGCTTTCCGTCACGGTAGAAGTCGGGTCCGGTGTTGCCCTTGTCGGTCGCCGCGTAGGCGTATCCCTGGGCCAG
Source organism: Streptomyces sp. NPDC055140 (assembly GCF_053607285.1). Lineage (NCBI taxonomy): Bacteria > Bacillati > Actinomycetota > Actinomycetes > Kitasatosporales > Streptomycetaceae > Streptomyces > Streptomyces sp. NPDC055140. The sequence goes on along the minus strand of NZ_JBSGTG010000018.1, from coordinate 82,893 downwards.
GACTCGGTCGGAGATCGCCGCGTCCGTCGAGTACTGCTTACGGTTGCCGGGTGAGCCGGTCACCACGAGGCCGCCGTTCCAGTGGTCGGGCAGTCTGATCACGAACTGGGCATCGTGCTGCCAGCCGTGCGTCGCGTTCGACGTGGAGTCGTCCGGGAAGTACCCGTCGATCTGCGAACCGGGGACGCCGGACGGGTTGCGGGTCCCCTTCGCGGTGAGGCCCGCCTGGTCGGCGGTGTCGGTGTACGGGGTTCCGGCCAGAGCCGCTGTCGTCAAGTCGTCCAGACAGGCGCTCTGTTGAAGGGCGGCACCCGGCACGTGCACCCGCTCCTGGCGCGCGCAGTGCGTCCCGCCTCCGCCGCTCTCCACGGCGGCCCCCGCGGGCACCGGCCCCGAGGCGGCCAGCGCCAACAGAGCCGTGGCGAAGAGAGGGACTGTTCCGGGCACGCGCATGGTGAGCCTCCGCGACGACGAGGGACCGGCAAGGGTGACGAGCGGGGCCATCGTGCGGGTGGGACCAGTCACCGGGCCATGGGCCGGCGCCACATGGGGGAGGGAAGCGGTATGTGGGGCGGGGGGTTTGGTGCGGCCTGCGCGCAGCGGACCGGGTGGCCCGCTGCCGGAGGGGTCAGGAAGGGCGCACGGCCATCTTGTCGAGCGCTTCCAGGAGGCCGGGCAGCTCGGCGCCCCGCCCCACGGGCAGCACCTCACCGGGCTCGTCGTCCAGGAGCACGAACGCGATGTCGTCCGTACGGGCCACCATCGACCAGCCGGGACCGTCGGCCCGGAGCGTCCGGGCATCCCCGGACGCGAACGCCGATCGGACACGGCCGAGGGGCGGAGGGCTGTCCACGTAGGCGCGCACCTCGGAGAGGACCCGCCGGATGCCCACGTGCGGGGCGCGGGTGCTCTGCGCCTCGGTGCCGCTTCCTGAGGGAGTGGTGGCGGCGTCGCCGGAATCGGTGGTGGTGGGGGTGGCCGTGCTGTCGGCGTCGGGGCCGGCGGGCTTCGTGCCGTCTGTCCCCTCCGCACCAGAGGCGCCGCCCGCGTCGTCCGTCAGAAACGCGCTGTCGTCGATCTGCTCCCGCCAGGAAGCCCACTGGAGGGCGATCTCGTCGGCGCCGAGGCGGCGTTGGGCTGGGCCCCACGTCTCGGTGTTCGGCGGAGTGAGGGGCGGACCGTCCATGATCTCGGGGTCGTGTTCCGGGTCGTGCGGGGCGGGGACGCCCGGCGCGGACACGGACAGGGCGAGCGGCCACCCCGGCAGGGCCGAGACCACCGTCTGCTCGTCGGGCGACAACTCGTACTCCATGCCGCAGTCCCAGGACGCGATGGCGACGGCGACCAGGGACACGTCGTCGATGACGACGGTCCAGCGCGCCCCCGCCCCGTCCTGCCCGAGTACGAGCCCGTACCCGTCGGCGAGGGGCGCGAGCCCGAGCGCGGAGCATGCCTCCGGGTAGTCGTCCCCGAGCACGCTGGGGAACTTCGCAGGGGTCAGCAACACCGCCGTCAGTACGTACAGCGCGTCGTCCCCGGCGGCGACCGCGTCGTCCGTCCCGGCCATGCCAGCCTCCCCTGAGCTTCGTCCGTCGGCGCACCCTAACCAGTCGCGGTGGAGATCGTCGAGGGCGTTGAGCTGGAAATTCTCATCGGGGACCCGGTGTGGCGCCCGGTGGGCGGACCATGCCAAGATCCCGTGTGCACTTCGTGTGCCTCCCGTGGAGGGTCGACCGGAGTCGCGGGTCAGGTGGTGGCGGGCAGGCCGAGCAGCGCCCGTGCCACCACCTCGGGCGATTCGTCGCGTTCCCGTGCGAGCGCGACGACCGCGCGGCACGCGAGTTCGTTGATGCCGAATGTCAGGGCCTCCGGAGATACCCAGGTCGCGGCCTCGGCGAGCCTGTCCTCGTCGTCCTCGACGGATGCCGACACATAGGTGGCCGCCGCCTCGAAGAGGTTGGGCGGCCGCTTGCGCGGCGGTGTCGCGATGCTCGCGTCGGCCGGTGTCCGCGTGGCCAAGACCTTGCGGAGTCTGTCGAACATGTACGCCACCTTCCCCCTGTGTGATGTGCGACGGTGCGTCACATCCTCAACGTAGAGCGGGAGTTCGAGCGTCAGAAGAGTTTTGTCTCCGTGCGTGCCTGCAAGTCCGTGAGGGTGGAGCGCAGCCAGGCCAGTTCGGCCCGGCTGGTCGCGCGGGCGATGGTGAGGATGCCGCGGCGGAACGGGTCGCCCAACTCCTCCGCGCGCAGGGGGCGTTCACCTTCGTAGAAGAAGCTGGCCGGTTCCTCCAGGAACGCCAGCCTGCGCGCGAGCACGGTCGCCTGCGCCGCCGGGTCGTCTAGGTGCCGCAGGAACGCGAGGACCGTGAACCAGCGGTTCTCGTCGGTGATGTCGGCCCGGCCGGGCTCCGCCAGCCTGCCGCGGAGCTCCTCCCGGCCCGCTGCCGTGAGGTTGAGGACGTGGCGCTGGGCCGCGACCGACCCCGGCTGTGTCTCGCGGGTGAGCAGGCCCGCCTTCTCCAGGCGCTTGATCGCCGGATAGAGCGTGCTTTCGGCGACGGGCCGCACGTGGCCGGTCAGCGCCGTGATCCGTTTGCGCAGCTCGTATCCGTGCAGAGGCGCGTCGTAGAGGAAGCCGAGGATGGCGAGTTCCAGCATGCCCCCATTGTGCCGGACTCCATCCGCGGTCGGTGTACATCGACCTAGTAATACATCGACACCGATGTATGCTCTACGGAGTGCCTCGTAAGGGCGGGGTGTGCGGTTGCTGGGGAGAGGGAGTGGGAGCGCATGATGAAGCAGGCCCGGTTCGACTCGCAGGGGAGCTGTATCCGCTGGGTCGAGGCCGCCGGGGACGGGGCTCCGCTGGTGTACGTCCATGGGCTGGGGTCCGCCTCGACCGTCTACCACGCGCACATCGCCGGCAGGCCCGAACTCGCGGGCCGGCGTTCACTGTTCGTCGATCTGCCGGGGCACGGCATCAGTGACCGGCCCGCCGACTTCGGGTACTCGCTGGACGACCACGCCGGTGCTCTGGCGGCCGCTCTCGACGCGGCCGGCGTGTCCCGGGCCGAGCTCGTCGCGCACAGCATGGGCGGCGCCGTGGCGATTGTTCTCGCCCACCGGCGCCGCGACCTCGTCTCGCGACTCGTGCTCACCGAGGCGAACCTCGACCCGTACCCTCCCCGCGTGGAGGGCAGCAGCGGAATCGCCTCCTACGGAGAGGACGAGTACGTCAACGGCGTCGGCCACGCGCGCGTGCTCGCCAAGGTCGGTCCCCTGTGGGCGGCCACCATGCGTCTCGCGGACCCCCTCGCCCTGCACCGCACCGCCGTCGGGCTCGCCCACGGTACCCGCCCCACCATGCGACGGATGCTCATGGACCTGGACATCGACCGGCTGTATCTGCAGGGTGCGCGCAGCGGTGAACTCGCGGACCGCGCGGGCCTCGAGGCCGCGGGTGTACGCGTGCGCACCGTGCCCGACGCCGGGCACAACGTCATGTTCGACAACGCGGAGGCCTTCGCCACGGCGGTGGCGGACCACGCTCTCGCGTCGCCCGGCACGCGTTAGTCCTGGCGCTCCGCCAGCGCCAGGAAACGGGCGTCCTCGTCCACGTACGACGTCATCCGCCAGCCCGAACCGGCCAGCAGTGAGCGAAGGTTCGGTTCGGCGCGCAGGTCGTCCGTGGTGAGCTCGCGGCCCTGTCGCGCCGCCAGTGCCGCCCGCCCGATGGGGTGGAACAGCGCGAGGAGTCCACCCGGGCGTACCACCCTCGCCAACTCCCGCAGATTCTCCTGTGGTTGGGGCAGGTGCGCGACGAGGCCGGAACCGAAGACGGCGTCGAGCGACTCGGACCGTACGGGCAGGCGCGTCACGTCGGCAAGCATCAGTGAGCCGGCGCGATCCCGTCCCGCCCGCACGGCGGCCTCCAGCATCGCGGGCGTCAGGTCGACCCCGAGGACGGCCCCCGAAGGCCCCACGGCGTCCCTGAGCGCCGGCAGGGCGCGTCCCGTGCCGCATCCCGCGTCGAGCACCCGGTCGCCCGCGCGGAGCCCCAGCTCGGCGACGGCCCTCTCGAAGCGTGGACCGTCGTCGGGGAACCGTGTGTCCCACTGAGCCGCGCGGGCCGAGAAGAACTCCTGTACGTGCGTGTGGTCGTCGCTCATGACTCCATGATCCCTCGCGTGCGGGAGCGTGTGGGCGGGTGTGAGGGATCGAAAACTCCGCATGCGACCGATGGGAACCGATGCGAACCGAAACCGCCGCATGCGCGGACGGTGCACATGTTCGAGCCTGACGCGATCGTTCACGCGCGTCTCTCTGTCATATTCCAGCAGCTTTCGAAATGCGCCCCTGCTGTGCGCCCCCGAGAGGTCTAGCGTCCCGGAGCCATGGGACACCTGGACCACGCCACCTTCGGCTGGCTTACCCCCGTGCTGTCATACGTGATGGCCTCCATCGGCGCCGCGCTCGGTCTGCGCTGCACCGTCCGCGCCCTCGGCGCCACCGGCCGTTCGCGGCGCAACTGGCTGATCACCGCGGCGTCCGCGATCGGCACGGGCATCTGGACGATGCACTTCGTGGCGATGCTCGGCTTCGGCGTCACCGGTACGCAGATCCGCTACGACGTGCCGCTCACCGTCCTCAGCCTGGTCGTCGCCGTGGCCGTCGTGGGCGTCGGCGTCTTCGCCGTCGGCTACAGCCGTGACCGCAACCGCGCTCTCGCCCTCGGCGGGCTCACCACGGGACTCGGCGTCGCGAGCATGCACTACCTGGGCATGGCGGCGCTGCGCCTGCACGGCCAGGTGCGCTACGACCCGCTGCTCGTGGGGCTCTCCGTCGCCATCGCCGTCGTCGCCGCGACGGCCGCCCTCTGGGCCGGACTCAACATCAAGTCGCCCGCCGCTGTCGCGGTCGCCTCCCTCGTCATGGGCGGCGCGGTGAGCAGCATGCACTACACCGGAATGATGGCGGTGAGCGTGAAGGTCGCGTCCTCCGCAGCGGCCCTGCCCGGGGCCACGGCGATGCAGTTCATCTTCCCCCTCGCCGTCGGCCTCGGGTCCTACCTCTTCCTGACGTCCGCGTTCGTCGCGCTGTCCCCCACCACGGGGGAGCGCGAGGCCTCCGCGTCGGCCCAGCGGCCCGTCGAGAGCGTCGCCCGCTGACGGCGGACCGGCGCCACCACCCTTCGCACCACGAGCGCACCACGAGCGAGGAGGCCATGCGTACACCCCGTAGGACCCCCATCAACGGCGCGCCGCCCAAGCCCGCGCCCCCGGCGCGCGGACGGCGCGCGCACGCCGGACCGCCCGCGGAAGAGGACCACACAGCGGACGACCCGTCCGCTCCGACCGTGCCTCCTACGCGCGCGGGCGGCCGAGGACTGCGGCCCCGCACCGTCCGCGCCAAGATCGTGTGCCTCCTGATGGTGCCCGTTGTCTCGCTGCTCGCCCTGTGGGCGTACGCGACGGTCACCACCGCCCAGGACGTCGCCCGCATGCGGCAGTTGCAGCGGGTCGACTCCACGGTCCGTGGCCCGGTCGCCGACGCGGTCGCCGCGCTCCAGGCCGAACGCACCGCCGCTGTGGCCTACGCCGCCGAGCCGGCGGCCGACCGCGGTGACGACCTCAGGAAGCGCACCTCGGCGACCGTCAAGGCTGTGGCGAAGCTTCGCCTCGGCGACGGCAACACCGTCGCGGACGGCGCCGATCTGCCAGCCCGGGTCGGTGAGCGCCTCTCGGCGTTCGTCACCGGCGCCGAGAAGCTGCGCTCCGTGCGCAGCGCGGTGCTCGGCCGGCGCACCGGCTGGGAGGGAGCGTACGGGCAGTACACGAAGACGATCGACTCGGCGTTCGCCGTGACCGGCGCGGTGACCGGGATCCAGGACGACCGTCTCGGCTCCGACGCGCGCGTGCTGCTCGAGTTCTCGCGGTCCGGCGAGATGCTCGCCCGCGAGGACTCCCTGCTCGCCGCCGCACGACTCGCAGGCGCCCTGGACGGCGCACGGCTGCGGCTGTTCACCGGAGCGGTCGACACCCGGCGGACCCTCGCCGAATCGGCCGTCGCCGACCTCCCGGCACCGCAACGGACAGCCTGGCGCCACCTCGTGGAGGGGAGCGCGTACGGCGACGTACGCGCCGTCGAGGACAAGGCGCTCGCCGCCAGGCCCGGCAGTGCTGCGCTCGCCGCGGCACCCGCACTCACCTGGGACAGCGCGCACACGACCGTGCAGAACCGGTCCCGCTCGATCGAGGCGGACGCGGCGCGCACGGCCGCGGTCCGGGCGGATCCGTTCACCCGCGGACTGCTCACGCCCGCGGGCGCCGCGGTCCTCTTCGGCCTGCTGGCCGTCGCCGCCTCCCTCGTGATCTCCGTACGCATCGGCCGGGGCCTGGTCATCGAACTGATCAGCCTGCGCAACAGCGCCCTGGAGATCGCCCGGCGCAAACTCCCGCACGCCATGCGGAAACTGCGCGCCGGCGAGGAGATCGACGTCGGCGCCGAGGCGCCGGAAGGACCTCCCGCCGAGGACGAGACCGGACAGGTCGCCGAAGCGCTCGGCACGGTGCACAGGGCAGCCCTGCGCGCCGCTGCCGAACGCGCGGAACTCGCCAGCGGGATCTCCGGGGTCTTCGTCAACCTCGCCCGCCGCAGCCAGGTCCTCGTACACCGTCAGCTCGGCCTCCTCGACACCATGGAGCGCAGGGCCGAGGACCCGAACGAACTCAGCGACCTCTTCCGCCTCGACCACCTCACGACCCGCATGAGGCGCCACGCGGAAAGCCTGATCATCCTCTCCGGAGCCGCCCCGGGCCGCGCTTGGCGCACCCCCGTCTCGCTGACCAACGTGGTCCGCGCGGCCGTCTCCGAAGTCGAGGACTACGCGCGCGTGGAGGTACGGCAACTGCCCGCCGCCGCCGTACAGGGCGCGGCGGTCGCCGACCTCACCCACCTCCTGGCCGAACTCGTCGAGAACGCCGCCCAGTTCTCCCCACCGCACACCAAGGTGCGGGTCAGCGGCGAACCCGTCGGAAACGGCTACGCCCTGGAGATCGAGGACCGTGGGCTCGGCATGGGCAAGGAGACCCTCGCCGAGGCCAACAACCGCATCGCCCACTCCGAAGCGCTCGACCTGTTCGACAGCGACCGGCTCGGGCTCTTCGTGGTCAGCCGGCTCGCCCACCGCCACGGCGTCAAGGTGCACCTGCGCACCTCGCCCTACGGCGGCACCACCACGGTCGTCCTGCTGCCCACACCCCTGCTGCACGCCGGAACCCCGGAACGGGCGGACACCACCCAGGAACACGCGACGGAGCACCACTACGCGCGCGTGCCCGACCGGGAAGCACCCCACATGAACGGTAACTCTGTGCCCGGCCAGGGGCCGCGCCCTGCCATCGTCGCCGCCGTACACGCCGTGCCGGACGTCGACACGGCTCACGACGCCCCACCGCCCCCGGGAGTCACTGCCCTGCGCCTGCACAGGCAGCCCGCGAACAACGCAGACAACACCGACGACGAATCACCGGACGGACTGCCCAAGCGGGTGCGGCAGGCGAGCCTCGCGCCCCAGCTGCGCGAGCGGCCCGAGGAGCAGAACGGCGCCGCACAGCACCAGGAACCCGATGCACGGACGCCCGAACAGGCACGGCAGCGCATGGCGGCCTTCCGTGACGGCTGGGTCCGGGGCGGCGGCCGCCCACCAGGAGCCGGTTCAGGACCCGTGCCCGGCAGCGACAGCACCGAAGGAGATCCCACATGATCCAGGACCCCACCACGGGCGCCGCGCCCCGGTCCGGAGAACTCGACTGGCTCCTCGACGACTTGGTGCAGCGCGTGGCCGAGCTGAGGCACGCGGTCGTCCTGTCCAACGACGGGCTCGCCGTCGGCGCGTCGAGCGGTCTCGGCCGCGAGGACGCCGAACACCTGGCCGCCGTAGCTTCCGGCTTCCACAGCCTCGCCAAGGGGGCCGGCCGGCACTTCGGAGCGGGCGGCGTTCGCCAGACCATGGTCGAGATGGACGACGGCTTCCTCTTCGTCGCGGCCGCGGGCGACGGTTCCTGCCTCGCCGTCCTCAGCACGGCCGACGCCGACATCGGCCTCGTCGCGTACGAGATGGCCCGCATGGTCAAGCGGGTCGGCGAACACCTCTACACCCCACCGCGGTTCGCCGCGCACCCGCCCGCCGCCGGATGACCGGACGGCCACGACGATGAACGATCACGGGCACAGGGACGACCAGGGTCGGGGCAACCCGGACCGGTCGGGCAGTCAGTGGTACGACAACGAGGCCGGGCCCCTGGTCCGCCCCTATGCGATGACCGGCGGGCGCACCTCACCCGGGCCCAGAGGGGTGCGTTTCGACCTGATCGCACTCGTCAAGCTCGACGACGCCGCGCCCGGCAAGGACGACGACACGGCGCTCGGCCCCGAGCACAGGGCGCTCATCGAGCTGTGCCGCACCGAGACGCAGTCGGTCGCCGAACTCGCCGCGGGCACCGACCTCCCCGTAGGGGTGGTCAGGGTGCTCCTGGGTGACCTTCTCGACATGGGTTGCGTCAAGGTCAGCCGGCCCGTGCCGCCCGCTCAGCTACCCGACGAAAAGATCTTGAGGGAAGTCATCGATGGCCTCCGAGCACTCTGAAGAGACGAACGCCGACAACTCCGCCCTGGCTCTGAAGATCCTGGTCGCGGGCGGATTCGGGGTGGGCAAGACCACCCTGGTCGGCGCCGTGAGCGAGATCCGACCGCTGCGCACCGAGGAACTGCTCAGCGAGCTCGGCCAGAACGTGGACGACACGGGAGCCGTGGAGCGTAAGACCACGACGACCGTCGCCATGGACTTCGGCCGCATCACCATCCGCTCCGGTCTCTCGCTCTACCTGTTCGGCACGCCCGGCCAGGACCGTTTCTGGTTCCTCTGGGACGAACTCTCGCAGGGCGCGCTGGGCGCCGTGGTTCTTGCGGACACCCGTCGGCTCGAGGACAGCTTCCCCGCCGTGGACTACTTCGAGCACCGCCGCATCCCGTTCGTGGTGGCGGTCAACTGCTTCACGAACGCCCGTACTTACGGTGCGCTCGAGGTGTCGCGTGCCCTCGACCTCGACCGCGGGACACCCGTCGTGCTGTGCGACGCCCGCGACCGCGACTCGGGAAAGGAGGTGCTGATCCGGCTCGTCGAGTACGCCGGGCGGATGCACACCGCCCGGCTCCTCGACTCCGTGGGCTGAGTGCGCCGTAGTCAGTCGGCGAGCCCGGCCCGAGGGGTGCGCCGTCGTCAGTCGGCGAGCCCCGCGAGGGCCACGACCTTCTCGATCCGCACGCGCACCAGGAGCTCGCCGGGCACGCCGTTGCGCTCGCCGAACTCCTGGGCGCGGTCCTCGCCCATGTAACGCCCGCCGATCCTGGCGGCCGAGGCCCGCAACTGCCCCAGGTCCTCGCTGAGTTCGGCGCGGCCCTCGATCACCGTGAAGGAGAACGGCGGCCGATCGTCGTCCACGCACAGGGCCACCCGGTTGTCCCGGGCGAGATTGCGGCCCTTCACGGTGTCCTTGCCGGTGTTGAACAGGAGGTCCTCGCCGTCGAGGACGAACCAGACGGGCGCGATGTGCGGGCTGCCGTCGGGCCGCACGGTGGACAGCTTGGCGGTACGGGTCCCCTCGGAGACGAACGCCCGCCATTCCTCATCGGTCATCTTGTGTGCCATGGGGTCATCCTGCTTGCCGAGACGCCGGGCGTGGGGAAGGCTGGCGAGACAGATCCTCCGGGTAGGGGAGCGATCGGGAATGGGGGAGACGGGATCATGGCGGACAACGAGGGGCTCGGCTGGCTGCTGGACGACCTGACAGAGCGTGTCGAGCACGTGCGCCACGCCCTTGTCCTGTCCAACGACGGTCTGGTCACCGGAGCGAGCAGCGACCTCAGGCGGGAGGACGCCGAGCATCTGGCGGCAGTGTCGTCCGGTCTGCACAGCCTGGCCAAGGGATCCGGGCGGCACTTCGGTGCCGGCGGCGTCCGGCAGACGATGGTCGAGTTCGACGACGCCGTCCTTTTCGTGACGGCGGCGGGCGACGGCAGCTGCCTGTGCGTCCTCAGCTCGGCCGAGGCCGACATCGGCCAGGTCGCCTACGAGATGACGCTGCTCGTCAATCGGGTCGGCGAGCACCTCGGCGTGGGAGCCCGCCGAGCAGAAGGCTCCTGACCTGCACAAACGTCAGGCCGGTCAGGGTTATCCACAGGCTCAGCGGCGCGGGCGGGTTTCGGGCTACGGTTTTTCCCGGGAGCGATCACGACTCACGGGGGAGATCTGACATGGGTGGCAACACCATCGCGACACCGGCCACGCGGGTACCCGCCGCCTTGCTCGCGCAGAGCAGGGCGGCTCGCGAACTGGGGCTGAAACGGGGCGAGTTCGAGCTGGCGGTACGACTCGGACGCGTCCGCACCGTACCGGCCCAGGACGGCGGGCGCCGCCGCGTGGCCCGCGAGGAGATCGAGCGGGTGCGGGACACCGCGGGCTTCCCGGATTCATTGCGGGAGCATGTCCGGGCCGTGGGGACCACGGAAGGCGCGGGCCTCATGGACATCACCACGACCAGGTTCACCCGGCTCGCCCGCGCGGGGATGCTGACGCCGGTCCGCTTCTACCTCAATCGCTACAGGGCTGTCGTCTGGCTCTATCTGGCCGAAGAACTACGGGAGTTCGCGGCGGCCGAGGTCAACGCACCGCTGATGACGGGACGTGCACCCGACCGAATGCGCGCCCGCCTCGACGCGGGGATCGACCTACGGCCCCGGAACTGGCGGTCGCGGCACGCGGGACACCTGCTCGGGCAGAGCACCGACGCATGGGAGCGCGCTGCCGCCGTCGCGTCCCTTCTGGACCCGGGGACGGTCCGGGAACTCGTCAAGTGCCCGTACGAGCGCGGCTATCTGAGCAAACTGCGGCCCGAGTCGACCGGACACGGGGCGCCCGACTCGCCATCGGTACGCATCGCCGAGCGGATCATGACAGCGGACGACCCGCACGAGGTCAGCTGGCTCAGGGCGAGCCTGCTGCTCAGCCTGGCGGAGGCGCGACGCCTGCGGCCCGCGCCGCGACCGAACGCGGGCACTCCCGTCGCCGCGCACCGAGAACCACTCGCGCCGAGCACGTACTCAAATGGAGTGACCCCGCCGGAGCCGGATGTCACACCGGCGGGAGGGGCAACCGGGATGGGCGAGCAGCGTCCGGCTGAGGCGGAGCCACCCCGCCCATCGCGCGGACTGTTCGGCTGGCTCCGCCGCAGAGGAGCCTGAACCGGACCTGCGGAAGCGGCAGTTCGCAGGCGCGGGCCTACTCGACGGCGTTGAGACCTGTGGCGTTGAGACCTGTGGCGTTGAGACCTGTGGCGTCGAGGTCGGTGGCGTCGAGATCCTTGGCGTAGTGCTCGATGGCCGGCCGGTACGCGATGAGGTCAGGATCGCCGCTCGTCTCCGCGAGAACGGTCAGCAGCAGCCGCATCCCGTCGTGCGCGCGGCCCACGTTGTACAGGGCCATGGCCAGGAACGTCTGGAGGGCGTTGTCCTCCGGGAACTCGGTGACGCCGCCGCTCAGCGTGGCGACCGCCTCCGCGTAGCGGCCGAGGGTGCGGTACGTGCTGCCCAGACCGAGCAGTGCGCCACGCCGGTCGTCCGCACCCAGGCCGGAGCCGGCGAGTGCCCGCACGTAGTACGGAACGGCATCCGCCTCGAGCCCGAGGGCGTCGTGGACCCAGGCCGTCTGGTAAGCGACCTCGGCGTCGTGGGGGAAACGGGCGGACAGCTCGACGAGCCGCTCGCGGGCCTCCTCGCGCAGGCCGTCCTCGCGCAGCCGCACGGCCCGGGCGAGCGACGCGTCCCGGTCGACGGCGCCGGTCACTCCCCGAGCTTCCGGAAGAGGCCCTCTTGCACCACGGACACGAGGAGGTGTCCGTCGACGTCGTAGATCCGGCCGCGCGCCAGACCGCGGCCGCCCGTCGCGATCGGGGACTCCTGGTCGTACAGGAACCACTCGTCCGCACGGAAACGACGGTGGAACCACATGGCGTGGTCGAGCGAGGCCATGTCGAAACCGCGCTGCCCCCACAGCGGTTCCACGGGGATGCGCACGGCATCGAGGAGGGTCATGTCGCTCGCGTACGTGAGTGCGCAGGTGTGCACGAGCGGGTCGTCGCCGAGGGGACCGACCGCGCGCATCCACACCGCGCTGCGCGGCTCGGCGCTCTCGATGTCCTCGGGTGACCAACGCAGCCGGTCCACGTACCGGATGTCGAAGGGCTGGCGCCGTGCCATGAGCTCCAACGCGGCCGGCAGCGCGCCCAGATGAGTACTCACCTCGTCGGCGATCGTCGGCAGGGACTCCGGATCGGGAACCTCGCGCGTCGGCGGCAGCTGGTGCTCGAAGCTCCCGTCCTCGGGCTTGTGGAAGGAGGCGGTCAGATTGAAGATCGTGCGGCCCTGCTGCACGGCGGTGACACGGCGCGTCGTGAACGACCGGCCGTCGCGGACCCGTTCGACCTGGTACACGATGGGCACGCCGGGGCGGCCCGGACGCAGGAAGTACGCGTGCAGCGAGTGCACGGGCCGGTCGCCCTCGGTGGTGCGGCCCGCCGCGACGAGCGCCTGGCCGGCCACCTGGCCGCCGAAGACCCGCTGCAGAGACTCCTGCGGGCTGCGGCCCCGGAAGATGTTGACCTCGATCTGCTCCAGGTCGAGCAGGTCGACGAGCCGCTCAGCTGGGTTCGTCATGCGTTGTTCTCTCATCTCTGCGCCGCGCTCCGAGCGCTGCGGCCGGGGTGCGCGGCCGGGTCAGGGCCTACAGCTGGCCGACATCCGTGACGCGGATGACCGCACGGCCCTCCGCGTCGGACGCCTCGAGGTCGACCTCGGCGCTGATGCCCCAGTCGTGATCGCCGTTCGGATCGGCGAACGTCTGGCGCACCCGCCACAGGCCGTGCGCGGTGTCCTCCTCGATCTGCAGCAGCTTCGGCCCGCGGGCGTCGGGACCGGTGCCGAGATCTTCGTACTCGTCCCAGTACTTGTCCATGGCCTCGCCCCAGGCGTCCGCGTCCCAGCCCGCGTCGGCGTCCAGCTCGCCCAGTTCGTCGACGTTGTCGAGGGCGGCCAGCTCGACCCGGCGGAACATGGCGTTGCGGACGAGCACACGGAACGCCCGCGCGTTCGCCGTGACCGGCTTGACCTGGTCGGCCTTCTCCTGGGCCTCCTCGGCCGTCATGACCTCGGGGTTGGCGAGCTGCTCCCACTCGTCGAGGAGGCTGGAGTCGACCTGGCGGACCATCTCGCCCAGCCAGGCGATCAGGTCCTCGAGGTCTTCGGACTTGAGGTCGTCGGGGACCGTGTGCTCAAGCGTCTTGTAAGCGCCCGCAAGGTAACGCAGCACGATGCCCTCGGTGCGGGCGAGCTCGTAGTAGGACACGAACTCCGTGAAGGTCATGGCCCGTTCGTACATGTCACGGATCACGGACTTCGGCGACAGCGGGTGGTCACCCACCCACGGGTGGCTCGTGCGGTACACGTCGTACGCGTGGTAGAGCAGCTCGTCCAGGGGCTTGGGGTACGTGACGTCCTGGAGCCGCTCCATGCGGTCCTCGTACTCGACGCCGTCGGACTTCATCGCCGCGACGGCCTCACCGCGCGCCTTGTTCTGCTGGGCGGCGAGGATCTGCCGCGGGTCGTCGAGCGTCGACTCCACGACGGACACCATGTCGAGCGCGTACGACGGCGAGTCCTTGTCGAGCAGGTCGAAGGAGGCCAGGGCGAACGTCGACAGCGGCTGGTTGAGCGCGAAGTCCTGCTGGAGATCGACCGTCAGACGCACGATCCGGCCCGTGGGGTCGGGCTCGTCGAGCTTCTCGACGATGCCGCCGTCGAGGAGCGAGCGGTAGATGGCGATCGCGCGGCGGATGTGCCGCAGCTGCTGCTTGCGCGGCTCGTGGTTGTCCTCGAGGAGGTGGCGCATGGCGTCGAAGGCGTTGCCGGGGCGGGCGATGACCGCGAGCAGCATCATGTGCGTCACCCGGAAGCGGGACGTCAGCGGCTCCGGAGCCGAGCCGATCAGCTTCTCGAAGGTGTTCTCGGTCCAGCCGACGAAGCCCTCGGGCGCCTTCTTGCGGACCACCTTGCGGCGCTTCTTCGGGTCGTCCCCCGCCTTCGAGAGCGCCTTCTCGTTCTCGATGACGTGCTCGGGCGCCTGCGCCACGACGAGGCCCGCCGTGTCGAACCCGGCCCGCCCGGCCCGGCCCGCGATCTGGTGGAACTCCCGCGCGCGCAGCGTCCGCACCCGCGTCCCGTCGTACTTCGTCAGAGCGGTGAACAGGACGGTACGGATGGGCACGTTGACCCCCACGCCCAGCGTGTCCGTACCGCAGATGACCTTCAAGAGGCCGGCCTGCGCGAGCTTCTCCACCAGGCGCCGGTACTTGGGCAGCATGCCCGCGTGGTGCACGCCGATCCCGTGCCGCACGTAGCGCGACAGATTGCGGCCGAACTTGGTGGTGAAGCGGAAGTTGCCGATCAGGTCGGCGATCTTCTCCTTCTCCTCGCGCGTGCACATGTTGATGCTCATGAGTGCCTGCGCGCGCTCGACGGCCTGGGCCTGCGTGAAGTGCACGATGTAAACCGGGGCCTGCCGGGTGTCGAGCAGCTCGGTCAGCGTCTCCGTGAGTGGCGTGAGCCGGTACTCGTAGGAAAGGGGAACCGGACGCGTCGCGGAGCTGACCACGGACGTGGGGCGGCCGGTGCGCCGCGTCAGATCCTTCTCGAACATGGCGACGTTGCCGAGCGTCGCCGACATGAGGATGAACTGCGCCTGGGGCAGTTCGAGCAGGGGAATCTGCCAGGCCCAGCCGCGGTCGCCCTCCGCGTAGAAGTGGAACTCGTCCATCACGACCTGGCCGATGTCGGCCCGCGCCCCGTCGCGCAGCGCGATGGACGCGAGGATCTCGGCGGTGCAGCAGATCACGGGGGCGTCGGCGTTGACCGACGCGTCACCCGTGAGCATGCCGACGTTCTCCGTGCCGAAGAGCTTGCACAGCTCGAAGAACTTCTCGGAGACCAGCGCCTTGATCGGTGCCGTGTAGAAGGTGACCTCGTCCCGCGCGAGCGCCGCGAAGTGCGCACCGGCGGCGATCATGCTCTTGCCGGAACCGGTGGGCGTCGAGACGATCACGTTCGCCCCCGACACCACCTCGATCAGCGCCTCCTCCTGGTGGGGGTAGAGGGTGATCCCGCGCTCCTCGGCCCACGACTCGAAAGCCTCGTAGAGGGCGTCGGGGTCGGCGGTCTGCGGCAGCTGATCGATAAGGGTCACGCCCCCATCTTGCCTGCCATCCGACCCGATCCGGCAATCGGTTGCCCGTACGAAGATCACGAAAGGTACGCTGTGGCGCCGACGGAGCGTCAGGACGCGGTGGCCCGGGTGGGGACAACTGGGCACCTGCACAAGTGGAATGGGGCGGAACGCAGCCATGATGGGACCGGCACACTCGCTGTCAGGAGCAGCGGCCTGGCTGGGGGTGGGCGCGGCCGCGGCCGCCGCCGGGCACCCCATGCCCTGGCCCGTCGTTCTCGTCGGGGCACTGATCTGCGCGGGCGCAGCCCTCGCCCCCGACCTGGACCACAAGGCGGCCACCATCTCGCGGGCCTTCGGCCCCGTGTCGCGCGGCCTGTGCGAGATCGTCGACAAGCTGTCGTACGCGGTCTACAAGGCGACCCGTATGAAGGGCGACCCGCGCCGTTCCGGCGGACACCGCACCCTCACGCACACCTGGCTGTGGGCGGTCCTCATCGGAGCCGGCGCCTCGGCCGCGGCGATCTTCGGCGGGCGCTGGGCGGTCCTCGCCCTCCTCTTCGTCCACATGGTGCTCGCCATCGAGGGCCTGCTGTGGCGGGCGGCACGCGGCTCCAGCAGCGACGTCCTGGTGTGGCTGCTCGCCGGGACC
This sequence comes from Streptomyces sp. NPDC055140, assembly GCF_053607285.1. Lineage (NCBI taxonomy): Bacteria > Bacillati > Actinomycetota > Actinomycetes > Kitasatosporales > Streptomycetaceae > Streptomyces > Streptomyces sp. NPDC055140. Next base: position 66,908 of record NZ_JBSGTG010000018.1, on the reverse strand, counting down.
AGTGCCTGGATACTCGCCGGAATCCTCGACAAGCCGGGCAACGGGTCGGACTGGCTGTTCACGCAGCCCGGCCAGGAGTACCTGTGGCTGGGCCTGCCCATCGTCCTGGGCGCCCTGGTCCACGACATCGGGGACGCGCTCACGGTCTCCGGCTGCCCGGTCCTGTGGCCCATCCCCATCGGCCGCAAGCGCTGGTACCCGATCGGCCCGCCCAAGATGATGCGCTTCCGAGCGGGCAGCTGGGTCGAGCTCAAGGTGCTGATGCCGGTGTTCATGCTGCTCGGCGGAGTGGGGTGCGCGGCTGCGCTCAACGTCATCTGAGCCGCCGCGCACCCCCTGCCCCGCCCGCGCGGTCACCCGTGCCAGGACCGCCACAGCGCCGCGTACGCACCGTCGGCCGCGACCAGCTGGTCGTGGCTGCCGAGTTCCCTGATCCGGCCCTCCTCGACCACAGCGATCACATCCGCGTCGTGCGCGGTGTGCAGCCGGTGGGCGATCGCGACGACCGTGCGGCCGTCCAGGACCCTGCCGAGCGAACGCTCCAGGTTCCTCGCTGCCCGAGGATCGAGCAGCGAGGTCGCCTCGTCCAGGACCAGGGTGTGCGGATCGGCGAGGACCAGGCGTGCCAGGGCGATCTGCTGCGCCTGCGCCGGGGTCAGCGCCACCGCGCCCGAGCCCACCTCGGTGTCGAGGCCCCCGTCGAGCGCCCGCGCCCAGCCGTCCGCGTCGACCGCTCCGAGAGCCGTCCACAGCTCGGCGTCCTCGGCCCCGGTGCGCGCGAGCCGCAGATTGTCGCGCAGGGAGCCGACGAACACGTGGTGCTCCTGGTTGACCAGCGCCACATGCGAGCGCACGCGCTCGGCGGGCATCCGGGAGAGCTCGGCGCCCCCCAGCGTGACCTGCCCGGAGCGCGGCGCGTAGATCCCGGCGAGCAGCCGGCCGAGCGTGGACTTGCCCGCTCCCGACGGCCCGACCAGCGCGAGCCGGGTCCCGGGCCGCACGTCGAGGGACACCTGGCGCAGCACGTCGACGCCCGCCCGGTACCCGAAGTGGACGTCGTCGGCCTGCACGTGCCGGCCGTCCGGCGCCACCGAGGCGTCGCCCGCGTCCGGCTCGATGTCCCTGACCCCCACGAGCCGGGCCAGCGACACCTGGGCGACCTGGAGCTCGTCGTACCAGCGCAGGATCAGGCCCAGCGGGTCGACCAGCATCTGGGCGATGAGCGCGCCCGTGGTCAGCTGCCCGACGCCGATCCAGCCCTGGAGTGCGAAGACACCACCGATCAGGAGCACCGAGCACAGCACCGTCACATGGGTGGCGTTGATGACCGGGAAGAGCACCGAGCGCAGATAGAGCGTGTAGCGCTCCCACGCCGTCCATTCCTTGACCCGCCGGTCGGACATGGCCACGCGGCGGTCGCCGAGCCGGTGCGCCTCGATGGTGCGCCCGGCGTCGACGGTCTCCGCGAGGGCCGCGGCCACCGCGGCGTAGCCGGCGGCCTCCGAGCGGTAGGCGGACGGGGCCCGCTTGAAGTACCAGCGGCAGCCGACGACGAGCAGCGGTACCGCGACGAGGACCGCCGGGGCCAGTGGCGGAGCGGTCACGGCGAGACCGCCGAGGAGCAGCCCCACCCACACGACGCCGATGGACAACTGGGGAACGGCCTCGCGCATCGCGTTGGCGAGCCGGTCGATGTCGGTGGTGATACGGGAAAGGAGGTCACCGGTACCGGCCCGTTCGAGCACGCCGGGCGGCAGGCCGACCGCTCGTACGAGGAAGTCCTCGCGCAGGTCCGCCAGCATCCGCTCGCCGAGCATCGCGCCCCGCAGCCGCACCTGCCGCACGAACACGGCCTGGAGGACGAGCGCGACGACGAACACGGCGATGGTGCTGCCCAGATGCTCCACGCGCAGCCGGTCCGTACCGTCGGAGACGTCCTGGACCAGGGCGCCGAGCAGATAGGGGCCGACCATCGACGCCACGACGGCGATCGTGTTCACGCCGATGAGCAGCAGGAACGCGCGGTGGTGCCGCTGGTACAGCTCGCGGACGTAGGACCGGACGGTAGCCGGGGCGCCGACGGGCAGGGTGTTCGCCGTGGTCGGAGCCGCCGGGTCGTAGGCCGGTGGCGCCAGGCCGATCATGCCGTCTCCTCGATCTCGGTGAGTTCTTCGATGCCGGCGTCGCCGATGCCCGGCTCGGCGCGCAGAGAGGTGCCGGCGTTCCGGGACAGGGCCGCCGACGCCGCCTCCTCGTCGGTCTCGCGGGTCACGACGGCCCGGTACCGGGGCTCGGTGAGCACCAGCTCCCGGTGCTCGCCGACCGCCGCGACCGTGCCCTCGTGGATCAGGACGACCCGGTCCGCGCGGTCGAGCAGCAGCGGTGACGAGGTGAGCACGACGGTCGTGCGCCCGCTGCGCAGCGCCCGTAGGCCCTCGGCGATCCTGGCCTCGGTGTGGGAGTCGACGGCGGACGTCGGCTCGTCGAGGACCAGCGCCTCCGGGTCGGTGACCAGGGACCGCGCAAGAGCGAGCCGCTGCCGCTGGCCTCCGGAGAGGGAACGGCCGCGCTCGGTGATCCGCGCGTTCATCGGGTCGTTGTCAAGGGACGCCTGCGAGAGCGCGTCCAGCACGTCGGCGCACTGTGCCGCGGTCAGCGCCTCCTCGGGACGCACGGATCCCGAGGACGGGACGTCGAGCAGTTCGGTGAGCGTGCCCGACAGCAGCACCGGGTCCTTGTCCTGGACGAGCACGGCGGTGCGGGCTGTGTCGAGCGGCAGCTCGTCGAGCGGCACCCCGCCGAGCAGCACGGAGGGCAGGGCGGTGACAGACGTTGTCGGCTTGTCAGGGTCGCTTCCGGAGCCGGAATCCGAATCCGAATCCGAGCCGGACCCTGACCCGGCACCCGAACCCGAACCGGTCCCGGTGTCCGCCTCCGTGGGGTGCCCGCCGAGTCGGTCTGCGAGTCGGCCCGCGAGGTCAGGATCGCCGCACACCACGGCGGTGAGCCGGCCCGCGGGGGCCAGCAGCCCCGTCACCGGGTCGTACAGGTCACCGGCCGGTGTCTCTGCGGCGCGGAGTCCGCCCGGCTCCGTGACCCGTTCGAGGGAGAGGACGCGCGCCGCGCGCTGGGCCGAGGGGCGCGAGAAGGAGTACGCCATGGCGATCTCCTCGAAGTGCCGCAACGGGTAGTTGAGGATCATCACGGCGCTGTACACGGTGACGAGTTCACCGACGGTGATCCGGCCCTGGCGGGCCAGCTCGATGCCGTACCAGACGACCGCGATCAGCAGCAGGCCCGGCAGCAGCACCTGGACCGCGGAGATCAGGGACCACATGCGCGCGCTGCGCACGGCGGCCGTACGGACCTCCTGTGAGGCGCGGCGGTAGCGGTCGAGGAACAGTTCCTCGCCGCCGATGCCGCGCAGGACACGCAGTCCCGCGACGGTGTCCGAGGCGAGTTCCGTGGCGCGGCCCGCCTTGTCGCGCTGCTGGTCGGCGCGGCGGGTGGCGCGGGGGAGGAGCGGCAGGACGGCGAGCGCGAGGACCGGCATGCCGACGGCGACGACGATGCCGAGCGCCGGCTGGTAGAGGACCAGCCCGACGCAGACCACGACGACGGTGAGCGCGGCGGCGGCGAAACGCGACAGCGCCTCGACGAACCAGCCGATCTTCTCGACGTCGCCCGTGGAGACGGCGACGACCTCACCGGCGGCGACCCGCCGGGTCAGCGCGGCGCCCAAGGCCGCCGTCCTTCGGGCGAGGAGCTGCTGGACCCGGGCCGCCGCGGTGATCCAGTTGGTGACCGCCGTCCGGTGCAGCATCGTGTCGCCGAGGGCCAGCGCGACGCCGAGAAGCAGGATGAGCCCGCCCGCGAGGGCGAGCCGTGAGCCTGAGCCGTCGACCACGGCCTGCACGGCGAAGCCGACACCGTAGGGAAGGGAGGCGACGGACAGGAAGTGCAGGAGTCCCCAGCAGAGGGACTTGAGCTGGCCGCCGAGTTGGTTCCGGCCGAGCCAGAGAAGGAAGCGGGGGCCGGAGCGGGCATCCGGCAGGCCCGGGTCGGGATACGGAAGATCGTGGATCTGCATGGTGTCCCAGGGCTTGGAAGGGGAGTGCGAAGTAGGGGGTACGGACGGAACAAACCGTGCAAGGTTCGCGGGATTCAGGCACCGGAGGCAAACGGTTTTCCGCCGTGGGGCAAAGTTTCGGCCCGTGTTCGACGCCGGGGGCAGGGCCGGTCGGGGGCACCTGGTGCGTGGTGCGACCATGGACCGCATGCGTAACGCGGGTGCGGTTCGAACGGCGGTCGCTGCGGCGGCCTGCAGCGTCCTTCTCATGGCCCTGTCCGCCTGCGGCGGTTCGAGCGGGGGCGACGGGACCGAGCGCAAGGCCGGGTCGGGCCCGGCCGACACTCGGCAGGAGGACCGCCCGGCCGCCGACCTCAAGCGCATTCCCGACGTCGGGGACCAGCTCCAGTCGAAGATCCCGCAGAACACGGAACAGGTCGTCGCGGTCTACGGCGACGCCAAGAACTCCGGTGACTCGACCGTCGTGCTCTACACGAAGTCCGGTTCCACCTGGGACAAGACGCGCAGCTGGCCCGCCCACAACGGCAAGAAGGGCTGGACCGCCGACCACCGCGAGGGCGACAAGCGAAGCCCCATAGGAGTGTTCACGCTCACCGACGCGGGCGGTGTGCTCGGTGACCCGGGAGCGAAGCTGCCGTACACGCAGGCCGCGTCGTTCCAGGCCCCGCACTACTGGGCCAAGTCGCACTGGCACGACTTCGACTACGTCATCGCCATCGACTACAACCGCGTGAAGGGCACCGCGCCGAACGACCCGACCCGGCCCGAGGGGCAGACCAAGGGCGGCAGCATCTGGCTCCACATGGATCACGGCAGCGGCACGTCGGCGTGCGTGAGCCTGTCGAAGTCCGGCATGGAGTACCTACTGCGCACGATCGACCCCAAGCAGCACCCGGTCGTGGTGATGGGCGACAAGGCGTCACTGAAGAGCTGAAGAGCTGACGCGTCGCCCGGCGATGGCACGGGCTGTTGCGGGGGCCGCGTCCGCCCCGTACAACACCCCTCATGAGAAGACGCGTCATGTCCATGCTGGCCGCGGTGACCCTCGCGGCCGCTGCCCTGGCCGGCCAGGCCACCGCCGCCTCCGCGGAAGCCCGTCCCGCAGAGGCCTCCGCCGACAGCCATCCCGCCGCTCCCCAACCCGCCGACCCGCCAACAGAGTTCGGCACCGACTGGCACGACCCGATCACCGCCACGCCGCCGGTGGCCAAGCCCGCCACCAAGTCCTGCCGCGTGACGCTCGCGGAGACCGAGTTCCGTGACTTCACGCCCTACAAGGGCAGTTACACTCCGCCCAAGGGCTGCGGCGACCGGTGGAGCAAGGTCGTCCTGCGCCTCGAGGGCAAGGTCAAGGGGCGGCAGTTCGACCGTCTCGGCTATCTGCACATCGGTGGCGTGGAAGTCCTGCGCACCTCCACTCCCGAGCCCTCGCCCGACGGCATCGCCTGGAATGTGGAAAAGGACGTCACCCGCTACAGCGACACCCTGCGGGCCGACCAGCCGGTCGAGATGCTCATAGGCAACGTTGTCGACGACACGTACACCGGCGTCATCGAGGTCAAGGCAACCCTCACTTTCTACGCCGCCGAGCCGCACGCGAAGCGTCAGCCCGCCACGGACACTCCCGACCGCGTACTCACCCTTGACCAGGGCAGACTCACCACCCCGCGCAACAGCGAGCGCATCGTCGCCGAGGTGTACGCCACCGGATCCGGCGGCGGCTGCGAGGAGTTCTGGTACCTGGCGGTGCCGAACGAGGTCCCGTACTCGTGCAAGGCGGACGGCGGCCCGTACCGCGAGGTGCAGATCTCCGTGGACGGCCAACTCGCGGGCATCGCCTCGCCGTTCCCGAACGTCTGGACGGGCGGCTGGTCCAACCCCTTCCTCTGGTACGTGATTCCGGCCCCCGGAGCCTTCGACGTGCGGCCCCTGCAGTACGACCTGACGCCGTTCGCCGGACTCCTCGACGACGGCCGTCCGCACCAGGTAGACGTCTCCGTCGTGGGTGTCCCGAAGGGCCAGAGCGGCTGGAGCGCCCCGGTCAACGTGCTCGTCTGGCAGGACGGCGGGAGTGCGCGCGTCACCGGCGCGCTGACCGGCCACAAGGAGAGCGAGCCCGACAGCTCGACGACGTACACGCCCGGCACGGACGAGTACCGCCTCGACGCGAAGGGAGGGCACAGGCTGACGGTGTCCGGCTACGTGAACACCTCGCACGGCCGCGTCGCCACCACCGTCACCCGCGATCTCACCAGCACGTCCACGCACCGCTGGACCGACGGCGAGAACAACGACGCGCTGAAGGGGACTTGGACCGACCGTCAGAACGTTGTCTCCGGCCGTCACACCCTTCGTACGAACCGGACCTACACGATGGACGGCGCCACCACGCTCGACGCGGACAACCGGCTGCGGACCGTGATCGAGCTCGGTGACCGGGCGGAGACGGGACGGGCCACGGGCGCGGGCCGCGCGGCGTGGACGGTGCTCGACGACACCTACACGGGCGACGCCTCGTACACGGCGAACGTTCCGCGTGACGAACGGCACGCTGTGGGCACCAGTCGTGAGCGATACCGTCTGACCAGCCCCAATGGCTGTTACGACCGAGAGCTGAATACGGCACAGGGTGCGCTGACGGTGGACCGCAGGCGCTGCTGAGGGGCGCGGCGGCAGGCGCGGGCGCTCAGGCCTTGGAGCAATATCCAAGATTTACGCCGATGTGACATCGGGGTCTTCTACGGGAGCCGCCACTCCGACATAGTGACGCTTCGCGGAACAGAAATTGGAATCCAGTTTCCGCATAGCAGAATCCGCACAAGTCACTGACGTTGCTCCGGAGGAATGCCCCGTGCCGCAGTCCGTACCGTCCCTGCCGCGACGCGCCGCACGCGTTCTAAGTACCTCATTGTTCGCGCAGGTCGCCTGCGCACTCGTGATCGGAGTCGTCGTCGGACGGCTGTGGCCCCACGCGGGCACAGCCGTCCAACCGCTCGGCGACGGCTTCGTACGTCTCATCAAGGCGATGATCGCGCCCCTTGTCTTCTGCGTGGTCGTCGCCGGAATCACCAAGGCCGGTGACCTCAAGGCCTTCGGCCGCATCGGGCTCAAGGCGCTCCTCTGGTTCGAGGTGGCGACGACCGTCGCCCTCGTCGTCGGACTGCTCGCCGGAAACCTGGCCGGCCCCGGCGTCGGAATGAACGTCGACCCGTCCAAGCTGGACGCGTCCGCCGTGGAGGACAAGACCGGCGGCGGCTCGCTCCCGTCGACCGGCGACTTCATCCTGCACTCGCTCCCCGACAGCGCCGTCGGCGCCTTCGCCGAGAATTCGCTGCTCCAAGTGCTCGTCCTCGCCTGCCTCGTGGGCGCCGCGCTGCTGCATCTCGGCAACACCAAGGTCCCCGCGATCCTGCCCGCCATCGAACAGGGCCAGGAAGTGGTCTTCGCCGTCGTCGGCTTCATCATGAAGCTGGCCCCGCTCGCCGTGTTCGGTGCGACGGCGCACCTGGTGGGGGAGTACGGCCTCGGCGCCCTGTCGACGTACGGCAAGCTCATCGGTGTCTGTTACGCCGTCGCCGTGGTCTTCCTCGTGCTCCTCGGCCTCGCCATGAAGGCGGTCACCGGACTGAGCCTGTGGAAGTTCGTCCGCTACACGCGCGAGGAACTGCTCCTCGCCCTCGGCACCGCCTCCAGTGAGACGGTCATGCCCCGCATGATGCAGAAGCTGCGCCACGCCGGCTGCCGCGACGACGCCGTGGGCCTGGTCCTGCCGACGGGGTACTCGTTCAACCTCGACGGGGCGTCGATCTATCTCTCCATCGGTACGTTGTTCATCGCGCAGGCTGTCGGCGTGGACCTCTCGCTCGGCCAGCAGATCACTGTGGTGATCGTCCTGATGCTCACCAGCAAGGGCATGGCGGGGGTGCCCGGTTCGGCCTTCCTCGCCCTGTCGGCCACCGCGTCCGCACTCGGGGTCATCCCGGCGGGTGCCGTCGCCCTGCTGCTCGGCGTCGACCGGATCATGGACGCCATGCGCGTCTCCACGAACCTGCTCGGCAACTGCGTGGCCGTCTTCGTGGTCTCCCGCTGGGAGGGCGCGCTCGACACGGCCAAGGCCAAGAAGGTGCTGGGCGGCGAGATCCCGTTCGTACCGGAGGAGGACCGCGACGAGCCGGTAAAGTCTCCGGAACTCGCGAAGCCTCAGGACTCCAAGTCCGCTTCGGAGACAGTGGGTTGAGTCCGAGCGGGGGCCCGGAACGCGCGCGCGTGTTCCGGGCCCCCGCGTCGTCAGGCCCCCTCGGGCTTCTCGGAATCCACCCCCGGGCGCGCCTTCTTCCACATCCCGCGCGTGAAGTCGGGGATCGCCTGAGGCGCACCCTTCGCCTTGATGGACAAGTGGCTCAGCGGCACCGGGGACGTCCACGTAGCGGCGTCGTACACGTCGAAGTCCGGTACCAGGCCCACCCGCAGACACTGCATCAGACGGAACACCATGATGTAGTCCATGCCGCCGTGGCCGCCCGGCGGATTGGAGTGCTCCTTCCACAGCCAGTGGTCGAAGTCGGTGTACTTGGAGAAGTCACCCCAGGAGTCGTTCGTGTGGTCCGGCTCTATATAGATCCGCTCCGGGTAGTCCTCGAACACACCCTTCGTACCGCCGAGGCTGTTGATCCGCGAGTAGGGGTGGGGCGTGGACACATCGTGTTCGAGCCGGATGACGCGCCCCTTCGCCGTCTGGACCAGGCTGATGGTGCGGTCGGACTCGATGTACGTCTCCTTCCAGCTCGGGTCGCCCTCCGGCATGTGGGCCTCGCGGTACTGGGCGAGGCCCAGCGAGGGCGTGCCGAAGCTGGAGATGTGCGTGACGCGGTCACCGCGGTTGATGTCCATGTAGTTGGCGACCGGGCCGAAACCGTGGTTGGGGTACAGATCGCCCCGCAGCCGCGTGTGCCACAGGCGCCGCCACGGGCCCTCGTAGTAGTGGGGGTCGAACATCAGGCCGCGCAGGTCGTGGTTGTAGGCGCCCGCTCCGTGCAGCAGGTCGCCGAACTTGCCGGCGTGCGCCATCCGCAGGACCCGCATCTCGTTCCTGCCGTAACAGCAGTTCTCCAGCTGCATGCAGTGCCTGCGGGTGCGCTCGGAGAGATCGACCAACTCCCAGAGCTGGTCGAGCTGGAGGGCGATCGGACACTCCACACCGACGTGCTTGCCGTTCAGCATCGCCGTCTTCGCCATTTCGAAGTGCCAGTCCCAGGGCGTCGCCGCGTACACGAAGTCGATGTCGCCCCGCTTGCACAGGTTCTCGAAGTCGTGATCGCCCTTGGTGTACGTCGCCGGGGCGGGCTGCCCCGCCGCCGTCACCTTGGCCGCCGCACTCGCGGTCTTGTCCTTCACCGGGTCGCAGAGCGCGACCACTTGGACCCCGGGGATCGCCAGGAACAGATCGATCATGCTGCCGCCGCGGTTGCCGAGCCCGATGATGCCGACCCGCACGGTGGAACGCCCCTCGAAGGGCACGCCGACCATGGTCTCGCCCTTCCGGGCCGGAGCCTCGGAGGCCGTCGCCCCGGCCTGCCCGGTACCGCTGCGCCCGGCCTCGGCGGGCCCGCCGGCGGCCTGTGCCGTGCCACCGGTGAACGCGCCGAGCCCGAGCCCCGCCCCGGCGATGCCGGCGGTCCGCAGGACGGACCTGCGGGACTGCCCGGCGGTGTCGTCTTCGGGGTGCTCGGGGTGCTCGTGGCTCGCGTCGGGTGCCGGTGTCGCGTTGTCGTCGTGCATCGGACCTCCATCGATGGGTGGGTGCGCTGCAAGCGCTTGCCACCCTGGAGGGGGACGACACGGGGGCGCAAGGGGCGGAAGCGGTCAGGGAGTTGGACTTTCTTTACGGACTCTTTGGGACTCATGGGTAGCGGGGAGGCGTCCACGCTCTCGCACATCCCGCGTGGCGGCATGCTTCACTGCCGCCCCATTGGGGGATCCCGACCGCCGCGTTCGCCGCCGCGCAGCTTGCCGCGGTCCCCGCCCATGGGAGGGGACCCGGTCCACGAGCATGGCCCTGGACTCCGGGTCCACGTCTTGCGGGCGGACGGCCGGAATGTGGCGACAGGCCCTGAAACTCGGTATCCACGCCCCAGGGACGGGCGGGCGGACGACGCGAACGCGGCGCGACAGACCCTAGGGACGCGTCGCGCGCTCCAGCTCCACGATCACGGAGTAATAGCTGCGGCCCGTCGCGTGATCCATGCCCACCTCGCACATCCGGTTCGCCGACAGATGCGCGTCGAAGTCACGGGCGGTCACCTCGGCCGCCTCCTTGCGGGTGGCCGATTCGGTGAGTTCCTTGTGGAGCATGCCCCGGTCGCCCGCGAAGGCGCAGCACCCCGCGTCGTCCGGGACGACGACCTCGTCGGCGCAGGCCTCGGCGACGGCCCGCAACTGCGCCACATCGCCCAGGTGTTCCATGGAACACGTCGGATGAAGGACCGCCGAACCGACCGTCCGGTGCACCGTCAGATGCGGCAGCAGCTCGTCAGCGGCCCACACGATCGAGTCGACGATCTTGAGCTCGTTGTGCAACTCCCTGTTGTCGTCCGTCAGATAGGGGACGACCTCATGGGCGATGCCGAGCGTGCACGACGAGGCGTCGACGACAAGCGGCAGTCTGCCGCCGGCGGTCCAGCCCCAGGCCGCTTCGACGATCCGGTTGGCCATGACGATGTTGCCCTCGTCGTAGCCTTTCGAGTGCCAGATCGTGGCGCAGCACGTCCCCGCGACATCGTCCGGAATCCAGACCGACCGCCCCGCGCGCGCGGAGACGGCGACCATGGCCTGCGCGAGGGACACGTCCCCCGGGGTGCCGAAGATGCGGTTGACGCAGGCCGGGTAGTAGACCGCGGCGGCCCCCACGCGCGCTGTGTGCGGCAGCTTCCGGGCGGCGGCAGCAGGAATCTCCGGCAGCCACTCCGGTACGAGGTCGGGGCGGACGGCCTTGCGGGCGGCCTGGGTCACGGAGGTCAGGAGCCGGTCGCCGATCTTGCCGGCGGCCGCCACGGCGAGCCGCGCCGACGCCTCCACGGCCTTGAAGTTCTTCGCCGTGAACGCGGCCACCTTCTCCTCGCGCGGGGTGTGCCGCGCGTGCCGGAACTCCTTCATGAAGGCGCCCGTGTCGATGCCGACCGGACACGCCAGTTTGCAGGTCGAGTCGCCCGCGCACGTGTCCACCGCGTCGTACCCGTACGCCTCGACGAGCCCGTCCTCGACCGGCGAACCGGACGGCTGGCGCATCATCTCGCGGCGCAGGACGATGCGTTGGCGGGGCGTGGTCGTCAGGTCCTCGCTGGGACACGTCGGTTCACAGAAGCCGCACTCGATGCACGGGTCGGCGATCAGCTCCACCTTGGGGATCGTCTTGAGGCCGCGCAGATGGGCCTTGGGATCGCGGTCGAGGACGATACGCGGCGCGAGGACGCCGTCCGGGTCGATGACCTGCTTGGTGCGCCACATCAACTCCGTGGCCTTCGCTCCCCATTCGAGCTCCAGGAACGGCGCGATGTTGCGCCCCGTGGCGTGCTCGGCCTTGAGTGAACCGTCGAAGCGCTCGACGGTGAGGCGGCAGAACTCGTCCATGAACGCCGCGTACCGCTCGACGTCCTCGGGCCTGCCCGCGTCGAAGGCGAGCAGGAAGTGCAGATTGCCGTGCGCCGCATGACCGGCGACGGCTGCGTCGAAGCCGTGCCGCGTCTGGAGTTCGAGGAGCGCCTCGCACGCCTCGGCCAGGCGCGACGGCGGCACCGCGAAGTCCTCGGTGATCAGCGTCGTCCCGGAGGGGCGCGATCCGCCGACCGCCGTCACGAACGCCTTGCGGGCCTTCCAGTAGCCGCCGATCGTCTTCGCGTCCCGCGTGAACGCGTTGGTCACCGAGGCCACGGGCGCCACCAGTTCGAGCCCGTCCAGCACCTCGGCGGCCGCCGTCTCGTAACGCTCCTGGGCGGGCTCGTCCGGCGCGCGGAACTCCACCAGGAGCGCCGTCGTCGACTTGGGCAGGCGCGCCCAGTCGGCGGGCACCCCCTCCACACGCACCGAGGCCCGCAGCGTATTGCCGTCCATCACCTCGACGGCGATCGCGCCCGCCTCGTTGAACAGCGGGACCGCCGCTGCCGCGGCGGGCAACGAGGGGAAGAACAGCAGCGCCGTGGACACCTTCCGGTCGAGGGGCAGCGTGTCGAAGACGACCTCGGAGATGAAGCCGAAAGTCCCCTCGGACCCCACCATGAGGCCGCGCAGGATCTCCACCGGGGTGTCGCCGTCCAGGAACGCGTCCAGGCGGTAGCCGTTGGTGTTCTTGATCTCGTACTTGGCGCGGATACGGGCGACCAGCTCCGCGTCGGCCTCGATCTCGCCCTTGATCTCCAACAGGCCCACGCACAGCGCCGGTTCCGCGTGCTCGAGCAGTGCGTCCGCGTCGGGGTCGGCCGTGTCCACCACGGTGCCCGAGGGCAGGACGAAGGTGAGCGAGGCGACCGTGCGGTACGAGTTCCTGGTGGTGCCCGCCGTCATGCCCGAGGCGTTGTTCGCGACGACCCCGCCGATGGTGCAGGCGATCGCGCTGGCCGGGTCCGGGCCGAGCACGCGCCCGTGCCGCGCGAGCGTCACGTTGGCACGCACGACCGTCGTGCCCGGGCCGATCCTGGCCCGCTCGCCGGCACCGATGACCTCGATGCCCGCCCAGTGCTTGCGGACGTCCACGAGAATGTCCTCGCCCTGCGCCTGCCCGTTCAGCGACGTGCCCGCCGCGCGGAAGACCACCTCGCGGCCCTTGCCGTGCGCGTACGACAGGATGGCCGACACGTCGTCGATGTCCTCGGCGACCACCACGACCTGCGGCACGAAACGGTAGGGACTCGCGTCAGACGCGTACCGCACGAGGTCCGAGATGTGCGTGAGGACCTTGTCCGCCCCCAGGAGCCCGGACAGCTCGGAACGCAGCGGTTCCGGGGTCCCGCCGGCCTGCGCGTCCGGCACCCGGTCGGGCGCCGGGCCTCCCGCGTGCGGTCCCGGGCGCAGCGCTTCCGGCTTCGGCTCCAGCAGGGGCATGCCTCTCCAACCTCTCCTCGGCGGCTGTCGGCCCGGGGCTAACAGCGGTGGTCGTACGGCGTCTCGAACAGCGCGTTCAGCAGGACGCCCAGCTGGGCGCGCTGGTCGGTGCTCAATGGAGCCAGGATGTCCTCTGCGGCGGTCCTGCGCGCGCTGCGCAGCTCGCGCAGCGCCTTGCGGCCCTGTTCGGTGAGTTCGATGCGGATCACCCTGCGGTTCGTGGGATCGGGCACCCGGCGCACCAGGTCGGCCGTCTCCAGGCCGTCGACCAGGGTCGTCACGGCCCGGGGCACGACTTCGAGGCGCTCGGCGAGGTCGGCCATGCGTGGCGGTGTGTCGTAGTGCACGAGGGTGCGCAGGAGCCGGGACTGGGCGGGCGTGATCCCGACCGGCTCCAGATAGCGCTTCTGGATCCGCTGCAGCCGCCGGGTCAGCCGGAGCAGCTGTTCCGCGAGAAGGCCGTCGGCGTCCGGGGTACTCATGTGCGGAACAATATCAGGACCTTGTGCATTGTGAGTATAGGTAACAATGAGCTATGCTCCCTGAGACCTTGAATCGCCACTCGTAGGAGGCTCATGCATCACGACGAACCCGGCTGGACGCCGTCGCCCTCCGACGCCACTTCGCCGGAGCCGCGGCAGATGCGCCGCATCCTGGCCCTCTTCCGTCCCTACCGCGCCCGCCTCGCGCTGGTCGGCCTGCTCGTCGGCGCCGCCTCGCTGGTCTCGGTCGCCACGCCCTTCCTGCTCAAGGAGATCCTCGACACCGCGATCCCGCAGGGCCGCACGGGCCTGCTGAGCCTGCTCGCCCTGGGCATGATCCTCAGCGCCGTCATGACCAGCATCTTCGGCGTCCTGCAGACCCTGATCTCCACGACGGTCGGCCAGCGTGTCATGCACGACCTGCGCACCGCCGTGTACGGCCGGCTCCAGCGCATGTCGCTCGCCTTCTTCACCAGGACCCGTACGGGCGAGGTCCAGTCCCGCATCGCCAACGACATCGGCGGTATGCAGGCGACGGTCACCTCCACCGCCACGTCCCTGGTCTCGAACCTCACCAGTGTGGTCGCCACCATCGTGGCGATGGTCGCGCTCGACTGGCGGCTCACGGGCGTCTCGCTGCTCCTGCTGCCCGTCTTCGTGTGGATCAGCCGCCGAGTGGGCCGCGAGCGCAAGAAGATCACCACGGAACGCCAGAAGCAGATGGCCGCGATGGCCGCCACGGTCACCGAGTCCCTCTCCGTGAGCGGCATCCTCCTCGGCCGCACCATGGGCCGCGCCGACTCGCTCACCCGGTCGTTCGCCGACGAGTCCGAGCAGCTCGTCGGGCTCGAGGTCCGGTCGAACATGGCGGGGCGCTGGCGCATGGCGGTCATCACGATCGTCATGGCCGCCATGCCCGCCGTCATCTACTGGGTCGCGGGCGTCGCGCTCCAATTCGGCGGTCCCGCGGTCTCGATCGGCACCCTGGTCGCCTTCGTCTCGCTCCAGCAGGGCCTGTTCCGGCCGACCGTGAGCCTGCTCGCCACCGGCGTCCAGATTCAGACCTCGCTGGCGCTCTTCCAGCGCATCTTCGAGTACCTCGATCTGCCGATCGACATCACCGAGCCCGAGAAGCCCGTCCGCCTCGACACGATCAAGGGCGAAGTCCGCTTCGAGGGCGTCGAGTTCCGTTACGACGCCGCCGACGGCAAGAGCGCGGCGATACTCGACGGGATCGACGTCACCGTCCCCGCGGGCGGCAGTCTGGCCGTCGTCGGCCCCACCGGTGCCGGCAAGTCCACGCTCAGTTACCTCGTGCCGCGTCTGTACGACGTCACGGGCGGCCGCGTCACTCTCGACGGAGTGGACGTGCGTGACCTGGACTTCGACACCCTCGCGAGGGCCGTCGGCGTCGTCTCCCAGGAGACGTACCTCTTCCACGCCTCCGTCGCGGAGAACCTCCGCTTCGCCAAGCCCGACGCCACGGAGGAGGAGCTGCACGCGGCGGCCAGGGCGGCCCAGATCCACGAGCACATCGCTTCCCTGCCCGACGGGTACGACACCGTCGTCGGCGAGCGCGGCCACCGGTTCTCCGGCGGCGAGAAGCAGCGCCTCGCCATCGCCCGCACGATCCTGCGCGACCCGCCGATCCTCATCCTCGACGAGGCGACGAGCGCACTGGACACCCGCACCGAGTTCGCCGTGCAGGAGGCCATCGACGCGCTGTCGGCCAATCGCACGACCGTGACCATCGCCCACCGGCTCTCCACGATCCGGAGCGCGGACCAGATCGTCGTTCTCGACGGCGGGCAGGTGGCCGAGCGCGGCACCCATGAGGAGCTTCTGGAGCGGGACGGCCGCTATGCCGCCCTGGTTCGCAGAGACTCCCAACTGGAGCCCGCACGCTAGGCCGTGGGCGGGCTTGCGGGGTGACGCCAAGTGAAGCCGTCGGCATGGCGATATGCCTGGTTTGACACTCTTTGTGGGTTGTCGTTCGGCCACGCTGAACGAGATTCCGCAAAGGGGCACGATGCGCCTGACGCGCAGAGGCCGCGCCTCCCTGATCGCGATGGGGGCCCTTGTGGCGGCGGCCGCGGGCCGAGAAGCCGTACAACACCTATGTCCGGATGGGGCTGCCGCCCGCCCCGATCGCCAACCCCGGGGCCGAGGCCATGAAGGCCGCGATCAGCCCGCCGCAGGGGGACTGGCTGTACTTCGTGACGGTCAAGCCCGGGGACACCCGCTTCACGGCGGACTTCGACGAACAGCAGCAGAACGTTCCGGAGTTCAACAAGCCGCGCACGAGCGGCAAGCCGCCGTCCGCCTGAGTGGGGCGCGCCTGAGGGGGCGTGTCTGATCGGGCCGCGCGGAGGCGTCCCGTTGGGGGCGTCACACGGCGACCGGCGCCCCGGCCAGCAGGCGCTTGATGTCCCGTACGGCGGCGCGCCCGGCGCGGTTGGCGCCGATCGTGCTGGCCGAAGGCCCGTAGCCCACCAAGTGGATCCGCGGATCGGCGACCACCCGGGTGTCCTCGGCCTGGATGCCGCCGCCGGGCCCGCGCAGCTTCAGCGGTGCCAGATGCTCGATCGCGGGCCGGAAGCCCGTGGCCCACAGGATGACGTCCGCGTCGACCCGCCGGCCGTCCTCCCACTCCACGCCGGACGGCGTGATCCGGTCGAACATCGGCAGCCGGTCGAGCACTCCGTCGGCGCGGGCCTGCCGGATCGCGTCGTTCAGTGGCAGCCCCGTCACCGACACCACGCTCTGCGGGGGCAGCCCCGCCCGGACCCGCTCGTCGACCAGGGCGACGGCCGCGCGGCCGAGGTTCTCGTCGAAGGGGCCCTCGTTGTAGACGGGCGGCCGGCGCGTCACCCAGGTCGTCGCGGCAGCGTAGGGCGCGATCTCCATCAGGTGCTGCGTCCCGGAGGCGCCGCCGCCCACCACGATCACCCGCTGTCCGCGGAACGCCTCCGGGCCCGGGTAGATCGCGGTGTGGAGCTGACGCCCGCGGAACGTCTCCTGCCCCGGGTAGCGTGGCCAGAACGGCCGGTCCCAGGTCCCCGTCGCATTGATCAGCGCCCGCGTCGACCACGTTCCGTCGGACGTCTCGACGAGCAGCCTCCCGCCCTCGCCCTCGCCTTCACGCACGGCACGCACGGCACGCACATCGACGGGACGCCGCACCCGCAGGCCGAACGTCTCCTCGTACGAGGCGAAGTACGCCGCGATCACCTCCGACGAGGGCCGGGACGGGTCCGCGCCGGTCAGTTCCATGCCCGGCAGCGAGTGCATGCCGTGCACCTTGCCGTACGTCAGCGAAGGCCAGCGGAACTGCCAGGCGCCGCCGGGGCGCGGGGAGTGGTCGAGCACGATGAAGTCCCGCTCCGGCTCGAAGCCGGCCCGGCGCAGGTGATAGGCGCTGGACAGTCCTGCCTGTCCAGCGCCTATGACGACCACGTCGATCTCGCGTACGTCCCCGGTGTCCCGCACCCCGATATCGTTCACGCTTCTACTAACTACACCGGGGCCGTGGATCTTCCCGCAGTGAGCGCGCGACGGTTCAGCGGCCCCCGGCGACCAGAAGCGGCGCGCCACCGACGGCCGGCCTGGTGAGCGGCGACGCCGGTATCCGCGGCAGCAGACCGCGCGCGGCCAGATCCGGGATCACGCCCTCCCCGAACCAGTACGCCTCCTCAAGATGGGGATAGCCCGACAGGACGAAGTGCTCGACGCCCAGCGCGTGGTACTCCTCGATCCGGTCCGCGACGTCGGAGTGGCTGCCGACGAGCGCCGTGCCCGCGCCGCCCCGCACCAGGCCGACGCCCGCCCACAGGTTCGGGGAGATCTCCAGGTCGTCGCGCGAGCCCCCGTGGAGCGCCAGCATCCGCTGTTGCCCGACCGACTCGCTGCGGCCGAGCGCCTCCTGAGCGGCGGCCACCGTCTCCGGCGACAGGTCGTCGAGCAGCCGGTTCGCCGTCGCCCACGCCTCCGCCGACGAGTCGCGCGAGATGGTGTGCAGCCGGATCCCGAAGCGGACCGTGCGCCCCTCCTTCTCGGCGAGCCCCCGGATCCAGTCGATCTTCTGCTTCACCTGCTCGGGCGGCTCGCCCCAGGTCAGATAGACATCCGTGTGCCGCGCGGCGACCGGACCCGCCGCGGCCGACGAACCGCCGAAGAAGATCTCCGGCAGCGGGTCCGGCGGCAGCGCGGTGAGACCACCCTCCACCTGGTAGTGCTCACCGTCGAAGTCGAACGGCTGCCCGCTCCACACACCCCGCACGACCGACAGGAATTCGTCGGTCCGCCCATAGCGCCGGTCGTGGTCCAGATGGTCGCCGAAGCGCCGCTGCTCGGTCGAGTCACCACCCGTCACCACGTTCAGGAGCAGCCGCCCGCGCGTGATCCGCTGATACGTCGCCGCCATCTGGGCGGCGAGCACCGGCGAGATCACCCCGGGCCGGAACGCCACCAGGAACTTCAGCCGCTCCGTGTGCTGGGCGAGGGCCACCGTCGTCAGCCACGCGTCCTCGCACCACGTGCCCGTCGGCGTCAGAACCGCCTCGAACCCCAACTGCTCGGCGGCCTTGGCTATTTGGATCAGATAGTCGATGTCGGGGGCGCGCACGCCGCTGACCGGAGCGATCCGCGAACGCTTGACGCCCCCGTCGGTGTAGGCGTGCCGGTCCACGAGCGTGCGGCCGTCGCCGCCGGTCGGCAGAAACCAGTGAAGGTGGACGCTCATCGTCAGGACTCCTTGCCGAAGGTGCGGGGTGCGGTCGTCGACGCCGGCAGACCACCGTTGAACCGGGTGTCCACGAACGACGCGAAGTCGACCTTTTGGGGGATCAGCTTCAGGTTCGCGAAGGTGTCGGCGATCTGCTGCTCCGAGGCGATGGCGGGCTTGTCGACGGCTACGGTGACCCGGGTGCCGTTGGTGCGCTTCACCGCGTCCAGGGCGACGTCGTAGGGCAGCCCGGTGTCCTTCGCCCAGACCTTCGCCCATGCCTCGGGGTGCTTGAAGACCCAGTCCTGGGCGCGCTTGAGCCGCTTGAGGTAGTCGCCGATCGCCGCGGCCTTCTTGCTGTCCTTGAGTGAGGAGGGCGCCGCGACCTGGAACGCGAGCCCATTGGTGAGCCCGTCCCCATCGGTGAGCACCCGCCCCTGCTTCCCCCGCAGGACCTGGGAGGTGTACGGGTCCCAGACGGCCCAGGCGTCCACCTTGCCGCCGGTGAACGCGGCGAGCGCGTCGGCCGGCTGGAGGTACTTGACCTGCACGTCCTTCAGGGAAAGACCGGCCTTCTTCAAGGACGCGACCAGCTGGTAGTGCGCGGACGAGCCCTGCGCAACGGCGATGGACCTGCCCTTGAGATCCTCGGGCTTCTTCAGCTTCGAGTCGGTCGGGACGAGGATGGTGTCGCCCTTCGCGGTCCCGTGGCTGGCCGCCACGATGCTGATCTTCGAGTTGGCGCCGGCCGCGAAGACGGGCGGGGTGTTGCCGACCCCTCCGATGTCGACGGCCTTGGCGTTGACGGCCTCAAGGAGTGGCGGCCCGGACGTGAAGGTCGACCAGCGGATCTTGTAGCCGAGGTCGTCGAGCTCGCCGGCGGCCCGGAGTACGGCCTCCGAACCGCCCTTCTGGTCGCCGACGTTGAGCGTGAGGGCCCCCTTGCCGTCGGTCCTGGCGCCGCCCGAGCCACCGGTGGACGTATCGGCGGCGGAGGTACCGGAGCAGGCGGCGAGCAGCAGGGCCAGGGGGAGCAGGAGAGCGGGGGCGAGGCGTCGTCGCATGGGGAGTCCGTTTCGTGGGTTCATGGGCGGCCGGTCATGGCGGGCGTCGGTCTGTCGGCGCAGGCCGGAATGGCCGCAGGGCGGTGCGCCGGTACGGGTGGGGTGTGTAGGAGCAAAGAACCTGACGAGACGTCAGATGATGGCAGTGGCAGGGGAAGAGGGCTCCGGCGCGTCGACCCCCAGTCGGTGGAGCAGCTCGGCGCGTAGTTCGCCGAAGCGCGGGTCCGATATCCCGCGCGGACGCTCCAGATCGATCTCGGTCTCGTACGCGATGACGCCCTTGTCCATCACGAGCACACGGTCGGCGAGCAGGACGGCCTCCTCCACGTCGTGCGTGACCAGGAGGACGGCGCAGCCACGCCGCTGCCACAGCTCGTCCACGAGGCGCTGCGCCTTGATGCGGGTGAGCGCGTCGAGTGCGCCGAACGGCTCGTCGAGCAGCAGCAGATCGGGCTCGCGCACCAGAGCGCGGGCCAGCGATGCGCGCTGGGCCTCGCCGCCGGACAGGGTCTTGGGCCACGCGTTCGTGCGATGGTCGAGGCCGACCTCTTCCAACGCCCGCTCGGCGAGGGCTCGTTCGGGCTTGCCCGGCAACCCGAGCAGTACATTGCGCCACACCCGCTTCCACGGCATGAGGCGCGGTGCCTGGAACGCGACGGCCTTGCGGCGCGGCACGAGCACGGTGCCCTCGATGTCGCGGTCGAGCCCGGCGAGGATGCGCAGCAGCGTCGACTTGCCGCAGCCGCTGCGGCCGAGCAGCGCCACGAACTCGCCCGGCTTCACGTCGAGATCTAGGCGGTCGATGACGGCACGCCCGTCGAAGGAGCGGGTCAGCCCCTCCACGTGTACGGCCGAACGGGTCTCTGTGGACAGGGACGTGGGGGTGGTCACCGGCCGGTGAACGTCGGTCGCCATTGCAGCAGCAGCCTTTCGAGGGTACGGACGACGAAGTCGGCGAGCAGGCCGAGGAACGCGTAGACGATCAGGCAGACGACGATGACGTCGGTTCGCAGGAAGTCGCGGGCCTGCACCATCAGGAAGCCGATGCCGGCGTCCGCGTTGATCTGCTCGGCGAAGACGAGGGCCAGCCAGGAGATGCCGAGCGAGTACCGCAGCCCGGTCATGGCGCCGGGCAGCGCGCCCGGCAGGACCACATGGCGTACGAGACCCCAGCGGGAGAGTCCGAGCGACTCCCCGGCCTCGATCAACTGCGCGTCCACGCCGCGGATTCCGGCGTACACGTTCAGATACAGCGGGAACGAGACGCCCAGCGTGATGATGGCGATCTTCGGCGCCTCGCCGATCCCGAACCAGATGATGAACAGCGGGATCAGCCCTACGAACGGCACGGTCCGCAGCATCTGCACGCTTGCGTCGACGAGGTCCTCGCCGACCCGGAACAGGCCCGAGACGAGGGCGAGTCCGGTACCGACGACGACGCCGAACAGCAGGCCGATCGCGACGCGCTGGAGCGAGACCCCCATGGCGTTGGGCAGCGACCCGTCGGAGACGAGATCACCGGCGACCCGGGCGATGGTGCCGGGCGAGGCGAGGACATCGGGGGTCAACACGCCTGTGGTGCTGAGGAGTTGCCACAGGATGAGTAGCAGGACGGGGCCTGAGGCGCGGCGCAGCCACCGCGGGACCCGAGTGCGCCGGGCGGAGGAGGGGACGAGACGTACGAGCTCGGGGCGGCCGACGGAATCGGCATCGGAATCGGCCGGGACGGCTTCCGGGGCAGGCGACTCGGCGACGACGTCCGGATCCGGCGGGGCATGGCTGATGCTCATGGGTGCTCCACGCAGAAGGCAGGGGAGGGCAGCGGTGAAGGTGAAAGGGGTACGCGTATGCGTCAGCGCCCCCGCGTGAGTTCACGCGGGGTCGAGGCAGGGGCGTACGGGGCTACGCGACGTAGCCGGAGATGCGGGGAAAGCGCGTCAGCAGCCGCGGCGACACGCGGCGGAGGCCACCCGCAGCAGGTCGATGTGACCGCGCGTGGTGAGCAGAACTGAACGCAACATGCCGCAGAAAGTAGCCACCTTGTCGACGCAAGGTCAATGCCGTCTCGATGGATGGACCCGCTGTATCAGGTAGCGGTCGCGGATCGGGCGCGGACGGCGCCCGATGAGTGAGGATGGACGTATGTCCGACGCCTTCACCACGCGCATCCTGAACGTATCCACCGGCCCCGCGGAGCGGGTCGTCGACCTGACCCACGACTGCGAGACCTTCCTGAGCGAGGTCGCCGCGGGCCGCGACGGCCTGCTCAACATCTTCGTGCCCCACGCGACGGCCGGCGTGGCCGTCATCGAGACGGGCGCGGGCAGCGACGACGACCTCCTCGCCGTCCTCCACTCCCTGCTCCCCGCGGACGACCGCTGGCAACACCGCCACGGCTCCCCGGGCCACGGCCGCGACCATGTCCTCCCGGCCCTGGTCCCA
Source organism: Streptomyces sp. NPDC055140 (assembly GCF_053607285.1). Lineage (NCBI taxonomy): Bacteria > Bacillati > Actinomycetota > Actinomycetes > Kitasatosporales > Streptomycetaceae > Streptomyces > Streptomyces sp. NPDC055140. The sequence continues at coordinate 45,014 of NZ_JBSGTG010000018.1, read as the reverse complement.
CCCCACGCCACCCTCCCGGTGATCGCCGGCACTCTGGAAATGGGCACGTGGCAGTCGGTGTGCCTGGTGGACACGAACAAGGACAACGCGGACCGTCAGGTGCGGTTGTCGTTCCTCGCTTGAGGTGAGGATGGTGGCGACTGTGGGTCCGAAGTCCAGCCGGACCGAACGAGTCCTCGTTGACGAACGCCGAGGAAGCCGGAGCTCGGGCCGCACTCGTCGCCGCGCAGTGCCTCGGGGGTGAGCGTCACCTTTCCAGGCGGGTCGCCCTCGCTTTCAGATCTTCCGCGAAATGATCCCAGTCGGGACCGAAAGAAAAAAGGTCGGCTGCTGCCTCGCGCAGGAGTTCGGGGTCGTCCGGGCGCTGCAGGCAGGCCAGTCGGTATGCGAGATTGCGGGCCCATACGGGCATGGCCATCCAGTCCTCGGCCAATGAACCGCGCAGCGTCGGGAGGATTTCCTCGGGAGTGGCGAACGTGATCTCTTCGATGAAATTGCGGACCGGGTCCGGAATGCGCGGCGCTTCCTCGTCTTCGGTCGAACTGATCAATTCGTGGGTCAGTTGCGTCAGTTCAGGCATGATCCATCTTCGTTCACGGGTTGAGCCAGTATGGCGGGAACACCACCCCGTCCGCCCCGTCCGCACAGTCGAGGGCCACCCCGCAGGGCACCCCGGCCGCCGGCACCGCCACATCCAGCAGCTTCGCGCCCAAAATCGTGCGATACATCCATTCGCGGGCGAATTCACCGCGGGCCTGGGCGTAGCGAGCCAGGGCCTGCTCATCGGAGAAGGCCAGGATGAAACGGATGCCGTTGAAGTCGGCGGTCAGCAGCCCGCGCTCCTCCTCGGGGGCGGGCTCGTCACCCAGTGGCACCAGCACCGCCGTCCGCCGGAACTCGCCCAGGAGCCGCGCGAACTCCCGCTTCCGCGCAACCACTTCAGGATCATCCAGTGACGGTCCCGCGGCTACCCGGCCGGCCGGGCTCGCGGTGGCGTCGGCCGGGGTCTGCGCGGACTCGGCAGGCTCGGACTCCGCAGGCTCCGCTGCGACTGCCCCCGGCGGACCGCTCATCTCTGCGTACTCCGCGAGGCGTGACTTCGGTATCCGCTGCGACTCCTCCGCCGCACCCGCGTGCTCAGACATACGAACCATCATCATCACCGCATATCGCGAACGGCAATGTGTCTGCGTCACACCCCTGTCGCAGAGAGGCGCGTGCGGACACGAACAAGGGCGACGCGGACAGAAACGTCCGGTTGAGTCTCCTGGGGTGACCTGGGCCGGAGCGAGATCGCCCTGTGGGCGGCCGTCGATTGTCCAGATGCTCGCCGGGGATGCCGTAGCGGAGGACAAGGGCTCCGGCGTCGCTGTCCCCCTCTGCGATCCCAGGCCAGGTCAGGGGGTGACGGTTGGACTCGAAGGCGTGCCCTGGCCGGGGACCGTGTCGGGGCGGCGGGTCGTGCGCCATCCGGATCGGCGCAGGTGTTTCTCGGGTTCGCGGATGCCCGCGATCTCGCCCAGGCCCACGATGTAGGGCCTCAGGTTGCCCTGGAGATCCCGCAGGGCCTGCCGGAACTCCGCGTTGTGCGGCCAGGCCGACTCGTCCTCGCCGGGGTGGGCCTCTTCGAAGGCACGCAGCCGGGGATGCCAGGTCGCCAGGAAGGGCGCGAGTTCGAAGTTGAGTATGTCCAGGACGAGTTCGTGGACGGAGTCACCGTCCTGCGGGGGCGGTGGGGCGCTGCCCGACTCCAGGGGTTCGCGGTACATGTCGAACAGCGCCTTGAGTGACGTGAGAGCCTCACGCAGATTGCCGCTTTCATCGTCCAGCGGGCGGGTCGCCACGCGCGTCGCGGCCTGGAAGAACATACGCAGGGCCGCCTTGCGCATGTCCGTGTTCGCCTTGAACGTCATCTCGCTGCCCGGAAGGACCAGCCGTACCTCGGTCAGCTGGACCGTTCTTCGGTAGACGTCGATGCCCAGAATCGCGACGACGCCGACGATGCCGCCGACCGCGACGGAGACCGACTGCCCGCCCGTCTGGCTTATGGAGTAGGCGGCCACGCCCATGACCCCGCCGCCCGCCGCGGCCAGCACAGCCCGCCCCGCCGTGCCTACCGCCGCGGCCACGGTCCACCTGCCACGTAATGCCACTTCTCGTTCCCCTCGCCGTTGTCCCCGGCGAGCCGGTGTCCGGGCTTTCGGATCTGCGCTCGCCGGGGGTCACCACGCCGTGTGCCGGACACCGTGTCGTGGGGAACCTATCGGTTCAGTCGCTCCCCCGCAGTCGCTCCAGCCCCATGGCTGTCAGAGAGGCGATTTCCAGCGGGGACCGGGTGCCGGCCAGCGAGCGATTCTCCTCTCCGGTCAGGCCGTTGTGCATTCTGGCCCGCCCGTGCTCTTCATCCACTAGGGACCGCAACTTCTGCAGGCCGTCGTGGAGACGTGGGTCGGGTGAGGTGGCGTCCGACGGTGGGGTTATGTCCAGGGAGCCGTCGACCCCGAGCGTCCTCGCGATGTCGGCGGTGACTCCGCCGAAGCCGGCCGCGAGGTAGCAGGGCCGCTCCGCTTCCAGCGCCCGCAGGGCCTCTTCCAGCAGGCCCGGCAGGGACCCGACGAACCCGCCTCGTTTGCCGCCGAGCAGCAGTTGTGCGTCCACACGGCGCGCCAGGTGGCGGCGCATGCCGGTGAGTGCGCGCGCCCTGGTCGCGGGGTCGGATTCCGGCACCGGTTCCTCGCCCCGGCCCTCGGCGGGATCGACCGGCTCGCCGTCGACGCTCAGGCAGACGATCTCGCCGTGGCGGGCGAACTCCTCCCGCCGGGCGCCGAGTTCGGGCAGCGGTGTCGCGCGGTGTTCGTACCAGGCCAGACAGTTGAGCAAGGGGCGGGACGTCGGTGCGACCGCGCGCACCTCCTCCAGCAGCAGACCGGTGTAGCCGTCCTGTCGCAAGTTGCCGCCGTAGGCCAGGGAGCCGCCCGCCGAGAGCAGGAGCCGCACCAGTTCGCCGAGGGCCGTGCGGAAGCGCGCTTCGTCCAGACCGAGCGCGTGCAGGTCCGCACTGGTTCCGACCGAGACGCCGATCCGTTTTCCCTGCAGGGCATCGGCCGGTAGTGCACCGGACATAATGCGTCCCTCCGTTCTCGTCCCGGAGCGTGCGGCCGGTCGTGTCCGGCCCGCCACGCCGTGAGCGTTTCCGTGCCCGGCGTGCGCAAACCACTGCGACACCATCATGCGCGCCGCCGCAGAACGACGGGACGCCCGGCCGGTAACTGCCGGGCGAGGCAACGTAGTTCGTCTCCGTGGGCCCGCCGCCCGCGCTACGTTTTTCTCATCCTGACGTGGGAAGGGTACATACCTCATGCGGCCTAGGGCCGTCTGGCAAGGAATCCGGGGGAGCGGATGGGCGGACAGCGCGCGCGGCCCGAGGACCGGTTCCGGACGTCTGTCCGGGACCGAGCGGAACGCATGGTGCACGGTTCCGGACGCCGGGCAGGGCGGTGAGTCTCAGGCAGCGAAAGGCGAACGAGAGCCGGGAGTTCGCCTATGACGCCTTTCTCTCCTACAGCCACGCATGGGACAAGGAAATCGCGAAGGCCTTCCAGCACGTACTGCAGGGATTCGACCGTCCCTGGTACCGGCCCAGGAGCCTGAAGCTGTTCCGCGACGAGACGAACCTCGCGGCAAGTCCCCATCTGTGGCAGGAGATCGAGCGGGGTCTGGCCGGTTCCCGATGGCTTGTGATGATGGCGAGTCCTGCTGCCGCAGAGTCGACGTGGGTGCGGCAGGAGATCAGCTGGTGGCTCACCCATCGGTCGGCTGACACGCTTCTCGTCGGCTGGACCGACGGCACTCTGGTCTGGGATCCCGAGCAGTCGGCGTTCGACTGGACGCGGACCGACGCTCTGCCGCACGAGGAGATGGCCCGTGCCTTCGCCCAGGAACCCCGCTGGGTCGATCTGCGCTGGCTGCGCAGCCCGGAGCAAGCCGGCTCGGACCCGCGTCTGATCGAGTGCGCGGCGGAGTTCGTCGCCCCGCTGACCGGCCGGTCCAAGGACGAGCTGATCGGCGCACACGTGCGCAGGCGCCGCCGTACCCGCCACGTCCTGCAGGCCACGGTCGTGGCGCTCACCGTGCTACTTCTCCTCGCAGTGGCCGGCGGCATCACCGCCTATCAGCAGCGCAACAACGCGCGCGCCCAGACGTTGGTCGCGCAGTCCCGGCAACTCGTCGCCGAGGCCTCGTCCATCAGGGACAGCCAGCCTGACCTGGCCCGCCAACTGCTGGTGCAGGCCTACCGGCTCGCACCGACGGCAGAGGCGGTCGGTGCGCTCGTCGAGAGTCACTCGATGCCTCGTGTCGTCCGGGGGCACGGTCCGGTGCGGGCAGCGGCCTACAGCAGTCGGGGCCTTCTCGCCGTCGCCGACGACCGCGTCCGCCTGCTCGACCCCGCGAACGAAACGGAGCCGGTGGCTGTGGACTCCGGCAAGGGCTCCGTGACGGCCGTCAGCTTCAGCCCGGACGGCCGGGAGTTGGCGCTCGGCGGGGCCCACGGCACGGTGAGGCTGCTGGACGTGACCGACAGCGGACGGGCCAGGACCCTGACCGCGTCATTCGTGACGGCCGGTCACCGGGAGATCAGCGGCCTTGTCTTCACGTCAGAGGGACGGCTCGTCGCCATGACGGACAAGGGAGGCGCCGTCCTGGACGTCTTGGACCCCACACGGCCCCGGACGGCCCGAGCCCTCCCCGCCGCCCCGGTCGCTGCGAGCCCCAGGGGCGGCGGGATCGTCACCGAGCAACAGGACGGAACACTACGGCTGTGGACCCTGTCCGACTCCGCGCGGCTGCGCCGAGCGGCCATTCTCGGCGCGCCGCCCGGCACTTCCGGAACTCCGCAGGCCGTGGCGTTCAGCCCGGACGGCCAGACGATCGCCGTCGCGGGCGTGGACAGCGTGCAGCTGTGGGACGTTGCGGACCCGGCTCGTCCGGTAGCCCGGCCCGAGCTGTTCACCCAGAGCCGCGACGGCGTCCTTTCCGTGGCGTTCGCTCCGGACGGCACCACTCTGGCCACCGGGGACAGTGACGGAGTGGTCTCGCTGTGGGACGTCTCCGATCCGCTGCGTCCTCGCGCCGGCGCCCGCCTGGGCGGTCTGGCCATGCCGGTGGGTTCGTTGTCGTTCAGCCCGGACGGCAGGACCGTGGCCGCTGCCGAGGGGCAGGACACCGAGCCCGGCACGGTCCGTCTGTTGTCCGTCTCGGGCAGCGAGCAGACCTCGGCGTTCGCCACCGTGCCGTCCGAGGGGCTCTTCCCGCCGGCCTTCAGCCCGAGCAGCCGTCTGCTGGCCGCCGGGGGCGAACCCACCACCCTGTGGCGGGTGGACGACGGCGGGGAGCCTCGTCCGGCCGCCGCACTGGAGTCGTTCTACAACCCCGGGCAAGCTGTGGCCTTCGGCTCCGACGGACGCACTTTGTTCTCGGGACTGCCGGTGAAGGCCTGGGACACGAGCGACCCGGCGCACCCGCGAGACCTTTCCCCGGCGACAGTCCGTACAAGCGGCGCGGCGGGCGTCTGCGTCAACCCCGTACTACCCCTTCTGGCGGTGGGCAGACGGCCGCGTGAGGCGGTGCAGTTGTGGGACGTCGGCGACCGGGAGCGGCCCGCATTGCTCGGAACGCTCGCCGGCGCCGTCCCCCAGCGCCAGGCGCTGGCCTTCAGCCCGGACGGTGAGCTGCTGGTGGCGCCGACCCGCGACGGCGCGGTACGACTCTGGCGCGTCGCACGACGCGGTCAGCCGGTGGCGGTGGGAGACATCCCGGAGTCCGGGGGAAAGACCACCGCGCTGGCCTTCATTGCGCACCGGCGCACCCTGCTGGTCGGCGACGAGTCCGGAACGATCACCGCGTGGGACGTCACGCATCCCGACCGGCCTGTGCGCAAGGGGACATCCACCCGGCACACCGACGCCGTCACCGGAATGGCCGTCCATCCGAGAGGCGAACTCGCGGCCACCGCCGGCCTGGACGGCCGCATCCTGCTGTGGGACGTCTCGGACCCGTCCCACCCGGTCGAGGTCGCCTCGTTGACCGGCGGCCGCTTCCCCTACGCGACCGTGGGTTTCAGCCCGGACGGACGGATGCTGGCAGTCGGCAGTGACGTGGGTACGAGGCTGTGGACCGTGGATCCGACCGCCATCCTGCGCAGCCTGTGCGCGCTGTCCCCCCGTATCACCCCCGACCAGTGGCGGCAGTACCTCCCCGAACGGCCTTACGACCCGCCCTGCGCCTGACCCCACGAGACGGAGGAGAACCCGTGGCAACCGGCCTGCAACGCATCGTCCCGCTCACCGCGTTACTGATGCTGGCGCTGACGACCAGCGCCTGCGACACACCGAGTCCCGCGCCACCCGTCGAGCCGTCCGGGAGCTCCGCACCCTCGCGGTCCCCCGACGCCTCCGCCGCGTCAGGGGCGGCGGGCCCGGACGCGATCGTCGGACCGGCGCCGTCCGACCTGCACGACGTCGACTGGACGAAGGTGCCCGCCCCCGGCGACTACTGCGGTGTGCCGAAGCTCGTACGGTTCGACGCTCAAGGCCAGGCGACGGCCACGTCCACCGTCTGGGGAAAGGTGCGCCTCATGCGCGGACGAACGGTCCTGTACGGCGACACCGACGGCGACCACCGCGACGAGGCGGCCGTCTACCTCGGCTGCGACGACAACGGCGCCACCCAGAACGGCCAGATCGCCGCGGCGTACGCGGTCTACGCGCACGTGGGCAAGAACCTCGGCGTGATCGGCACGATCACCCCGCGCAAGAAGTCCGCGGCGTACCTCACCGCGCTCGTGGGGGCGGACCTCTCGACGGGCCGGATCGTGGCCCATGAGAAGTGGTACCGCCCGAACGACCCCCAATGCTGTCCGACCGGCGACGCCACCACCGTCTGGTACCGCCACGGTGACCGGCTGGCGCCGGGTGCCACCCGCCTCACCTCGTGACGGCGCCACACGGAGCCGGCGAGTGAAACTCCGGTCCATCCGGTCACTGTGCTCCGGACTTCGGACAGAGCCGGCGGTAAGCGGGACCCGAGGGGACGTAAGCGCGCCACCGGTCGGCGGTGAACGCACCCCTCGCCCACGCGCACAGCGAGTGCACCGGATCCACCGTCGCGTCGACATTCCACCGCCGCACCGAATCGTCCTTGCTCCAACTGACGATCGTCCGGCCGCCGGGACCGAAGACCGCGCCGGAGACGCCGGAACTGTGTCCTTCGAGCGGCTCGCCGATCTGGCGCCTGGCGGCGACGTCCCAGAGTCTGATCGTATGGTCCATACTGCCGGTGACCAGCACCTTCCCGTCAGGGCTGAACGCCACGGAGTTCACGCCACTGCGATGGCCGGTCAGCGGTTCCCCGATCTGCTGACGCGTGGCCACGCTCCAGAGCCGGACCGTGTTGTCGCGACTCGCGGTGGCAAGCACCGTGCCGTCGGGGCTGAAGGCCACTCCGTTGATCTGTGCCGGGTGGCCGGGCTGTGTCTCGCCGATACGGTGATGTGTGGCGGCGTCCCAGAGCGCCACCGTGTCGTCCGCGGTGCTGGTGGCGATGGTGCGGCTGTCAGGGCTGAACGCGATGTTCGCCGAACCGGCACCGGGCACCGTACCGATCTGACGGTATTTCGCCAGACTCCATATGCGCAGGGAGCTCTCGCCGGAAATGGCGAGGGTCCTGCCGTCGGGACTGAAAGCCGGGACGACATTGCGGCTGGTTTGGCCGTACACCAACTTGCCGATCTGGCGGTGGGATCTGACGTCCCAGAGTTTTACGCTGGATTTTCTTCCGTACGAGTCGGTAGCAAGCACCGTGCCGTCGGGGCTGAAGGCGGTTACGGGTCCCTTGTCCGCCTCACCGAAGTGCAAGGGATCGCCGATCTGCCGACGTGTGGCAACGTTCAAGAAGCGCACGGCGGTGTTGGAGTCGGTCACAGCCAGGGTCCGGCCATCTGGGCTGAGCGCTGTCGTGCTGAGCTTCCCTGTATTGATCGATGGTCCGGTCTGCCGTTGTGCGCGGACATCCCACAGCCGAACTGTGGTGTCGTTACTCGCACTTGCCAGGGTCGATCCGTCCGGGCTGAAAGCCACGGCCGTGACCGTACTCGTATGGCCGGTGAAGGGCGATCCCATCGGGCTGTGCCGCAGGACATCCCAGAGTCGCACGCTGCCGTCGTCGTACGAGGCGGCGAACATCGTGCCGTCGGGGCTGAAAGCCACCGATTCGGCCCACCTGCCACTGGCGGTGAACGGTTTCCCGACCGGTTTTCGGGTGGAGGTGTTCCAGAGTGTGACGCTGCCGTCGGCATCGGCGGCGGCGACGGTCCTGCCGTCCCGGCTGAAGGAGACCGACGAGATGGCGATGCCGCCCGTCGCCAGTACCTTGCCCAGGGGCGCACGGGAGTTGGCGTCCCAGAGTTGTAGGCCGTCGAAGCTTCCGGTGGCGAAGGTTCTGCCGTCGGGGCTGAAGGCTACTGCCATGGCAGTAGCGGCTACACCTCGACCTCCGAGCGGCTTGCCGATCTGGCGGTGTGTTGTCACGTCCCAAACCCGTACGTTCGCCGCGGAGTCGGTATCGCCACCAGTGACGAGAGTCTTGCCATCAGGACTGAAGGCGACCGAATCGATCGTCCCGGAACGGGGATCGAACGCGCCACCGATCTGTCTGCGGTCGGCGATGTTCCAGAGCCGGACAGTGCCGTCGGAACCTGAGCTGGCCAGAGTCTTACCGTCCGGTCCGAAGGCTACTGACGTGACACCGTTGTTGTGCCCGATGAACGGGGCGCCGATCTTCTGTTGTGTGGCCGCGTCCCAGAGCCGCACCATGCCGTCGTCGCTGCCGGAAGCAATTGTCTTTCCGTCCGGGCTGTAGGCCACAGATTCCACGGGAAAGGAGTGCGCGAGCAACCCGGATTCGGGGTTGACGGCGGCATTGAGAACCGCGAGACGGGATTCCGGAGTGGGGTCGATCCGCCATGCCGACAAAGCCTTCAATCGGGCGCCGAACGGGTCGCGGGTCGCCAGGAAGGAACTCTGACTGATCAACTGCTGGGCGACGGCGTGGTCGCGCTGGCGGGTGGCCTCGGCGCGTTGGACCAGCGCGATCACCGAGACGGTGCTCGTGAGCAGGAGAAGGAATCCCAATATTGCTGCGGTGATCCTTGCCGTTCGCAGATTGCGCCTGGTGTCGCGCATGCCTTCCGATTTCAGGTCGTCCTCGGGAAGGCCACGCACGACGGACGCGATACCGACGGCGACGTTGTCGATATCGGGCCGCGGTTCCGCACTGTTGTCGGGGCGGTGCAGGTCTACGGATTTCCAGACCGGTTGCTGCTCGAATCGTCCTGACAATCGCGTGGGGAGCGCCGTCGACAGTTCCGGATTCCAGTCGCCACGTTGCTCGTCCCACGCGAGCTTTCCGGCGGACACGACGAGCAGGATGTTGTCGACCGACCTGTTCTTCAGCCACCACTCTATTTCTCGGTCGACCCATGCGGATGCTTTCGCCTCGGGCGACGCCATGACCACGAGCCATTCGGAGCGGGAAAGACCGGCCTCGATCTTTCCCCAGAGCCACGGGCCGATCGATACGCCGCTGTCATCGAGGAATACTCTGATCCGCGGTGGCTTGTACCAGGGACGGGACTGCCTTTCGATCGCCCGTTGCAGGTGTGGCAACCACTGCCGGTCGCGGTCCCCACTGTAAGAGAGGAAGGCGCCGTACCCGAGTTCGGTTCTGATCCGCCTGCCGCGGGCTGTGCGTGACCGCAACCAGGTGAACGTCCGGACGAGCCTCCGCAATCGAAAGGGGAGGTGCCTGGGTGTCATGAGGTCGGCAGGTATTCGTGGCCGTTCCAATGCAGAGTGATGTGCGCGATAGCGCCCTCGGCGCAACTGGGGGTGCAGGAATTTGAGGACTGGACGATTGCGTACTGGCCGTTTCCGCCGGGGCCGACCAGCCGTGCGTCGTAGTAGGCGAGCTTCCCGCCAGTGTAGTGATCCCCTGGACTTCTCCAGCCGATGTCCGCGAACCCTTCCTTGTCGGGCACGAGAACCAGCACCCCGTCGTAGCGCCCAGGGTTGTAGATCACGAAGATGTTTTTGGTGGTGTCGGATGCGGGGGAAGCGAAACGCAGTTCGTTTTCGTAGATGTCCACACCGATCTCTGTCACCGCACGACCGCTGCCGGTGACGGCTGTGACGCACCCATTGGGGATGTGGGAATCAGTCCGCCGGACCAGAAATACGCGGACCGCTCCGAGGTCTGGGTGTTTGATGTCCCGGTGATCGAGAACTTTACCTTGACACTTCGTGGAGTCCGGGGGGCTGGACGGAAATGAGGGGGGTGGGGGAGCTGCCATGGGTGAGTGGGTTGCCTTGCTCTTACCGTCTGTGCACCCGCCGGCGAATATCATTACGAGGGCCAAGGCCGGCACGAACAGCCAAGCCTTTACCGATTCGAATGTGCACTCTGGAAGCTGCCGACGTAAATTCCGCGAAATGCTGGCAGACATGGAATTGCCCCCGTGTCCGAGTGAGGTTGATCGACTGGACGGTAGCCCAGAATTATACCCAGGTGGACGCTTTGCCGGAGTCTTTTCCGCGGCTGACGGGCAGACTCGGCAGCCTCGTGGAACCGCGTTGTGCGCTGAGGCGGCAATGTGGCCGATGCCCTTGTTCAAGGCGCGTGGGTCCGGCGTGAGGCCGATCGGCGGATGCCGGGCTTCATCTCTACCTCGATCCGGCCCGCCGGGCCAGGGCATCGGCGGCCGCCCTGTGCGCCTGGCGAAGCGTCGTCCCCCGCCGGGTAGACGCCGTGGACGTTCCAGGCGTCAACGCGTAGGCACGATCGGCTCGGCCTCGGGGACAAAGCTGTTGGGTCGGGTCAGCCTTCGAGTTCGGCGTAGCGCACGACCTGGACGGCCAAGCCGATGACCAGGGTTGTCTCGGCGAGCGAGCACAGAAGCAAGGGCCACGGTGTCGGGCCGAGCAGCCAGTAGACGGCCAGGGCCGCGAGCGGTGCCCCGCAGAACGTCATCAGATCCACGGCGAGCTGGAAGCGCTTCCGTGGGCGGCGGCGCGCGTCGCGACGATGTGCGGATTCCCAGCCGAAGACATCTGCCTGGACTGACGTCAGCTCCTTGAGGCGAGGAGACAGGTCGTCGCGTATGTAGCGGCCGACGGCGGAAATCTTCTCGCCCGCACCGACATCGGCCGGCACGCGCTTGTGCGAGGTGCCATCGCGTGAGTTCCCCGAACCCGCCCCGGCCTTGTCGCCTTGCTCGGCACCGGGATGCTCCGCCATCTCGGCCTCCGGCGCGTCCTCCAGAACCGCCCTTTGAGCAGGCCCTTCTCTCCGGCCAGGGCAGGGGCCTTTTTCAGCCAGCTGAGCTGACGATGCATCAAATAGGTCATCCGTCCCGGACTCTTGACTCATTGTCAGGTCGGCGCCATCCTCGACGGGACCTACGCGCGAGTAAGTTAGCGCGTGCCCATCCCGGACAGCGAAGGTAGCCCGGATGACCCTCCTCCGCAGACGTGGCCTGTTTGCCGTCGTCGTCACCCTCCTGCTGGCTCTCGGCGTGGGCTCCCCTCCGGCCGCCGGCGCCGGCACCCCCTGGTGGGAGCCCACGGCGCGGCCCGCCGCCGACTCTCAGATCAACGTCACCGGCGAACCCTTCCACGGCACGGACAGCCAGGGCCGGGTCCGCGGCTTCATCGACGCGCACGATCACCTGATGTCCAACGAGGGCTTCGGTGGCCGCATCATCTGCGGCAAGCCGTTCTCCGAAGAGGGCATCGCCGACGCCCTCAAGGACTGCCCCGAGCACTATCCCGACGGCTCGCTCGCCCTCTTCGAGAACGTCACCGGCGGTGCGGACGGCCACCACGACCCGGTGGGCTGGCCGACGTTCAAGGACTGGCCGGCCCACAACTCCCTGAGCCACCAGCAGAATTACTACGCGTGGCTGGAGCGCGCCTGGCGCGGCGGCCAGCGGATCCTGGTCAACGACCTGGTCACCAACGGCCTGTTGTGCTCGATCTACGTCAGGGACCGCGGCTGCAACGAGATGGACGCCATCCGTCTCGAGGCCCGTAAGACCTACGAGATGCAGGACTACATCGACAAGATCTACGGCGGAAAGGGCAAGGGCTTCTTCCGTATCGTCACCGACTCCACCCAGGCCCGCCAGGTCGTCGCGGAGGGCAAGCTCGCCGTGGTGCTGGGCGTCGAGACCTCGGAGCCCTTCGGCTGCAAGCAGATCCTCGACGTCCCCCAGTGCAGCCAGGCCGACATCGACAGCGGTCTGGACGAGCTGTACAAGCTGGGTGTGCGCAGCATGTTCCTGTGCCACAAGTTCGACAACGCCCTGTGCGGGGTGCGGATGGACTCCGGCACCATCGGAACGGCCGTGGACATCGGCCAGTTCCTCTCCACCGGCACCTTCTGGAACACGGAGAAGTGCAGCGGTCCGCAGCACGACAACCCCGCCGGCAATGCGGCCGCCCCGGCCGAGGTGACCAAGCTGCTCCCCGCAGGCACCAAGGTGCCCACGTACGACAGCGACGCGCAGTGCAACAGCCGCGGTCTGACCCGCCTCGGTGAGTACGCGGTCAAGGGGTTGATGAAGCGCAACATGATGGTCGAGGTCGACCACATGAGCGTCAAGGCGGCCGGCCGCACCCTGGACCTGCTGGAGTCTGCGGACTACCCCGGCGTGCTCTCCAGCCACAGCTGGATGGACGACGGCTGGCTGGAGCGCGTCTACCGCCTCGGCGGCTTCAAGGCCTCGTACATGTCCAGCGCCGACAGCTTCGCCAAGGAGTCCGCCGGGACCAGGGCGCTGCGCCAGAAGTACGGCGTCGGACTCGGCTACGGCACCGACATGAACGGTGTCGGCGGCTGGCCGGGACCGGTCGGCCCAGACGCCCCCAACGCGGTCAAGTACCCCTTCCGCAGCGCCGACGGCGGTTCCGTCATCGACCGGCAGCAAACCGGCGAACGCACCTGGGACTTCAACACCGACGGTGCGGCCCATGTCGGCATGGTGCCCGACTGGATCGAGCAGATGCGGCTCAGTGGCGGCAAGGACACGGTGCAGGACCTGCTAGGCGGCGCGGAGTCCTACCTCGGCACCTGGAAGGCGACCGAACTCCACAAGCCCGCGCCCGACCTCGCAGCCGGCGCCCCGGCGAGCGCAAGCTCGGCGGAGTGGAACCCGTTCACCAGCTACGCCGCAGGGCGGGCCGTGGACGGCGACACCGGCACGAGATGGGCGAGCGACTGGTCGGACGACCAGTGGCTGCGGCTCGATCTGGGCAGCTCCCGTACGGTCGGCAAGGTCTCCCTCGACTGGGAACGGGCCTCTGCTCGGGCCTACCGCATCGAGGTCTCGGACGACGGGACCACATGGCGGACCGTGTGGTCCACGGACAGCGCGGACGGGGGTCTGGACAACGCGGTGTTCAGCCCGGTGCAGGCGCGGTACGTCCGTATCCACGGCGTGACACGCGCCACCAAGTACGGCTACTCGATCAACGAGGCAGCGGTGTACAGCCGCTGAGCTACTCCCGCACCAACGTCAGGATCTGGTCCGCGACGACGTCCAGCACGTCGCCCGCCTTCTCCTCGTCGCCAAGCACGAGGAAGTTGAGGGTGAGCCCGTCGGTCAGCGCGGCCAGATACCTGGCGGCCGCGGGCTCGGGCACGGTCAGCTCCACGCCCAGGACTGAGGGGAGTTGACGGATCACCTTGGTGTGGGCCGCGAGATAGCGCTCGTACTGCCGCCGGCCTAGATGCTCATAGCCGGGCTCCCGCAGGGCGTACTGGGTGAGTTCGTACGTCAGCATGTGCTCGCCGGGATTGGCCAGCACGTGGTCCCAGTACGCCTGGAGCCCCGCGCGGATCGTCTCGCGCAGGGTGGGCCTGCGGGTGAGCGTGGTGAGGACGTCCGACTCGGAGTGCTCGGAGATGGTGTCCATCACCGCTTCGAGCAACTCCTGCTTGGAGTCGAAGCAGTAGTGGAAAACGCTCAGCGAGACGCCCGCCTCCGCTACCACGGACCGCGTGGTGGTCTTCGCGACGCCGTCGCGGGCCATGACCCGGATAGCAGCCTCGACCAGTTGCCTGCGTCGCTGCGCCGACGGCATCCGCCCCATGGCGCCTCCTCCCCTGACCTGCGCGAGCATACGCCGCGGGGGTGCGGCGCAGCGGGCCGCTGTGACGGCCCCGCGTTCTCCTCGCCCCACTGACCGTGCAGGCCCGTCAGGACGTCCTCCCGCCGAGACTGTGCGACGGGCTCACCCCGTCCGCTCGAGATGCAAGGCGGGACCCTCCACCTCCACCACCAGGTGCGCCGGATCGGCCGGGAGACCGTCCACGGCGAGCAGGTGCTGTCGCTTGCCCTCTCCGTCTGGCCCACCGGCCGGCCGCTCACGGTCCGGGCGCGCCACGTCGTTCTGGCCATGCCCCAGCGCTCGATCGAGCTGCTGGACCCGGACACCTTCCTCTTCGCCAGCGACCAGTTCCTGTCCGACCTCGGCTCGATCGTCCCGAGGCCCGCCTCCAAGCTCTTCCTCGGCTACGACCGGCCGTGGTGGGAGGATCTCGGCCTGCGCAGGGGCCGCTCGGTGACCGACCTGCCGCTGCGCCAGACGTACTACCGGGGCGTCGAGGGGAAGCAGTCCGGGGCCGACCCGGCCAACCGCAACGCCCTGCTGCTGGCCTCCTACAACGACCTCAGCGACGTGGAGTTCTGGAACGAACTGCTGAAGCGGCCACAGCGCCCCGCCCCGGTGGCGGTGACCCGGCCGCCGCGGCCGATGGACGCGGCGGCGCCGGGGACACTGGTCGACGAGGCGCAGCGCCAGTTGCGCGAGCTCACGGCCCCGACGCCCGCATCCCCGAACCGACGTCGGCCTACTTCCAGGACTGGGTACAGGACCCGTACGGAGCGGCCTTCCACTTCTGGCAGGTGGGGGCGAAGAGTTGGGAGGTCATGCCGCGCATGCGCGCCACCCGCTCCACGACGCCAACCTGTACGTCTGTGGAGATGCCTATTCGATCGGGCAGGGGTGGGTCTACGGTGCGCTCACCCAGGCCGAGTTGATGCTCGAGGAGCACTTCGGCCTGCCCCGTCCGACGTGGCTCCCGCCAAGCGTCCATCTCGGCGTGTAGGCGGTCGAGGCGGCCGAGGCGGCACGTCTGCCGACGCGACCAGGGCCAGTCGTCGCGTACTCTGCCGCGTGGTCGTCGGAGTGCTGCTTGGCCGCCGCCGCGAACTGGGCGGCGGGGTGCAGGGGTTTGGGCCTGAGACAGGGGCGGGTCAGACGGTCGGCGGCGTGTCGAGGAGCTTTTCCACGTCGAGCGCGCCCCCTGCCGCCGCGAACTCGTCGGCCACCGCGGCACGCAGCTCCGCATCCGCGGCGAAGTCCGCGGCGGTGCGCGCGAGTGTCGCGGCCGCGTCGAGAACGGTGCGGTCGGCCGCTTCGCCGGCGACGAGAGCGGCGAAGTCGACCGTGTGCAGGGCCACACCACCAGGGGCGATGGCCAGCATGGGATGGATGGCGGGAACGCGGACACTGACGTTGCCGAGATCGGTGGAGCCCTGCCCGGCGTCGGGCGACGCACTGCCCGGGAGCGCGGTCCGGCCGCGACGTCGGAGGTGCTGTGCGAAGCGGGCCGCGAGCGCGTCGTTGGAGCGAACGGGCAGACAAGGCGGGCAGTCGTCCCAGCGGACCGCGACGCGCGTGCCCGTCATCGCGGCTGCGCCTTCGAAGATGCGCTGGACGCGCTGCGACAGCTCACCGAGCGCCTCGACCGTCGCGGCGCGCAGGTAGAAGTGCGCGGCGGCGTGCTCGGGCACCACATTGGGCCGGGTACCGCCCTGGGTGATCACCCCGTGCACCCGGTCGGTGGGCGGGATGTGCTGTCGCAGTGCGGAGACTCCCTGATACGCGGCGACCACCGCGTCCAGCGCGTTGACACCCATGAACGGGGACGCGGAAGCGTGAGCCGCGAGACCGGTGTACTCGACCACGACCTCGCGCAGCCCGAGGAACGGCGCGTCGGTGAGGTCGGCGCCGGCCAGCGGGTGCACCATCACCGCCGCATCGACCCCGTCGAACGCCCCGGCGCGCGCCATGAGTTCCTTGCCGGTGCCGTTCTCCTCGGCGGGGGTACCGAGGAGCACTACGGTCGCCCCGATGTCTTCGGCCACGCGGGACAGTGCCAGGAATGCGCCGACGCCGGCCGCGCAGATGATGTTGTGACCGCAACCGTGTCCTATCCCGGGCAGGGCGTCGTACTCGGCCAGTACCGCGACGGTCGGGCCCGTGCCGTCGCCGACCTGCGCCCGCAGCGCGGTGGGCAGCCCGTGGACGCCGACCTCCGCCTCGATGCCGCGGGCGCCGAGCAGAGCCACGATCCGGGAGACCGCCCGGTGCTCCTCGAAGCCGGGTTCGGGGTCCTCGTGGAGGGCGTGGCTGAGGGCGAGGAGTTCAGGACCGTCCTCCTCGACGGCCGAGTCGATCCGCGCGCCGAGTTGCTCCGGGGCCCCCTTGTACGGCGATGCCGGTGCGGGAGCGGCGGCTGCTGCTCGGGCTGCCGAGCGGGCGTTGCGCTCGAGGTGGGCCAGGCCCGCTTGGCCGGCCGTCAGGATCTGGTCGTGGGTGCGGTGCATCATGCCTCCACCATCGTGATGGATCCAGCCCTCGGATATGGATCCATCCGGACCCATGGATCGCGACGGTATTGGCACGTCAACGGACATGTCAATAGGGTTCAATGGGATCCATTTAGTTCCGGCTGCGCCCTCAACTCGCCCCTCACCCGGACGGAAGGGCCGTGATGGCCGAGCCCGACAAGAACGACGCCGCCCATGAAGGAGACGGCGCGCCCGCTCCTGAGGTGCCCTGTCCCGGTCGGGAGCGGCCGCCGGGCGGATCGGCGCCACGGCGGGCAGCCGCCGTGGCCACTCGCCTCACCAGTCGTGCACGGATCCGTCCCGCAGCCTGTTCACCGGCAGGTACTTGCGCTCGTACGGGAAGCGCTCGGCGGCCTTCTCGTCGAACTCGACGCCGATGCCGGGGCGGTCGCCGGGGTGCATCAGGCCGTCCTCGAACGTCCAGGACGTCTCGAACACCTCCTCGTAGCCCGGGAGATGGGCCATGTACTCCTGCATGCCGAAGTTCGGGATCGACAGGTCGACGTGGAGCGCGGCCGCGAGCGACGCGGGGGAGAGGTCGCCCGCGCCGTGCGAGCCGGAGCGGACCCCGTACAGCTCGGCGAGGGAGAAGATCTTGCGCAGGTGCGTGATGCCGCCCGCGTGCGAGACGGACGTGCGGATGTAGTCGATGAGGCGGTTCGTGATCAGGTGCTGGCAGTCCCAGATCGAGTTGAAGATCTCGCCGACCGCGAGCGGTGTCGTGGTGTGCTGCCGGATGAGGCGGAAGGCCTCCTGGTCCTCGGCCGGCGTGGGGTCCTCGATCCAGAACAGGCGGTAGGGCTCGAGGGACTTGCCCAGGCGGCCCGCCTCGATGGGGGTGAGCCGGTGGTGCACATCGTGCAGCAGGTGGAAGTCGTAGCCGAACCGCTCGCGGACGGCGGACATGTAGGTCGGCACGAAGTCCAAGTAGGCGCCGGTGTCCCAGACTTCCTCGGTGGGCAGCGCCCCGTCGGCCGGCTCGTAGGTGTCGCCGTCGCCCTTGCGCATGCCGTACACCCGCTCCAGACCGGGCACCGCCGCCTGCGCGCGCACGGCGCGGAAGCCCTTGTCGAGGAAACGCTGTACGTCGTCGAGGAGTTCGGGGACCGTGTTGCCGCTGGCGTGGCCGTAGACAGTGACGCCGTCGCGGGCCGCCCCGCCGAGCAGCTGGTACACGGGCAGGCCCGCGACCTTGCCCTTGATGTCCCACAGGGCGACGTCGACGGCGGCGATGGCCGTCATGGTGACCGGGCCGCGCCGCCAGTAGGCACCCTTGTACAGGTACTGCCACACCTGCTCGATGCGGGCCGGGTCCTTGCCGATCAGGGTGGGGCAGACGTGGTCGCGCAGGTAGGAGGCGACGGACAGCTCGCGGCCGTTGAGGGTGGCGTCGCCGATGCCGGTGACACCGTCCGAGGTGGTGATCTTCAGGGTGACGTAGTTGCGACCGGGGCAGGTGACGAAGACCTCGGCCGAGGTGATGGTGGCCATGGGTGCCGTTCTTCTCGATGGGGGCGCGGGGCAGGGGGAGGTGCCGGCCGGCGCACGGGTTCGGCGGCCGGCACCTGGATCAGGTGAGTGCGGAACGCAGCGCGGCCTCGATGCCGTGCACGGCGAGCGTGTGCGCGAACTCGGCGACCGCATCGCCGAGTTCGGGGTGCTGAGCGACGTCCGGCGGCAGGAGGCCGCCTTCGGAGAGCAGGAGGCGGGCCGCGTCGGCGGGGCCGCTCGCCCGGGCCGCGAGCTCGGCCAGGCGTGACCGGGCACCGTCGTGGACCGCGCCGAGCGCACGCTCGTCGTACGCGTCGTCGGCCGTGATGACGCGTACGTACGCGGCGAGGCCGAGAGAGAGGACGCGCGGGACACGCCCCGCCGCCAGCGACTCGGCGAGCACCCCCGCCCAGCGGACCGGGATCTTCAGAGAACCGTCGGAGCCGACCTGCGCGGTGCGGTGGCCGAGAGCCGGATTGGCGAACCGCTCGAGGAGTTCGGTGACGTAGGCCTTGCCCGGCATTCCCTCGGGCTCCGGGACCGTGGGCAGGATCTCCTCCCGCATCGCGAACTCCACAGCACCGCCCAGGAGTTCGTCTGTCACCGCCTGGTCGATGCAGCGGTGTCCGCGCAGCAGGCCGAGGTAGGCGAGGAGCGAGTGGGCGCCGTTGAGGAGCCGCAGTTTCATCAGTTCGTACGGGGCGACATCGTTCGTGAACAGCGCGCCCGCGTGCTCCCACGCCGGGCGTCCGGCGCGGAAGTCGTCCTCCATGACCCACAGCCGGTACGGCTCGGCGGGCACCGGCACCGAGTCGCGGACGCCGAAGGCGCGGGCGACCAGGTCACGGTGCTCGTCGGTGGTGGCGGGCGCGATCCGGTCGACCATGGTGTTCGGTGTGGTCAGCGAGGTCGCGACGTAGGCCTGCAGCTCGGGGCGTTCCGCGGCGGGCAGCGCGGCGGCGAACTCGTCGATGAGGGCGCGCAGTCGGTGCCCGTTGCCCATGAGGTTGTCGCAACTGAGCACGGTGACCGGCGACCCGTCGGTGCGGGCCCGGTGCTGGAGCCCGCGCACGATCAGGCCAAGGGTGGTGCGGGGCGTGCCTCCCGAGAGGTCGGCGCGGACCAGCGGGTCGTCGAGGTCGAGGCGGCCGTCGGCGCCGAAGGTGTACCCCTTCTCGGTCACCGTGACGGAGACGATGCGCGTGGTGGGGCTGCCGATCGCGGCGACGACCTCGGCGCCCTGCCCGTCGGCGACGAGGCCCGGATGGTGTACCCCGGGCACGGTCGCGGCGACGCCCGCGTCGCGGCGCAGGGTGAGGACGGTATAGAGCTGGCCCTGTGCCGCCATTCCGGTCAGCACCGGGCGCGGACCTCGTGCCGCGCTCGTCGAGACACCCGTGATGCCCCAGGGGCCGGGGCTGTGGCGCAGGGCGTCGGCCGTGTAGACGGCCTGGTGGGCGCGGTGGAAGTTACCCAGGCCCAGATGGACGATGCCGGGTTCGGGGAGGGGCGGGGGCAGCTTCAGACCGGCCACGGGCAGGGCGGTACGGGACAGGCGGGGCAGGGTGCGCGAGGTCATGGTCAGGCCTCCCGCGCCGGCTCGACCAGGACCTTCATCTGCGACGGGTCGCTCAGCGCGACCTCGAGCGCCTCGGCCGCCCGCTCCAACGGGAAGGCGGAGGTGACCAGTTCAGCCAGCTGGACACGGTCCGCCAACGCGGCCGCCGCCGCGAAGTCCCCCGCCCCGTACCGGAACGACGTGACAAGGGACAGTTCCTGACGCTGCATCCACGCCAGCGGCAGTTCGGTCAGCGGCCGGCTCGGATTGCCGACGACCACAGCGGTGCCGCCGGGGCGCAGCGCGCGGATCCCCGACACCAGGGCGGGCCCCACGCCGGAGCAGTCGAACACGGCGTCGTAGCCGTCCGGCGAGGCGAGCGCGTGGGCCCGCTCCGGATCGGGCGCGAGGTCGGCCGCGTCCACGGTGTGCAGGCCGAGCCTCGCCGCGAACTCCCGCCGCTCGGCCGCCACATCGGACACCGTCACGGACCCGGCGCCGACGGCCGCAGCGACCTGCGCGACCAGCACACCGATCGGCCCGGACCCCGTGACCAGCACCCGGTGACCGGGGGCGAGCCCGGCGCGGCGCACTGCGTGCACGGCGACGGCGAGCGGCTCGATCAGCGCGCCGAGCCGGACGTCTGTCGACGCGGGCAGCGGATGCACGAAGTCCCGCGGCACGCACACATACTCGGCGAGCGCGCCGTCGGTCGGCGGTGAACCGAAACAGGTGCCCTGCGGGCAGAGGTTGTAGCGCCCGGCCCGGCACAGCGCGCACGTGCCGCACGGGTGCGCCGGTTCGATCGCCACGGCTGTGCCGTGGGGCAGGTCGTCGGCGCCTGCGCCGTGGCCGACGACCACGCCGGCCGGCTCGTGCCCGAGGACGGTCGGCTGCCGCAGGACGTTCGGGCCGTTCTCGCCGTGGGCGTAGTAGTGCAGGTCGGACCCGCACAGTCCGACGGCACGGACGGCGACCAGGACCTGGCCCGGCCCGGGCTCGGGCACCGGGCGGTCCTCGACGCGCACGTCCTTGGGGCCGTGCAGCACGGCGGCGCGATGTATGGACTCGACGGGCTCGACCGACTCGACCGACTGGGCCACGGGGCGTCCCTCTCTTTCGTACGGGGATGGAGCGGGCCGGGGCGGGTCAGCGCACCGACAGCGGTTCGACGCGCTTGATGACGAACGCGTAGGTGAGGGCGCCGACGACGGACAGGGCGCCGGACACCAGGAGCGGCACCAGGTACGAGCCTCCGGAGGACGCCAGCAGGAATCCGGTGACGATCGGGCCGAGGATCCCCGCCACGTTCGAGGCGAAGTTCTGGATGCCGGCGAGCGAGGCGACATGCCCGGCGGTCGGCGCCACGTCGGCGGGCAGCGACGCCACGGACGCGGTCGAGAAGGTCAGCGAGGCGTAGCTGAGGGAGAGCAACGCGAGGGCGCCGGACGCGGTCGGCACGACGACGGTGAGGGCGATCACGGACGAGCACAGCGTGCCGGAGACCAGGCAGGTCTTGCGGACCCTGGTGGTGGACCAGCCCTTGCGGAGCAGCCGGTCGGCGGTGAAGCCGCCGAGCAGCGACCCGAAGATGGCGACCAGACCCGGGACCGTGCCGAAGAAGCCGAGCTTGAGGAGGTCGAAGCCGCGCTCGTCGACGAGGTAGCTGGGGAACCAGGTGATGAAGAAGTAGATGACGTAGTTGAGGCAGAAGAAGCCGAGCATCATGCCCCAGACCGTCCGGTAGCGGAACAGGTCCCGCCAGCGCACCTCGGGCGCGTCCGCCTCCTGCGCGGCCGTCTCGTCGGTGTGCGCGCCGCCCGCCTCGATGTAGGTGCGCTCCTCGGCGGTCAGCTTCGGGTGGTCGGCGGGCTCGTGGTAGAGCCGCCACCAGCCGATGATCCACAGAAGGCCGAGCAGGCCGCAGGCGATGAACGCGACCCGCCAGTGGAACGCGGAGACCAGCATCGTCACCAGCGGCAGGGCGATGGCGGTGCCGACGCGCGCGCCGTTGTCCCAGACGCTGTTGGCGAGGGTTCGTTCGTGACGGGGGAACCAGCGGGAGACGGCCTTCGCGGGTGCGGGATATCCGGCGGCCTCACCGGCGCCGAGCAGCATCCGGGCGCCGACGAGCGAGCCGACGCCGCGGACCAGGCCCATCCCGACGGTGGCCACCGACCACCAGATGGCGCCGATCGCGAAGACCCGCTTCACGCCGTACTTGTCCAGGAGCGCCCCGGCGGGCAGTTGGCACAGCGCGTACGTGAAGAAGAAGGCGCTGAGGATGAAGCCCTGCGTCTCGGGACCGATGTGCAGGTCGTCCGACATGGACGGCAGCGCGACGCTGAGCGTGGAGCGGTCCAGGTAGTTGACCGCGAGGCCGCCGAAGCACAGGACGGCGATGCCCCAGCGGACGTTCTTCCCCCGGCCGCGCGGGCGGTCGGGGAGTGAGGTGCCGGGCGGGGCAGCCGGCGCCTCAGTCGCGGTGACGGAGCGGGTGGTCATCGTTGACCTTCCGGTCGAGGGGACGTGCGGACGTGACGGAAGCGGTTCGCGAGACCGGGGCACAGGAGTGTCCACAGTGGGGACAGGGACACGGGCGTGGCCAGGGGGTCCGTTAACCCCCGCGTCATTTTCTACCCCTGTACGCACTTACATACAAGCCTTGTATGTAAGTAACCTTGCAGCTGAGGTGAGAAAGTGAGCGTCATGGCAGCTCAGCGGCGGGAACCGAGAAAGACGCGACGGGTCGAACCGGAGGCGTCGCGTCCGCGCGAGTCCGTCCGGGCTCGGGTGCACGCCCTGCTGCGGGCGCGCATCACCTCCCTCGAGCTCCTGCCGGGCGCGCCCCTGTCGGAGAACGAGCTGGCCGCGGAGCTGGACGTCAGTCGCACCCCGGTGCGCGAGGCGCTGATCCTGCTGGGCGAGGAGTCGCTGGTCGACGTCTTCCCCAAGCTCGGTACGTTCGTCTCGCGGATCAGCGTCGACGCCGTCCTGGAAGCCCAGTTCATGCGGGAGGCGCTCGAACTGGCGGCGCTGCGCGAGGCGGTGACGAAGTCCGGCGCGCAGGACATCACGGCGCTGCGCGCCATCCTCGACGCACAGCGGGCCGCGCTGAAGGCGGGGGACGCGGACGTGTTCTTCGAGCAGGACGAGGCCTTTCACCGTCGCCTGATGGAGGCGAGCGGTCACCGCACGCTGTGGCGCACGGTGGCGACGGCCAAGGCGCACCTCGACCGGGCCCGCCGACTGAGTCTGCCGCTGCCGCACCGGATCGAGACGCTGGTCGACGAGCACACCGCGGTGGTCGACGCCCTGGAACGGCGGGACGCGGCGGGCGCGGAGGACGCGCTGCGCGGACACCTTCAGGGCGTCTTCGACGACATCGGAACGATCAGGACAAGCCATCCGGAGCTGTTCGCGGATCCGCATGAGCAGCCGGGCAGCGCCCCGGCCCGCCCGCGAGTCCATCCCGGGCTGCGCGCCTGACATCACTCACCCCGGGGGCGGCTCGGACCGCACAGGGATGGACGTCGATGCGGGCGGCCGTGAATTCGATGCGGTCGCCGGCGGAACGCTTGGCCGGGTCGGTGGGTCGTCCTGGGTGGTCGGTGGGGGTGAACTCCACAAGGGTGATGTCGGTGTCGATCACAAGCCCACGTCGCCGGCCGCAATGCGCCTGTGTCACACCCCTGTTGCGGCATCCTCCGATCGGCCCGAGCGCGTGGCGCCGAGTCGGCAGGGCGACGGGTCGTCCCAACGGAGTCCCGCTGACACGAACAAGGACAAACCCGGGTGTGAGTGGGTTTGTCCTTGTTCGTGGAGGGCGTCGATGAGGACGACCGCGGGACTGGAGGCAGGCCCTAGCTCAGGGTCTTGAGCGCTGCCGCCGCGTCATACGGCTTCAGTTCGTCGAAACGGCCCGCCAGGACCTTCGCCGCCCACTCCGGGTCCTGGAGCAGGGCGCGGCCGATGGCGACCATGTCGAACTCGTCGCGCTCCAGGCGGTCGAGGAGGTCGTCGATGCCCTTGACCGCGGAGCCCTCGCCCATGAAGGCGCGGATGAAGTCGCCGTCCAGGCCGACGGAGCCGACCGTGATGGTGGGCTTGCCGGTGAGCTTCTTGGTCCAGCCCGCCAGGTTCAGGTCCGAGCCGTCGAACTCCGGGCTCCAGTAGCGGCGGGTGGAGGCGTGGAAGGCGTCGACGCCGGCCGCGGTGAGCGGGCTGAGGATCGCGTCGAGCTCGTCCGGGGTCTCGGCGAGCCGCGCGTCGTAGGCCTCCTGCTTCCACTGCGAGTAGCGGAAGATGACCGGGAATTCGGGGGAGACGTTCTCACGGATCGCGGCGACGATCTCGGCGGCGAACTGCGTGCGGGCCACGGCGTCGCCACCGTAGCCGTCGGTACGGCGGTTGGTCCCGGCCCAGAGGAACTGGTCGAGCAGGTAGCCGTGGGCGCCGTGCACCTCGACGCCGTCGAAGCCGATGCGCTCGGCGTCCTTGGCGGCCTGCGCGAACGCGCCGATGACGTCGTCCAGGTCGCCCTGGGTCATCGCCTTGCCCGTGCCCTCGGTGCCGTCGATGCGAAGGCCCGACGGGCCGACGGCCGGGGCCTCGGCGAAGGGCGGCTTGCCCTGCTGGCGCACCATGCCGATGTGCCACAGCTGCGGGACGATCGTGCCGCCCGCCGAGTGCACGTCCTCGGCGACCTTCGCCCAACCGGCCAGCTGCTCCTCGCCGTGGAAGCGCGGCACCCGGTCGCTCTCTCCGGCCGATTCGTGGCCGACGTAGGTCCCTTCGGTGACGATCAGGCCCACGCCCGCGGCGGCGCGGCGGGAGTAGTAGGACCGAACGTCCTCACCCGGGACGCCGTTCGGCGAGAACATGCGCGTCATGGGCGCCATCGCGATGCGGTTCGGGACTTTCAGACCGTTCAGGGCGACAGGGCTGGACAGGATCTCGGCAGCGCGGGAAACGGGCGACGCGGCGTCAGTCACAGAGTGCTCCTCTTGGGTACCAGTCGGTATGTGCACAAGCATGGAATCCGCGTGTGCCAACCGTCCCGGCCTCCATGG
The DNA here is from genome assembly GCF_053607285.1 of Streptomyces sp. NPDC055140. NCBI lineage: Bacteria > Bacillati > Actinomycetota > Actinomycetes > Kitasatosporales > Streptomycetaceae > Streptomyces > Streptomyces sp. NPDC055140. The sequence goes on along the minus strand of NZ_JBSGTG010000018.1, from coordinate 20,143 downwards.
CATTCCACGGGTCAGCCTCGTCCTCATGTGATCCAGGCCACGGCTCCAGGGTCTAAGGGTGATTGACGACGGTGATGAGGGGTGTCGAGGCGAGTCGCCCCTCGGTGCGCAGGCCGGCGGCGCGAGTGTCCCTCGGGGGGAGCATGCCCGGGGATCCCGGACATCGAGACGCTGGGACATGTGGCCGAGACGGAAGGCTATTCAGCGGCTCATTCGATCTCCCTATGGTTGAGGACATCGAGCGGGGCGCCGGGCCGGACTCCGGGCCGGCGCCCTCAACCCCACCTGGAACAGGGAGAGTTACCGTGCGTGCAGTGATCCAGAAGTCCTTCGGCGGTCCCGAGGTTCTCGAGGTCGTCGAGACCGGGCGGCCGAAGCCGCTCTCCGGTGAGGTTCTCGTCAAGGTGCACGCCAGCGCGGTCAACCCGGTGGACGTGGCCGTCAGGTCCGGCGCCTTCCCGCTGCTCGGCGAGCCCCCGTTCGGCGTCGGCTGGGACATCTCGGGGGTCGTCGAGGAGGCCGCCCCCGGCAGCCGGTTCGCCGTGGGCGACGAGGTCTACGGGATGCCGTTCTTCCCCCGCGCCGCCACCGGATACGCCGAGTACGTCGCGGCCCCGTCCCGTCAGCTGGCCCGTAAGCCCGCGTCGGTCGACCACGTGCACGCCGCCGCCATCCCCCTCGCGGCGCTCACCGCCTGGCAGGGCCTCGTACAGGCCGCGGGCGTGAAGGAGGGGGACCGGGTCCTCGTCCAGCGGGCGGCAGGCGGTGTCGGCCACTTCGCCGTGCAGATCGCCAAGGCGCGGGGCGCCCAGGTGACCGCCATCGGCAGCGCGGCCCGGCAGGACTTCCTCCGCGGCCTCGGCGCCGACGAGGTCATCGACTACCGGACCACCGATTTCACCGACGTGGTCAAGGACGCCGACATCGTCCTCGACTCGCTCGCCCAGGGGGACCGGTCGCTCGGGGTGCTGCGTCCCGGCGGCGTGCTCATCAGCATCCTGGAACACGGCGACCCGGAGCTCGCCGCGCGCGTGAAGGCGGCCGGGCGGCGCTTCGCCGGCATCTCGGTCGAGCCGGACTACGCCGCGCTCGAGGCGATCGCCGAACTCGTCGACGCTGGTGCGATCCGTCCGCACGTCGAGGAGACGTTCCCGCTGGCGGAGGCGGGCAGGGCGCACGAGCTGGTCGCCTCGGGGCATGTACAGGGCAAGATTGTCCTGACGGTCTGACCGGGACGGGCCGCACCAGGGAGGGCGAGGCCGGATGGACATCCTCACCGAGGCGCTGGCCTCGATGCGCACGGGACGCCCGGCGTCCGTCCGCACCAACGGCCGCGCCCCCTGGGGCCTGCGCCTGCCCCCGGTCGCCGGCGCAGGATTCCACGTGGTGCTGTACGGGACCTGCTGGCTGGTCCCGCTGGAGGACTCGGCCCCACATCTGGAGCCGATCCCGCTGAGCCCCGGCGATGTCGTCTTCCTGCGCGACGGACGGGGCCACATCCTCGCCGACCACCCGTCCAGCGCGGCCGAGGAGCCCAGGGCCGAGCACTTCCGGGAGGGGTCGCCGATCGGCTCGGTGACGCTCGGCGGGGACGGCCCCGAGACCAGCCTGCTGTGCGGCAACTACCACCTGGACCAGGGCCGCCCGCACCCCCTGGTGCGCCAACTGCCCGAGGTGGTCCACCTGCCGACGCGGCACGGCCGCCACCCGGAGCTGAGCGCCGCGGTCCAGCTCCTCGGCTCCGAGCTGGAGAACCCGCGGATCGGCTCGGACGGCATCGTCCCCACGCTGATCGACTCGCTGCTCCTCTACATCCTGCGCGCCTGGCTGGACGACCAGCCCGCCTCCGCCACGCAGGGTTGGGCCGCGGCACTCGGCGACTCGGCCGTCGCGTCCGCGCTGGCGGCCATGCACGGCGACCCGTCGACCCAGTGGACCGTCGAGGCGCTGGCCGAGCGGGCCGGACTGTCCCGCGCCGCGTTCGCCAGGCGGTTCACCGCGCTGGTGGGGGAGCCGCCCATGGCATATCTGACCCGCTGGCGCATGACGACGGCGGCTCGGCTTCTACGGGAGTCCGACGCGCCCCTGACGACGGTTGCCGCTCGCACCGGCTACGGCTCGGAGTTCGCCTTCGCCAAGGCGTTCAAGCGGGAGTACGGGCTCGCCCCGGGCGGCTACCGGCGGCAGGCCGGAGCGGCGTAGGCAGGGCGGCGTAGGCGGGGCCGAGTCTTCGAATGCAGGTTCGAGTGGGGGTGCATTTTCGGGTTGACTGGACCATTCTGGAGGTATGGCCGAAGGTGCGCCCGTGACCGTGCACCCGCCCCTGCCTGACGGCGGTCGGCGGGTGACGATTCGTGGCGAGGATGTGGGGACCGCCTACAACCTGCTCGACGTCCTGGAATTTCTGCGCGCCGCTGGCCTTCCCGAGGCGGACACGACCGTCGACGACCCGGAACTGATCGACTGGCATGATGCGGGGCCCGACTCCTGGGGCCCGGACGGGCCGGGGGCGGCTTCGTGACCGGTCGGCCATAGGGCATTTGCGCGCGCTGGTCAGGACGTTTGTGTGAACCGGTCGACTAGGACGTTCGCGCGAGCCGGTCGAGCAACTCGTGCCAGCCCGCCTCCACGCGGTCCAGCGGCATGCCCCGCTCGACGGTCAGATGGTGGACGAGCGCGGTGTCCGCGGCGGCCAGCAGTGTGTGCGCGAGGAGATCGGTGTCGCCCCGCACGCCCGCCTGGCGCAGCAGCAGCATGACGTGCGTGTGGCGCAGGCGGTTCGCCGGGACCGTGTAGTTGCGCAGGGGGTCGGTGCGGGCGGCGAGGATCAGCTCGTGGTGGTCCCGCTCGTGGCGGATGAGGGCGGGCCCGAAGGCGTGCAGGCGCTCCAGGGTGGGCGCGTCCGGGCCCAGGGGTGGCGGGCCCGAAAGGAACGCCGCCTGGAGCTGTTGCTCCCGGTGGTCCAGGAGGGCGATGAGCAGCCCGGTCCGGTCGCCGAAGCGCCGGAAGACCGTCCCCTTGCCGACCCCGGCCGCCGTCGCCACCGCCTCCATGGTCAGGTTCGCCGCCCCGCACTCGGACATCAGGTGTGACGCGGCCTCCAGTAGTCGCGTGCGGTTGCGTGCCGCGTCCGCACGCAGCGCGGGCCGCTCGCCCGGCGGTGTCAGGGCGAGGTCGGTCGGTCCGCCCTGGGTGCCGGACGTCGTGACGAGAGGAGGGATGGGGCCGGTCATGGCTTCAGAGTAGCGCCGGGAGCCGACAAGTGGACCGCGGTCCGGATAGGTGGTACAAATTTAAACGGACTTCGGTCCGGTTGGACCGTGCATGAGATCCGTACGCCCCATATCTGGAGTTATGCCATGTCTGTTCGCATCCTCGCCCTCGTCGGCAGCCTCCGCGCCGGTTCCCACAACCGTCAGCTCGCCGAGGCCGCTGCCAAGCACGCGCCCGCCGGCGCCGACATCCAGCTCTTCGAGGGCCTCGCCGACGTGCCCTTCTACAACGAGGACATCGACGTCGAGGGCAGCGTCCCCGCCGCTGCCGAGCGGCTGCGCGAGGCCGCCGGTCAGGCCGACGCCTTCCTCCTCTTCTCGCCCGAGTACAACGGCACCATGCCGGCCGTCCTGAAGAACGCCATCGACTGGCTGTCCCGCCCGTACGGCGCCGGCGCGATCTCCGGCAAGCCGGTCGCCGTCGTCGGCACCGCGTTCGGCCAGTACGGCGGCGTGTGGGCGCAGGACGACGTGCGCAAGGCCGCGGGCATCGCCGGTGCCGCGGTGCTCGAGGACGTGAAGCTGTCCATCCCCGGCTCCGTGACGCGCTTCGCCGAGACCCACCCCGCCGACGACTCCGAGGTCGCGACCGCGCTGACCGAGGTAGTCGGCCGCCTGAGCGAGCAGGCCGCCCCCGCCGCTGCCTGAGGCTCCTGACACGAGTGGGGCCGGAGGCCTGGGACGACAACTGTCCCGGGCCTCCGGCCGCTTCCGTTCCGGGGGAGCCCTTACGGGTTCCGGACGAACCCCGGCCGGGCCACGAACGGCTGATCCGTGGCAGCCCCGGAGCGCGCACGCCGATCCTCTCTGCCTACGATGCAGCGGTGACCACTCGCCTCGGCCCGCCCGCGCGACCGCAGTTGACGCTGCGGCTCCTCGGGCTGCTCGTCGGCGCCGTGCTCCTGGGCCTGCTCGGTATGCACGGCCTGGGACCCGTACCGGCAGGCGCCCACAGCGAGATGCACCCCGCGGCCGCGTCCGCCATGGGTGCCAGTGGCGCCGCAGACGCGGGTGACCATGCCGGGCCCGGACAGCAGGGCGTCAAGGCCTCTGCTTCCGACTTGTGTGACCACAGAGACGGTGACTGCGGCGGGCACATGGCCCACGCCGACTCGATCTGTGCCTCCGCCTCCGTCGCCGGGCCCCCGGCAGTCGCCCCCGCGATGCTCCCCGACGTGATTGCCTGCCCCGCCCGCCCGGAGGCCCGCACCTCGTCGGCCGGCAGCGGCCCCGACGGCGGCCGCGCCCCGCCGTCACTCTCGGAACTCCAACTCCTGCGGATCTAGAACGGCCCGCGCGGTACCGCACGCCCCAAGGGGCGGCGCCGCGCTCGCGCGAGCCCTTCACCCAAGATCAGCACCAGGAGTTCCGCATGACCGCACACCGCATGACCGCACACCGCACGTTCGTCCGCCGCGCCGCCGTCGCCGCCACCGCAGGGGCGGCCGCCCTGGTACTCGCCGCCTGTGGCAGCGACAAGCCGGCCGGGGGACACGACAAGGCGGCGAAGGAATCCGGCTCGTCTCCGGCCGCCTCGGCCCAGGCCGACGGCCACGCCAAGGCGGAAGGCCGCAACAGCGCCGACGGTCACAACAGCGCCGACGTCTCCTTCGCCAAGGAGATGATCCAGCACCACCGCCAGGCCGTCGAGATGGCCGGACTGGCCGAGGGCCGCGCCGCGTCGAAGGACGTCAAGAGCCTCGCCGCCAGGATCGAGGGAGCCCAGGACCCCGAGATCGAGAACATGTCCGGCTGGCTCACCGCATGGGGTGAGGAAGTCCCCGCCGACATGTCCGGCATGGGCCACGACATGTCCTCGTCCATGCCCGGCATGATGAGCGCCGGTGACATGGGTGAGCTCAAGAAGGCCTCCGGCGGCGACTTCGACAAGAAGTTCCTCGCGATGATGGTCAAGCATCACGAGGGCGCCGTCGCGATGGGCAGGACCGAGAAGTCCGACGGCAAGTACGGCCCCGCGACGCGGCTCGCCGCCGACGTGGTGACCGCGCAGACCGCCGAGGTCGAGCAGATGAACAAGATGCTCGGCAAGAGCTGACGGATCCGAAAGATCCGAAAGAGCTGACGGGTCTGAAAGATCTGGCGAAACGCCCTGGGTGGACGCGCCGTACACCCAGGGGTGTGGCCGACAGGCACCCTGTCGGCCACACCCCGGCGGGGTCCACGCACAGGCTTCTCGCCGCCGGACCCGTGACGGCACGCGCGATCGGGGGCATGGTGGGAGACCCTCACCGCGACGGCCGCCCGGCACCCGCGGCGACCGTGAACCGGGACCCGCCACGGCCTGATCGTGTCGACCCGGGGCACTCGTCCGGTTCGGGAACCGGCGCCGGTGTGTGCGAGGCTCGACGCCAAGGGCCTTCGTACGTCGGCCGGATGGAGGTGCGATGTCCACGCAGAGCCACCGTTTGATGATCACCGAGCTGGCGAGTTGCGAAGGCTGCGCGGTGCTGCGGGTCAGCGGCGAACTCGACCAGAGTGGTGAGGAACTCTTCCTCGGCACGCTCGGTGCCTGCGTCGACGCGGGCCACCCGTACCTCGTCCTCGACGTCACCGCGCTCTCCTTCTGCGACTCACGCGGTCTGTACTGTCTGCTGGCCATGCGGTGGCTGCTGGACCGCCGGGGCGGCAAGCTCCTCCTCGCCGGGGCGGGGCGCCGGCTGACCGAACTCCTCGCCCAGACAGGCAGTGTCGATCTGCTCCCCGCCCAACGGTCCGTCGGCCAGGCCCTGTTGTCGCTGCCTGTCTCGCACCGGCCGGTCTGGCCGCCCGTGACGAGCCCCGACGCGCTGGGCGACGGGCCGCCGAGACCCCCGCATCCCCGGCCGCCTTCACCCTGAGGTGCCCCGGCCTGGGGGCGCGCGGGACGACTCACCCGCCTCGGGCGGCCCCCGGCGCACCCGCGCGAAGGCCGTCCATCACGAGGTCGAACAGCCACCCGGCCCGCGACTGCCAGTCGCCGTGCGGGTCGATCTGCCAGAGCCCGGCGATGGCGAGTGCGAAGTCCTCCGGTGTCACCCCGGGGCGGATCGTGCCCGCCTCCTCGTTCGCCTTGAGCAGGAGCGACATGGCCGAGGTCACCGGGCCGTGGCCGAGGGCGGCGAGGCTGCCGCGCGTGGCGGCCTGACGCAGTGCGTCCGCCAGGCCGGCCTTCGCCATGGCGTACTGGGCGAGGCGGTCCATCCATGCGCGCAGGGCCTCGTCGGGAGCGCGGGCCGCGAGCAGCTGGCACGCGGTGTCGGCGACCTGCTGCATCTCGTAGCGGTAGACCTCGAGGACGAGGGACTCGCGGTTGGGGAAGTTGCGGTAGAACGTGCCCTGGCCGACGCCCGCCTTCTTCGCGATCGCGCTCAGCGGGGCGTCCGCCGACCGCGTCAGCTCGACCAGCGCCACTTCGAGGATGCGGTCGCGATTGCGTTGCGCGTCCGAGCGCAGCGGCGCGTCCTTCTTCGGCTGCACCCGTCCCCCTTCCGGGAATCACGAATCCGTACGCCGGTATCAAGAACCGGTACGCCCTTGCTAAGCGGACAGGTGTCCGTTAGGTTCGACGTAACGGACACTTGTCCGCTTAGGTCCACCATAGCGGCAGATCCGGCTCGAGTTAACGGCCGCCGCCCACCGCAAGCGGCCTTTCGGCCGACGAGCGCGCGGCAGGCGCACAATCCCGACGTTCTCCCTCTACGCACACCCCTCGCATACGCACAGCCCTCGCACCCCATGAGCGAAAGTAGGCTGATCATGGCCCCATCGACGTCCAGCGTCATCACGCTGAACATCAATGGTGAGAAGTACACGCTGCCCGTCGACCACCGCACCACCCTGCTCGACGCCCTGCGCGAGCGACTCGATCTGCCGGGCACCAAGAAGGGCTGCGACCAGGGCCAGTGCGGCGCCTGCACCGTGCTCCTCGACGGCCGCCGCGCCGTCTCCTGCCTGCAGCTCGCGGTCGCCGCCGAGGGGCGTGAGATCACCACCATCGAGGGTGTGGCCGACGCCGACGGACTGCATCCGGTGCAGCAGGCGTTCCTCGACCTCGACGGGTACCAGTGCGGTTACTGCACCCCCGGCCAGATCTGTTCGGCCCTCGCCGTCATCGAGGAGCACGCGGCGGGCTGGCCCAGCGCTGTCACCGCCGACGTACGGCCGGAGGCCGGTGTCCAACCCCTGACCGCCGACGAGATCCGGGAGCGGATGAGCGGCAACCTGTGCCGCTGCGGCGCCTACGTGTCGATCGTCAACGCTGTCGCACGCGCCGCCGGAACGGAGGCAGTCGCATGAAGGAGTTCGGCTACGAGCGCGTCTTCGACGTGCCCGCCGCGGTCGCCCTGCTCGACGCCGACCCCGACACGCGCTGTCTGGGCGGCGGCACCAACCTCGTCGACCTGATGAAGACGGGCGTCGAGAGGCCGGCCCGGCTCGTCGACGTACGAGAACTGCCGCTCGGCGAGATCGAGTTGACGCCGGACGGCGGCCTGCGCATCGGTGCGACGGTCACCAACAGCGACCTCGCCGCCCATCCCGACGTGCGGCGCCGCTACCCGATGCTCGCGCAGGCCGTCCTCGCGGGCGCCTCGGGCCAGCTGCGCAACATGGCCACCGTCGGCGGCAATCTGCTCCAGCGCACCCGTTGCGGCTACTTCACCGACCTGGCCAAACCCTGCAACAAGCGCACGCCCGGCAGCGGTTGCCCCGCCATCGCAGGGGAGCACCACAACGCCGCGATCCTCGGCGCCTCCGCGCACTGCGTGGCCGTCCACCCCTCGGACATGGGAGTGGCGCTCGCCGCGCTCGACGCCGTCGTCGCGTACGAAACGGTCGACGGTCCGGGCGAGTTGGCGCTTGCGGAGTTCTATGCGCCCGTGGGGGAGACCCCGCACGTGGAGACCGCGCTGCCGCCCGGCGCGCTCATCACCGCCGTCATCCTGCCCCCGGCGCCCGTCGCCGCCGTCTCCCGCTACCGCAAGGTCCGTGAGCGCGCGTCCTACGCGTTCGCGATCGGCTCCGTCGCCGCCGCGCTCGACGTCCGGGACGGAACCGTCCACGAAGTGCGCCTCGCCTTCGGGGCGGTGGCGTCACGACCCTGGCGTGCACGCGCGGCCGAACGCGTCCTGACCGGCGGCGCCGCGACCGCCGAGGCCTTCGCCGCCGCAGCGGACGCCGAACTCGCGGCCGCCGAGACGCTGCCCCACAATGGATACAAGGTGACGCTGATGCGCAATCTCGTCGTGGCCGTGCTGACCGAGCTCGCCGAGGAGGCCGTCCGATGACCACGACGACCGCGACGGTCCCGGTGACGGGCGCCGTCGGAACCTCGTACACGCGCGTGGAGGGCCGGGACAAGGTCACCGGGGCGGCCCGGTACGCGGGGGACGTCCCCTTCGCCGAACTCGCCCACGGCTGGCTGGTGCTGTCCACCATCGCCCGCGGCCGCATCCGCTCCGTCGAGTCGGACGCCGTCCGCGAGATGCCGGGAGTTCTCACCGTCCTGCACCACGGCAACGCGCCGCGCGTCGACGGGAACTACATCGGCATGCTGGGGCGCCCCGACCCGATCGTCGAGGTCTTCCAGCACGACCGGGTGCCGTTCGTGGGCTGGCCGGTGGCGCTGGTCGTCGCCGAGACCTCCGAGCAGGCGAGGGAGGCCGCCGAGGCACTGGTGGTGCACTACGAGGAAGAGCCTCACGACGTTGCGTTCTCCTCCGCACACCCCGACACCTACACGCCGGACGGCGACGGCACACTGGTGGAGAAGGGCGACCTTGCGGCCGAACTCGCAGCGTCCGTCCACGTCGTGGACGAGGAGTACACCACCCCCGAAGAGCACCACAGCTCGATGGAACCGCACGCGGCGACGGCGCGCTGGGACAACGGACGCCTCGAGATCGTCGACTCCAACCAGGGCAGCACCTGGGTCGCGCAGGAACTGGCGAAGCTGTTCTCCCTCGACCCGGCCTCGGTACGGGTGCGGTCCGAGCACATCGGCGGCGCGTTCGGGTCCAAAGGCGTGCGCGTACACCAGATCCTCGCCGTGATGGCGGCGACCGCGCTCGACCGCCCGGTCAGGGTCGTCATGACCCGGCGTCAGATGTTCTCGCTCGTCGGCCACCGAAGCCCCACAGCCCAGCGCGTCCGGCTCGGCGCCGACACCGACGGACGGCTGCGTGCCCTGGACCACCAGGCGCACTGCCTCACGTCGACGGTCCACGAGTTCGTCGAGGGGAGCGCCGGGTTCGCGCGGCCGATGTACGCCTCCGACGCCCACCGCAGCGTCAACCGCGTGGTGCGCCTCGACGTGCCGACCCCGACCTTCATGCGCGCGCCCGGTGAGGCTCCGGGCTCCTTCGCCGTGGAGTCCGCGCTCGACGAACTCGCCGAGCGGTGCGGCATGGACCCGATCGCTCTGCGCGCCCGCAACGAACCGGACGTGGGCCCTGTCTCCGGGCTGCCGTTCGGCTCCCGCAACCTCCTGGCCTGCTTCGAGGAGGGGGCCCGCAGGTTCGGCTGGCCGGACCGGGACCCGCGTCCCGGCCTGCGGCGCGACGGGCGCTGGCTGCTCGGCACCGGTACGGCCGCCGCCACCTTCCCGGTGATCGTCGCGCCGTCCACGGCGGCCATGACCGCGGAGGCCGACGGCACCTTCACCGTGCGGATCACCGCGTCGGACGTCGGGACGGGGGCGAGGACCGCGCTGACCCTGCTCGCGGCGGAGGCCCTCGATGTGGCCCAGGAACGCGTCCATGTGCGCATCGGCGACAGCGACTTCGGCCCGGCGGCGATCTCGGGCGGCTCCATGGGCACCCGCTCATGGGGCTGGGCCGTCATGTCCGCGGGGCGAGACCTGCGCGAGCAGCTGGCTCTCGGCGGCGACATCCCGCCGCAGGGCATCACCGTTCGGTCCGACACCAGTGCCGCCGTCGGCGCACTCGCGCAGAAGGAACGGCACTCCTTCGGCGCCCAGTTCGCCGAGGTCGCCGTCGACGTCACCACCGGCGAGGTGCGCGTACGGCGCATGCTCGGCGTCTTCGCGGCAGGCAGGATCGTCAACCCGCTGACCGCGCGCAGCCAGCTCATCGGCGGGATGATCTGGGGACTGTCCATGGCGCTGCACGAAGAGGCGATCCGGGACCAGGTCACGGGCGGCCACGTCGGAGCCGACCTCGCGGGCTACCACTTCGCCGCGAACGCCGACGTACCACTGATCGAGGCGGACTGGGTCGACGACCCGGACGCCGACGACCCCGTCGGGATCAAGGGCATCGGCGAGATCGGCATCGTGGGGGCGGCCGCGGCCGTCGCCAACGCGGTCTGGCACGCGACCGGCGTCCGCCACCGCCACCTGCCGATCCGGCCCGACCGCGTCCTGTCGGCCGGGGTCCCGGCCGAGGGTGACGGCGATGCTTGACATCGCCGACGAGCTGAACCGGTGGGCCGGACAGGGCCGGGACTTCGCCGTCGCCACGGTCGTCTCGGTGGGCGGCAGCGCACCCCGCCCGCCCGGCGCCGCCCTCGCCGTCGACAGCGAGGGCACGGTCATCGGCTCGGTCTCCGGCGGCTGCGTCGAGGCGGCGGTCTACGAACTGTGCGTGCAGGTGCTCCAGGACGGCGGGTCCGTCCTGGAGCGGTTCGGCTACAGCGACGAGGACGCCTTCGCCGTGGGGCTCACCTGCGGCGGCGTCATCGAGGTCCTGGTCACGCCGGTGCGCGCCGACGCGCCGGACAGGCCCGTGTTCGCGGCGGCGCTCGCGGCCGCCGCCCGCGGCGAGACGGCCGCGCTCGCCCGGGTGTCCCGCGGACCGGCCGAACTGCTGGGCGGGGCACTGCTGGTGAGGGCCGACGGGTCGTACGAGGGAGGGCTCGCCGGGGGCTCCGGTCTCGAGCGCGCCGTGGCGGGCGAGGTGCGGGCCCTCGTCGCCGCGGGCCGCACCGGCACGTTCGACCTCTCGGCCGACGGCACGCACTGCGACGCCGACCTGACGCTGTTCGTCGAGTCGAGCGTGCCACCGCCCCGGATGATCGTCTTCGGCGCCGTCGACTTCGCCGCGGCTCTGGTCCGTACGGGCAAGTTCCTCGGTTACCACGTGACGTTGTGCGACGCACGCCCCGTCTTCGCCACACGGGCCCGCTTCCCCGACGCCGATGACATCGTGGTCGACTGGCCGGACCGCTACCTGCGGGGCACCACGACCGACGAACGCACGGTCCTGTGTGTGCTCACCCATGACGCGAAGTTCGACATCCCGCTACTGGAGATCGCGCTACGGCTGCCCGTCGCATTCGTCGGAGCGATGGGCTCACGCCGAACCCACGAGGACCGCGACCGCCGCCTCCGCGAAGTCGGCCTGACCAACGAGGAGTTGGCCCACCTGCACTCACCGATCGGCCTGGACCTCGGCGCCCGCACACCCGAGGAGACGGCCCTGTCCATCGCGGCGGAAATCATCGCGTCGAGACAGGGCGGCACGGGCGCACCCCTGACCACCTCGCGAACACCGATCCATCACGACGGCGAGGCGGGGGAGCGGCGCCGGATCATGTCGGGGCGGATCTGAGGTACGACACGACTGTAGGGAGAGGGCGGGCCACAGTCGGCGTGCCTGGCCTCAACGACCCGTGCAGGGAGGCGTGTCGAAGCCCTCAGGGTCCTGGCCTGACGCGGCAGCCCGGAAGCGGAGCCGCGCCCTATGGGCCGCCTTCTCCGGTGACAGGTTCGCACCGTCCCCGTACGCCTCCGCAAAGGCCGTGTCGCCCAGCGCAGCCGTCGCCCTCGCCGTGATGCGGTCCACGTCGCCGCGTTCCGCGGGCGGGAGCGGTGCGCCCGCGCTTCGGCGGGCCGCGTCCGCGGCGCCGAGGAGTGCGGCCGCCCGGCCCCCGTCCCCAGCCAGAGCTGCCGCGCCTGCCAGGCCCTCCAGGGAGAGGGCCACGGCACGCGGCTCGCCGATGGCGGAGGCGACGTCCAGACCGAGAAGATGGTGGGCGGCCGCTTCGGCCGCATCCCCGCGCAGCTCGGCGACGAAGCCCAGTTCCGCCCGGAGCAGATGGTCACCCGCCTCCGACGACACGTCACCGAACCCGTCGCGGATGCGCAGCAGATGCGCCCGCGCCGCATCGAGATCGCCGGAGCGGCGTGCGCCAAGGGCGAGGCCCATCTCCGCATGGAGTTCGCCGTACTTGTAGCCCTGTTCGGACGCTGATCGCCGAGCTTGCTCGTGCAGTTCGGCGGCCCGGTCCCAGTCCCGGTCGAGCAGCGCGAGCCGGCCCAGGCCGGAGAGCCGGGCGGAGACCTCCGCGTCCAGGCCGAGTTCCCGCGCCATACGCAGTCCCTCCTCGTGGCGCCGGGCGGACTCCGCGTAGTCACCCTTGATCTCGGCGAGCGCCGCCAGTGGCTCCACCGTCTGCAACTCGCCCCACCGGTCGCCCAGTTCACGGAAGAGCGCCGCGCTGCGCAGCCCGTCGCGCCCGAGGGCGTCCAGGTCACCACGGATCAACGAGTGCATCGACCGCAGCCCGAGTGCCGCGGCCGTACCCCACCGGTCGTCCGCGGCGGCGAAGAGAGCGAGCGCCCGCGAGACGGCCTCCTCACTGGCGGCGAGGTCACCCGACCTGAACAGGCCGTACGCGGAGAACCACACGGCGCGCCCCCGCCGCACAGGATCGGCGATCGTCACGTCAGGGCACGCCGCTGCCGGTTGCCGCTCACCCGTCATCAGCCCGAACGCGTCGCTCCGTACCCGGAGTTCGCCCGCGGAAGGCGCCACGGCGAGCACGGCCGACAGGGCTCGACGGGCTTCGCTCAGCCGGCCGCGCAGCAGCCACCACCAGGACAGGGCGGTGGCCAGGCGCACGGCGTCGTCGGTAGCGCCACCCGTGGAGGCGCGGCGCGTCGCCTCGTCGAGCGCCGCCCGCAGATTGGCGGTCTCGGAGTCGAGCCGGCCGAGCCACTCGCGCTGCCCGCCGCCACGGAGGCGGGGCTCGGCGCGCTCGGCCAGTTCCGTGTAATGCCGCAGATGGCGGTGGCGTACCGCGGCGAGTTCGTCCGACTCGTGCAGGCGCTCCTTCGCGTAAGCGGCGACGGACTCGAGAAGCCGGTAGCGGGGGCCGGCGCCGCCGGGGCCGGTCACCACGACGACCAGCGACCGGTCGACCAGTCGCGTCACGAGGTCGAGAACCTCGTCGTGGCGCACGCCATCGCCCGCGCAAACCTCCTCCGCCGCGTCCAAAGTGCAGCCGTCGCGATGCACGGCCAGGCGGCGCAGCACGATCCGCTCAGAAAGGCTGAGCAGCTCCCAGCTCCAGTCGATCACCGCCCGCAGGGTCTGCTGACGCGGCGGCGCACCCCGCCGTCCCGACGTCAGCACCCGGAAACGGTCCTCGAGCCGGGCCGCCAACTCCTCTACGCCCAGAACCCGTACGCGCGTCGCCGCCAGTTCGAGCGCGAGCGGGATGCCGTCGAGGCGCCGACAGATCTCCAGAACCGCCGCACGTGTCCCAGGAGTGGCTTCGTCGAGCGAGAAGCCAGGGGCGGCCGCCGCGGCGCGCGCCGTGAACAGGCGTACCGCGTCCGCGGGTTGCAACGGCTCGACCAGATGGACCGTCTCCCCGGCGACGCACAGCGGCTCCTGGGTGGTGGCCAGGACGCGCAGGTGCGGTGCGCGGCCCAGCAACGTCTCGGCGAGCCGCGCCACCGACTCGACGACCTGCTCGCAGTTGTCCAGGACGAGCAGCGTCCTGCGGTCCCGCAGGGCCGTGGCGAGCCGTTGCTCGGGCGCGGCCGCCGCGCCTTGCCCGGGTGGACCCGAAAGCGCGTCGTCACGCAAGCCCAGCGCCGCGGAGACCACCTGCGCGAGATCGGCCACGCTCCCGCGCTCACCGGCGAGTTCGACGAGCCATACCCCGTCGGGGGCGTCCTGGATCCGCCGGGCCGCCTCGACCGCGAGCCGTGTCTTGCCTACCCCGCCGGGGCCGGTGAGCGTGACCAGGCGTTCCGTGGCGAGGAGTTGACCGATCCCGGCCAGGGATTCGTCACGGCCCACGAGCGCCGTGAGCGGGGCGGGAAGGTTCGACCGGGGGCGTTCGGACGGCGACGGCGCGGCGCCTGCAGGAGAGGCCGGGGGAGGGGTGAGCGACGGGTCCTGGCGCAGGATCGCCTCGTGGAGCGCGGCCAGTCCGGGGCTCGGGTCGAGGCCGAGCTCGTCCGCGAGCCGGCCCCGCAGTTCCGCGTACGAGGCGAGCGCCTCACTCTGCCGGCCCGTCAGATACAGCGCTCGCAGCTGGACGGCTCGCAGCCGTTCCCGGAGCGGATGGCGCGCGACGAGGCCCGCCAGCTCCCCGGTGAGGAGCGTGAGGTCGCCCGAGTCCAGGAGCGCCTCGGCCCGTTCCTCGAGGACGGCCAGCCGCTGCTCCGTCAGGCGCTGCGAGGCAGTCCGTACGAACTCCTCGTCCGCGAAATCGGCGTAGGCCGGACCACGCCACAACTCCAGTGCCTCGGTGAGGAGTTCGGCCCGCTCGCGCGGACCCGCCGCGGATCCCGCCCGGTCCACCAGCGACAGGAAGCGGTCGGCGTCCACCTCGTCCCCGGCCTCGTCGAGACGGAGCCGGTAGCCGGGCTCCTGGCGCACCACGCGGTCGCGGCCGAGCGCCTTGCGTAGCTGAGAGACCTTCGCCTGGAGGGCGTTGGCGGGATTCCCGGGAAGACCGTCGCCCCAGAGGCCGTCGATGAGGCGGTCGGCGGAGACGGGCCGCCCCTCGTGTACCAGGAGTGCGGCGAGGAGGGCCCTGACCTTCACCTCGGGAACCGCGACCGGCTCCCCGTCGCCGTCCCGCACCGTCAGTGGACCGAGCACCCCGAAGCGCATGTGAGCACCGTACACAGGTCGTAGCCGCCGACCGTCAGCGGACCGTCAGCGTTCCCGAAGCCCCGACCTGCACTGTCGTCGCATGACCGGAACAGACGTCACCAGAACAGAGCCGACCCGCACACCACCCGCCGCACCAGCCACCGCCTCCGCCACCGAGAACCGCAAGCTGCCCCTCCCCGCCCTGCTCGCCCTCGCCACCGCCGTCTTCATCACGAGCCTGACGGAGACCCTCCCCGCGGGTCTGCTGCCCGCGATGAGCCGTGACCTGGGCGTCGGCGAATCGGTCACCGGGCAGACCGTGACGGTCTACGCGATCGGCACCGCCCTCACAGCGATCCCCCTCACCGCGGCCACTGCCGGATGGCGCCGCAAGCGGCTCCTGATGACGGCGATGGCGGGGTTCGGCGTCGCCAACACGGTCACCGCCCTCTCGGCGAACTTCCCCCTCACGATGGTGGCCCGGTTCGTGGCCGGGGTCGCGGCAGGCCTGGCCTGGGCGCTGCTCGCCGGATACGCCCGGCGCCTCGCGCCCGCCCACCTCCAGGGCAGGGCCATCGCGATCGCGATGGCGGGCATCCCGGTCGCACTGTCCCTGGGGGTTCCCGCGGGCACGTTCCTCAGCAAGGCCGTGAACTGGCAGATCGCGTTCCTGAGCATGACCGTCCTCACCGCCGCCCTCCTCGGCTGGATCGCCGCGACCGTCCCCGACCAGCCAGGACTGCGACAGGGAGCCCGGCCGCCGATGCTGCGGGCGCTCCGCGTCCCCGGCGTGTCCCCGGTCCTCTTCGTCACGCTCGTCTTCGTCCTCGCCCACACCGTCCTCTATACGTTCGTCGCGACGTTCCTCGACGGAGTCGGCATGGGGAACTCCACCGATCTCGTGCTGCTCGTCTTCGGCGCCGCGTCCCTGGCGAGCATCTGGATCGTGGGCGCGCTGATCAACCGCCACCTGCGCGCCCTGACCGTCGCGGCCGCTCTGCTGGTCGCCGTGGCGGCGGCCGTCCTGGCCCTGCTGTCCGACAGCCCCGCCCTGGTGTACGCGGCCGTGACGCTGTGGGGCCTCGGTTGGGGCGGCGCCCCCACGCTCCTGCAGACGGCCGCGGGCGACGCGGGAGGCGAGTCGGCGGACGCCGCGCAGGCCATGCTCGTCACCCTCTGGAACGTGGCCATGGCCGGCGGCGGAATCGCCGGCGGGATTCTCCTCGACCTGGTCGGATCCCGCTCCTTCCCCTGGGCGGTCCTCCTGCTCCTGGTTCCCGTACTCGCCGTGGTCGTCGCCGCCCGCACCCACGGATTCCCCGCCCGCCGCACGGTGCGGACCTCATGAACGCCCGCACCGCACCCCGTCACACCACTCACCCCGATTCGAGGAGCACCGCCATGACGACGTCCCGCCTGTTCGACACCGTCCGCCTCGGCGCGCTGACCCTGCCGAACCGCCTCGTCATGGCGCCCATGACCCGTAACCGCGCCTCCGCGGACGGCGTCCCGCAGCCCGTCATGGCCACGTACTACGCCCAGCGCGCCACCGCGGGCCTGATCATCGCCGAGGCGTCCACGCCCAACGCCGTCGGGCAGACCTACGCCAACATCACGGCCATCCACAACGCGGCCCACGTCGAGGGCTGGCGACACGTGACCGACGAGGTCCGCGCCGCCGGCGGCCGGATGTTCCTCCAGCTCCAGCACGGCGGCCGGATCGGCCACCCCGACAACAGCGGCGGCCTGACCCCGATCGCCCCCTCACCGGTGCCGCTCCCCGACACCATCCACACCCCGACCGGCCACCAGCCCGCCGTCGTACCGAGGGAGATGACGCCCGACGACATCCGCACCACCGTGGCCGACTTCGCCGAGGCCGCCCGAAAGGCCGTGGCGGCGGGCTTCGAAGGCGTCGAGGTGCACGGCGCCAACGGCTACCTCCTCCACCAGTTCCTCGGCCAGGGCACCAACCACCGCACCGACGCCTACGGAGGAACGGTCGAGGGCCGCGTCCGGTTCGTGGTCGAGGTGGTACGTGCCGTCGCGGACGCGATCGGCCCCGAGCGGGTGGGCCTGCGGATCTCTCCGGGACTCACCGTCAACGGCATGGACGAGGGAGACACCGACGACATCTACCCCGCACTCGTCGACGCCCTCTCGGACCTGGACCTCGCCTATCTGCACATCGTCTTCGCCGACCCGGACCATCCGCTCTTCCAGGACCTCCGCAAGCGCTGGACCGGCACGCTGATCGCCAACCCCGTGCTGCCGCAGGAGCGGATTCCCGCCGACGGGGGCAGAGACGAGGGCGAGCGCCTCATCGCCGCCGGCGCCGACCTGGTGGCGCTCGGCCGCCCGTTCCTGGCCAACCCTGACCTCGTCGAGCGGCTACGCGTGGGCGCGCCGCTCAACCAGGTCCGGGACAGGTACCTGATGTACGTGGGAGGGGAGACGGGCTACACGGACTATCGGTTCCTGTCGGACAGCCGCCGGTGAAGTGAAATCCAGGCGGCCGGGGCCCCTGGATTTGCTCAATCCGGGGTGAAGGTTCACGGCGACACGCGAAATATTCTGGCTCACCGTGCTCCGAAGCCCGGTCCGTGCTAGTCTTGATCTCAGTTGCAGTTGTGGTTCCCATAGATACTTCAAGTGCCTTAGGTGACTTCACGTTGCCGGGCGCTTTTCTATTTCCGGATGCATTTTCCGGGCGGGGCAATCATTGCGGCGACGCCGAGGTCCGCACAGTGCGGATCACGGGCACTGCCCCGAAGGAGAATTTGCATATGGCTACTGGCACCGTGAAGTGGTTCAACTCGGAAAAGGGCTTCGGCTTCATCGAGCAGGAGGGTGGGGGCCCCGACGTCTTCGCCCACTACTCGAACATCGCCACCCAGGGCTTCCGTGAGCTTCAGGAAGGCCAGAAGGTGAACTTCGATGTCACGCAGGGCCAGAAGGGCCCGCAGGCGGAGAACATCGTTCCTGCCTGACGCTGAAGCGTTGAGCGCAGCTGGTGCCCGTACCCTGGTGGTACGGGCACCAGCTCGTTGCTGTTTGCGGGGTATCCCGCCCGGGTAGGCACGACCACCGGGTGGCACACCACCCCGGCGGGGCGCCAAGACCCCCGCACCCCATTGATCCGGCCCGTCCGAGAGCCGCCTGCCGCAACGGAATCCCAGCATTCCGACGTCAGGCGTCGCCATTCTCCGTACCGGCGCGCCGGCTGATTTTCAGTCTGTTATTCGGCTCGTTCTTGCAATTCGTCCGGCACCCATGCGCCGGGAATTCCTCGATACGTGCCATATCGAGGAAGGTTCTCCATGAACCGTTCAGCTCGCACGAACGACCGCTACTCCAACCCCCGCAGGGGCTCCGCCGGCGGCGACCGGGGCGCCCGTTTTCGACCCCAGGGCCAGGGCCAGGGACGCCCCGGCGGCAAGAGCTCCGGCGGCTACGGGCGCAGGCCCGCCGCGCCGCAGGGCGAGTTCGCGCTGCCTGTCACCGTCACGCCCGCCCTCCCCGCCGTAGAGACCTTCGGTGAGCTCGACCTGCCGGCCGAGATCCTCAAGACGCTCACCGGCCTCGGTGTGACCGTGCCGTTCCCGATCCAGGCGGCCACCCTGCCGAACTCGCTCGCGGGCCGGGACGTCCTCGGCCGCGGCCGCACCGGCTCCGGCAAGACGCTCGCATTCGGGCTCGCGCTTCTCGCGCGCCTCGCAGGTCAGCGCGCCGACGCCAAGCAGCCCTTCGGCCTGATCCTCGTCCCCACGCGCGAGCTCGCCCAGCAGGTCACCGAGGCGCTCACCCCGTACGCCCGGTCGCTGAAGCTGCGGATGGCCACCGTCGTCGGCGGTATGTCCATCGGCCGTCAGGCCAGTGCCCTGCGCGGTGGCGCCGAGGTCGTCGTCGCGACGCCCGGACGCCTCAAGGACCTCATCGAGCGCAAGGACTGCCGTCTGGACCGGGTGAAGATCACCGTCCTGGACGAGGCCGACCAGATGGCCGACATGGGCTTCATGCCGCAGGTCACCGAGCTGCTCGACCTGGTGCACCCCGAGGGCCAGCGCATGCTGTTCTCGGCGACTCTGGACCGCAACGTCGACCTGCTGGTGCGCCGCTACCTGCACGACCCGGTCGTCCACTCCGTCGACCCGTCGGCGGGCGCGGTCACCACGATGGAACACCACGAACTGCATGTGCACGGCGCCGACAAGTTCGCCGCCGCCACCGAGATCGCGGCCCGCGACGGGCGGGTCATCATGTTCCTGGACACCAAGCACGCCGTCGACCAGTTCACCAAGCACCTGCTCGGCAGCGGCGTGCGGGCCGCCGCCCTGCACGGCGGCAAGTCCCAGCCGCAGCGCACCCGCACCCTGGCCCAGTTCAAGGCCGGTACGGTCACGGCGCTCGTCGCCACCAACGTCGCCGCCCGCGGCATCCACGTCGACAATCTCGACCTCGTCGTCAACGTCGACCCGCCGAGCGACCACAAGGACTACCTGCACCGCGGCGGCCGTACGGCCCGTGCCGGTGAGTCCGGCAGCGTCGTCACCCTGGTCCTGCCCAACCAGCGCCGCGACATGAGCCGGCTGATGCGTGACGCCGGGATCCGGCCGCAGATCACCCAAGTCCGGTCGGGTGAGGCCGAGTTGAGCCGTATCACCGGTGCTCAGACGCCCTCCGGCGTCCCGATCACCGGCACCGCGCCGGCCACGGAGCGCCCCAAGCGCGGCGGTGCCCCGTTCCGTGGCATGGGCTCGCGCCCCGGCCGCGCCGGTGGTGACTCGCGCCGCACCTCCGAGGCCCGCCAGCTCGCCGACGCCCGCAAGGCCGCGCGGGTCCGCCGCGCCGGCTGAGGCATACGCACGAAGGCCGGAGGCCCTGGACCGATTTCGGTCCAGGGCCTCCGGCCGTTCTGCTGCTGTCAGCCCTTGCGGGTGTTGACTTCCTCGGTGAGCTGGGGGACGACGTCGAAGAGGTCGCCGACGACGCCGTAGTCGACGAGGTCGAAGATCGGGG